>JBKJZI010000101.1:0-4483 GCA_046715155.1 Chthonomonadales bacterium | reverse complement strand
CCACGAGCAAGGAGCGATAAGCCGAGCCCAAAGCGCGCCAGGCCATCATCGGGCATGTCCGCAAGTGCGTTCTGCCATTCCGATTGAGCGCCAGCAGCTTCTCCCGTCAAAAGTAGAATCGTCGCTGCCAGATTGTGAAAGAGCGGTTCTCCCGGGTCGCCATCGATGGCCTGCTTTGCAAGTTCGGCGGCGCCTCGATGGTCGCCGGCCTGAAGACGCTTCAGCGCGGACTCAGCCCGTTCAAGCGGCTTCACTGAACCAGACGCGCCGGCCAATCGTAAACCGACCGCCCCCAGGAGCACGACCAGCAGAGCTACTGCTCGTTTTGCCGATCGCGTACTTAGGACGGAAGATAGCTGAATAGGGTTACCCATCGCGAAATTGCGCAAGGTTCTTTCTTGTTACAGTGTTCAAAACACAGTGGGCGTGCAGAAATCGTTGTACCGTGGAGTCCAGGTGCCGATTTGGCGGACGCTTAGTATATCATGGACGCTTTCGGCGACCCGAGGCGCCACCATTACAGACGCTGATGATATCGGAATGGTTCGCCGCTACAGATCGCGTCCAAGCGTACTGACGACTACGGCCTGAGCGCCCGCGTCTAAAATCGGCTCCGCGCACGCGTCGGCGGTACTGAGCGTCGTAGCTACATCGTCGACCAGCAGCACGTTCCGACCCTTGAGCGCGCCGGGGTCCACAACGCGGAAGGCGCCCTTTACGTTGCGGACGCGCTCTGAGGCGTCGAGGCCGACCTGCGGACTCGTGTTTCTCACCCTTATGACACATTCTTCCACGACGGGTAACGATAGAATCCGGCCGACTTCGTTCGCTATCAATGCCGCCTGGTTGAACTCTCGTTCCCGCAATTTCGTGCGATGCAGCGGGATCGGCACAATCATGTCATGTTTGATCCGCCCGAAAGGTCGGCGCGACAGGAATTCTCCGAGGTAGATTCCGAGCGGTCCCGCAAGACTCCGCTTGCCTTCATACTTGAGACGATGGATCGCTCTACGCAAAGTCCCTTCAAATACGCAAGCCGAGCGCGCGCCCGAAATGTACTCTGCAGGGATAAATCGACATCGTTTGCACTTGCCCGATTCCAACACGGATCCGCAGTGGCGACAAATCGGACCTGGAATAGGGCGGAATCCGCGAAGACACTCCGCGCAGGCCGGCTCCAGCCCGAGGGTACCGCAGACGATACACTTCGGAGGATATAAGAGATCGAGGACTCCGCTGAAGATATCGCGGATACGAATCTGGGTCTTCATTCCCCCAATACAAATAGACGTGTCATATCAGGACGAAGGCGGAAACTGATCCCTCAGCCCCTCGACCCGATCTCGAATCTCGGAAAGGAATTTGGCGGCCCCGATTCCGTTGGCTACCCGATGGTCGAAGCTCAGCACCATATTCGCCACACGCCGGAATCCGATCCCACCGCCTGCCAGCGGGTAAGCGTCGTCGAAAACCTCGCCGACAAAGAGCGTCGCAACCGCGGGCGCGGCGATAATCGGGATTCCCATTCGGATTCCGGCGCTTGCCATATTCGTCAGCGAAAGCGGCATCGTAGCCGTCGTTTGGTCCTGGCCCTCTCGCGCCTTTTTGATACCTTCTTGTGCGGCCTTGATGAACTCGGAGAATGCGAGCGCGTCGGCGTTGTCCACGCGCGCCATTAATAGCTCATCCTCCGGGAGCGCGACGGCTATCCCAAGGTTCAGATGATTATACACTCGCAGCGTATCTGAATTGAGGAGGGCCGACCTGAACTGTGGGAAGTTTCGGGCGGTTTGCGCTACGCACCAGGCGAACAAGAGAAACTGCGTGGCTTCGGCCTGGAATCCGCCTGCATCCTTGAGTTGTGATCTCACAGCTTCTACGGCGCTCCAATCGACACCCATCTCCATCGTTGCCGGGATGATCTCTTTCGTTGCCCGCTGGAGGCGGTACACCAGAGTTCGCTGTCGCTGGGGCAGCGCTGAGTCCTGGTAACCCGTTCCATCTTTGTCGGAGGGTGCGACGGTAGCGGTATGGACCGACTTACGATCCGTGCGGGCAGCAAGGAATCGATCGATTGCCTCAGGCAGGAGACGTCCTTTGGATTCCGCGGCCAGTCGCGCTAGATCGTCGTCCGATATCCCCTTTTCCCTGGCATATGCCTTTGTCCGCGGCGCTACGAGCTGATTCCGCAGCGTCTCGCTTGTTGGCAGAGATTCGGTTGCTGCCCTACTTAATGGAGGTTCGTAGGTAGGTGAGGCGGCAACGCTTCGGTCGGCAGAATAGGCTTGTGTCAATGACGCCTGCTCGGAGATTTGTGAAGGCAGAGTGGCGGTTTGTGCGCCATCAGACTCGATACGGCCTATCACGGCGCCGATAGGCAGTACCTGGTCTTCCTGCGCGTCCCATGCCCCAAGGACGCCGGCGGCAGGAGATTCGATCTCCATGACCGCCTTGTCGGTCTCCATTTCGAAGATCGGTTCGTCGCGCTGGACTGATTCTCCCGGCTGCTTGAGGAAGCGAACTATGCGTGCCTCCTGGAGGCCCTCCCCAAGCTGGGGAATCCGGATTTCCACCGACGCCATCGACTACTCCATTACCGTACGGATTGCGTTCATTATGTCGTCGATGGCTGGAAGAACATTGTATTCGAGTGCAGGGCAGTACGGAACGTGCACGTCCATACGGGCCACGAGCTGGGGCGCCGAGAGGAACGCGTTCCATCGCGGGGGATGCGCCGTCATTTCCGCGACGACGGCCTGGCCAAAACCTCCGGTCCGACTGTCCTCGTGCAGTACCACGAGCCGCCCGGTTTTCGCCACTGAAGCGGCGACGCCTTCCCAATCGCAGGGCTCGATGGAGCGGAGGTCGACAATCTCGACGGAAACACCCTCCTTCGCGGCCCGCTCAGCCACTTCGGCGGCCATTTCGGTGCCATTTCCCCACGTCACGAGTGTCACCTCTGTTCCCTCTCTCCGGACCGCGCATTTCCCGAGCGGTACCGCGGGGAACTCCTGAATTCCGGATATCCGCTTGCGGAAGATGTGCTTGGGTACGAGGAAGAGAGTTGGATTGTCATCCTGTATTGCCGACCAGAGGAGCCCGGCGGCGTCTTCGGGCGTGCTCGGAATCACGACCTGTATCCCGTGGATGTGCGCCCAGATGCCTTCATTGCTCTGGCTGTGCCAGAGGCTTCCGCCCGGTAGATAGGCCCCACATGGCGCGATCAGAACCATCGGGCACGACCAGTCTCCCAGCGACCTCCAGCGGAGCGACGCCACCTGCGTCATGAGCTGGTTCATTCCTGTGGTTACAAAGTCGATGAACTGCAGCTCGAAGATCGGTCGATACCCGGCGGCGGCGAGTCCCACAGCCGTGCCCACGATGGTGGCTTCCGCGAGCGGAGCGTTGTACACCCGTTCCGGGAATTGAGTGCTCAGGCCCTTCGTAAGTCCGAAGACGCCGCCCTTCGGGTCCTCGATGTCTTCTCCCATCATAATGACCCGGTCGCTGGAAGCGAGCGCCGCGCGGAGCGTTTCGTTGATGGTTGTCACCATCGTCATCGATTCGGCGGGCTTCACCGGAGGTGAGACAGGGGGCTTCGGCGGCGCGTACAGCCATTCCATGACCTTATCGGGGTCCACGTCCGGCGCGGCTTCGGCGCGAAGATAATCTTCCTCTACCTGCTGCGAGATTTCTAACTGGCAATTCCGCCACTCCTCATCCGTGATCTGGCCCTCCGCTATGAGCCTGTTCGCCAGCGTCGTGATGGGGTCGCGCAGCATCATGCAGGCTATGTCTTCCTCGGTGCGGTAGACTCGGTGATCATCCGAAGAAGTGTGAGAGCAAAGGCGGTCCAATTCACACCAAAGGACCGTAGGACCGCCGCCTTGCCGGGCGCGCTGAACGGCGGTTGCCCCCTTTGCGTAAACCTCGTATGAATCGCGCGCGTCCACGAATATGACATGGTCCTCGTGGAACACGCGCAGCCGGTAAGGATTGTGCCGGGCGGTGGGCGTGCTGATTCCGAACTGGTTGTCCTCCACGACCATGACGACCGGAAGATTCTCTTGAATGGCGAAGACGATTGCCTCGTAGTACTCGCCCTGCCGGACCGCAGCGTCGCCAACGGTACAAAGGACTACTGAGTCCTGGCCGTCCAACTTCAGGCCCCAGGCTGTTCCGGCGGCAGGGATACATTGAGAAGCCGTAGGAGTTGCTACGGAAAAGATGTTCAGTTCCCGGCTGCTATAGTGACCGGGCATATGGCGGCCGCCGCTGCTGGAATCACGCTTGGCGAAGTATGCGAGCGCCAACTCGTAGTTTGACACGCCCCGTGCAAGCGCAAGGGCGCGGTCGCGGTAATACGGGAAGATGTAGTCGTCCGGACGCAGCAGATACGCCAGCGCAGCCAGCGACTCGTGCCCCATACCGCCAACCTGGAACCATCCGCGGCTCTGCCGCAGTAAAATGCCCTCCCGCCGGT
>JBKJZI010000100.1:0-8928 GCA_046715155.1 Chthonomonadales bacterium | reverse complement strand
GTTTCCGCTCCAAGATAATTCTGGAAGGTGGATGTCCCGGTGGTTGGATCCGTGAAGACGAATGACTGGCCCTTGTTCAGCCTGTTGAATAACGTGCCATTCTGGGGAGTGGTCAGGCTGCGGTAACCCTTCGCGGTCAGCGGATCGATGACCCAGTTGCCGAAGGCCTTGACGTCCTTGCCAAATCGGTAGCGGGCTTTGCCGTCGCGCATCTCGATACTCCAGCCGGCGCCGGCGGCCTGCGACATCATGTCCATGAAGGTGCCGAGGCGGATGTCCTTGGCCTTAACGCTCACGCGGACATCGGGAAGGTCCTTGTCGAGCTCCACCTCCTTACCGGCGCCTTCCAGCATCTTCTTGACGGCGTCGCCCACTTTCATGTTGTCGATGTCGGGGCTTACTTTGGTGGTGTCGTAGGCGTTTGCGGCGGTCAGGGCGTACGGTGTGTTCGGCGTACCATAGATCACCGATTGGGCGGCCCGCGGGTAAGCTGCGCGAACCGTGGCTACGGACTTCGGTTTTGCAGGTTCGGCGACCGTGGACTGTACGCGGACAGGCTCGACGGCCGTAGACTGCGCGCTCTGGGCGGCGGCTGCCGCCGCTGCCGCGACGAACGCGGCAGCGAAGGTCAAACGAATGCGTTGCATTTATGGATTCTCCTCATTGGTGATTGGACGAATGTGCGGGCTGTCGTAGCCTTCTCGGAGCACCAGCTCGCTTTGCTCGATGGGAATCTCGATCAAAGATGTTTGCAGAATAGTCGCGCCGGATTCCGCGTCCGGAGTTGAGATCAGGACGGGCGCGATAATCCCCGTCTCGAATAGGTGAACGACCTCCTGGGTGATTTCCGCCTTCGCGATCACCGGCTTTGGCGCCTTGTGCGGGCGGACCGTCCGGAACCGGCGTAGTTTCGGGCTCAAGTCGACCTTGCGCCTATCGAAGGCGTCCGTGATCTTGTAACCGCCGGAATCTCCCGGCTTCTTCGGAATGGTTTTTTCCTTCTCTTCGATCAGGGCCGTTGGAACTCCAGTTTGAGCGCCTCGATGAACTGCTACCTCGCTCGGCAGATTCTGGGGCGCGTTGCGGACCTGGATAATCAGAGCAGCGGCCGCGGCGGCTCCCGCCAGGGCGAGGCCTGCGCAGATTCCGAGGACCGCACGCCGGGGCGCCTGTCGGCCTCGTCGCGGGGAGACGGCACGGGATGCGAGTCCAATTGGCGCGGGCCGAGCAGGTTCGAATTCCGCCGCGGCTGTGAGCAGCTCTTCCAGGCGGCGTATCTGCGGTTCCGACGGATCGCGGTTCAGATCTTGCATTGCTTCGTCTCCAATGCTCGCGTGAGTGTCTCCGGGACAGTTTCCACGTAGTCCTGCAGCACGACGAATAGCCTCGTCATTCCCGCCTTGATTCGAGCGCGGATTGTGCTCTCGGACGTCCGCTCCAGCTCGCCGACTTCGGCGATGCTGAAATCTTCGAAGTAGTGGAGCCATATCGGAGTCCGCATTTTCTCCGGCAGTTTCGACACCGCGTCGCGCACCTTTCGCAGCGTCTCGCGGCGCTCGACCTCGCCGGAGGGACATCCGGATTCCTCGTCCGGCTGCCTCTCGGACAGGAGCACTCTCCGCTTCCAGGCCGATCGGTGGTAGTCGTGCGCGGCGTTGAGCGCGATTTTGGATAGCCAGGCTGTAAACGGGGCTGAGCGGCTGTAGCTCTTCAAAGAGAGGAATGCCCGAACCACGGCTTCCTGGACGAGATCGTCGGCATCCGGGCCGTTCGCCACCGAGGCGACGACGCGCCAGATGCGCTCGCGGTGACGCTCGCAAAGGTCCGCGAACGCCCCGGCGTCACCCGCCAGCGACCGCTCTATCAGTTGCGAATCCGCCCGGGATTCGTCCAATCGCGCCCCTCCGCCGTATAGACGACGCTGACCCGTAAATGCCGCAGGTTTTTTGTGTGGGGTGGTAGAGGACACTCGGAGTGATGGAGTGATGGAGTGATGGAGTGATGAAGCCCAATACTTCAATACTCCATTACTCCATTACTCCGCAATATGTGAACGCACCGAGAGGTCGGCCACAACGGCTCGATGGTCGGATGCGTCGGAGTCTAGAGACCGGCAGCCGGCCACGCCTATTTCAGGGCTGGTGAAGATGTAGTCTATTCTCATCAAGGGGAGGTCGGAGCGGAAGGTGTAGCCGAAGCCCCAGCCGGCGGCGCGGAAGGAGTCTGTAAAACGCTCGCTCAGTCGAGCGTAGGTCAGGCCTCGCGGAGGGTTGTTGAAGTCTCCGGCCACAATGCGAGGACCTGCTACCGGATCCGCGGCATTAAGCACAACCGAGGTTTGTTCCCATCGCGCAAGTGCGCGCAGCGACAGGCGAGGCAGGCCGCTGCGATTGGGTTCCGGGCGGCGGCGGTAGTTGGTGTTGTAGTGCACGTTGAAGATCGTGACGGAACCCTGCGGAAGCCGAATGGTCGTTTGCAGCGCGGCCCGGTCCATCAACGGCAGCATGGGATAGCTTTTTACCTGCTCAATGGGATGACGGGATACGGTAGCAACGTCGCCGGCACGTGCCATGTTCCAGCCAGGGAGTCGTCGAAGGATCGGCGGAAGGGGGTCGGGGTTTCCCCGCCAACCGCGCGTCTCTTGCAGGCAGAGGATATCCGGAGACTCACTCTCTACCAGCCGCACTATTTTGTCCACTCCATTGATTCCCACTCGGGTGTTGAGCGTCATCAATCGGAACGGGCTGCTTGCTGAGTGACCCGCGCTGCCGAATGGAATGTTGAATCCCAGGAACGTGAGAAGGAATGCCGCGGCAACGGTAATGTTCGCGAGGAAGAGCCGCCAACGGCGTGCCAGTACGGACCACGGGAGCAGAATGAGAAGCGGGATTCCGAAGGGCTGCTGAGGGACGTAAGTAAGCCAGACCAGGAACCGGAGCCGCTCGGCTATGACACCCTCCACGACCCACAAGATGAGCAAGATCACGGCATTCAGCGAAGTGGCGATTCCGAGGAGAGGCAGCCTTTTTCTAACCGCCAATTCCGGCTCGCCGACGTTTGACTCAGATTCCGTCAACCGCGAATTACCTCGATGATCGTGCCCCTACCCGCGCCGAACACTTGCGCAGCGCTCCCATTCCTGATACCAATTTCCAGGCGCCCACCGCTCCCAATGTACGCCAGCGGGCTGCCAGCCTCGACTTCTGAGTACGTAGTATGGATTCCGCCTGCTTCCGCCCCTGCAACGGTTATTCGCGCCAATTCCGCGTTCCAATCCGAAAGGTGCGCAAGCGTAATGCCGGTGACGAGATTCCCGAAGCGGTCGATGGACAGGACCTCCGACAGAATCCGGCTCGCCTGGATTACCAGCCCCGGCAGCTCGAGAGCGCAGATTCCGTCCAATGATGGGCCGAGCGCTTCCAGACGAATGCCAGTGCTCAGGTGAGCGGCCACAGGAGCGAACATGTCACGGCCGTGGAAGGTCGCGCTGACCTCGGGCAGGAAGTAACGCGGATTTTCAACAGAGATCATTCGCTTTACGCTCTGTCTGGCAAGCGCAAGAGTGAATAACCCGTTGTCCGGTCCAACGTAGATTGCGGAATTCGTTTCCACTGCGATCGACGGCCGTTCAGAACCGACGCCAGGGTCCACTACTGCCACATGAATCGTCCCAGGCGGGAAGTAACCCACCGCGGATTCCACCGCGAGCGCCCCCGCCACGATGTCCTGTGGTGAAACCGCGTGTGTAAGGTCTACGATGGTGGATTCCGGAGCTATCGAGAGGATGATGCCCTTCATGACTCCCACGAATGGGTCCGTCAGGCCGAAATCCGTTGTCAGTGTTATGATTCGCATCGCAGGGAATCGTCAGCGGCTGTGTGGAATCCGCATTGAATCCGATTTGATTCCAATGTAAAGTGTAAAGTTAGCAATGCAAAATGCAAAATTCACCGCATCGCCCACTCAAAAGGGAATCGCGACCCCGCGGCGTCAGGTCTTCATTGCTAACTTTGCATTGCTAACTTTGCATTCTACATTGGAATCCAGTTGTCAGGAGCCGCCATGCCGCGCATCGAGCAGACCGTCACTATCAACGCCCCCATCGAACGCGTCTTCGAGATCGCGCGGGATGTGGAGTCGTTCCCTCAGTTCATGGAAGACCTACAATCGCTGACGGTCAAGGACCGAAGCGACGACGGCAATCGGACGGTGACCGACTGGGTGGGCCTGATACGCGAGTTCAAAATGACGGTCAAGTGGACTCAGGAAGACATCTGGAACCCGGCGGCTCACCGCGACGACTTCCGGCTCATCAAAGGCGACATGGACAGCATGAGCGGCTACTGGCAGTTTACCGAACAAGGCGGCGCTACGCGCTTCGATTCCGTCACGGACTACGAATACAACGTCCCCCTCATCGGCCCCATGATCAAGGCGCTAATCAAGAAGAAGATGGAGCAAAACCTCGACGCTACGATGCAGGCAATCAAGCGCCGTGCGGAATCCACGCCTTAGACTGTTATGTTCTCAAAGGCCAAGGCGTCACAGTCCAATTGGACAAGCGGATGCTACGCTCGCCCGCTCCGTATGATATTGAGCGGGCGATCTCATCAGATTCCATAGAATCGGCCTGCGTTGTCGTGGAAGAGTTTGCGTTGATCGGAATCCGGCCAGTCGGAGACAATGGTCTTGAGGGCTTCGATCCATTGTCGGAGGGATGCGGCGAGGGTGCAGACCGGCCAATCGCTGGCGAACATGATGCGGTCACGGCCGAAGGCGTCAGCCGTGTGAAGGATGATCGGCGCGAGGTCTTCGGCGGTCCAGCCGGGCGGGGCGGCCGCGACGATTCCGGATACTTTGCAGACCACGTTTCCGCACGCCGCAATTACGCCCATGTCTCGCTTCCACTGCGTCAGGTCCTTGGCTTTGACGTCTGCATTTCCGCAGTGATCGAGGATGAAACGCGTTTCCGGGCACAGTTCGGCCAATCTCGCACCGTCGGTCAGATCTGTTGAACGCAAGCATAGATCGAAACTCAATCCGAGCTCGCCGAGAAAGCGGATTCCGCGAACGAATTCAGGCTTGAGGCAATGGCCCTTTGGCAACTCGCCATGAAGCACCTGGCGGAATCCTTTTACATAAGGGCTGCCGCTGAATCTTCGGACATACGCCTCGAATCCGGGCTCGGCCGGGTCGCCGCCGATGACGGTCGCGATCATGGGGTTGTCGTCTCGGCGGCAGAGTTCGATAACGTATTCCGCTTCAGCGGGCCGCTGCTCGTGCGCGACATCGACCTCCATGTAAACCGTCTTGACCACGTTGAGATCGGCTACGGCTTCCAGGTAATCCGTCATGACGTGGCTCCTCGCAAGCGGGCCATCGCCCGGCAGCCACGGCAGCCTGAGTCTGCTCAGGTCCCACAGATGCTGATGGGTGTCGATGATGGGAATCATGGGGAATTATCAGTTATCAGGTATCAATCCTTCTGCGTTTTTCCAGGTCCCTTGCGGAGATGAGGATGACGTAGCGGAGGTCGAAGGACTTCTCGTCGGGAGTCAGTTTGCGGCGCGCATCGTTGGAGAGGCCCTCCAACCAGCGTTGACGCATCTGATCGCGAGTCTGGGTGTGCCGTTTTCGGATCTCTTCCGGGAGGCAATCCATCTCGATTTCCACGGCAACTTCTTGCGATTTGAATGGCTTGCGGACGATTCCCGTAAGACCGCGGTAATAGTCGAAGAAAAGGCCTGACTTCTTGTCCAGTTGGGTCGGCGTTCGGTCCGCAATTCGGACGTGATCTCCAATTCTCAACGCTCGCATGATCGTCCTCCTTCCGATACCTCGATAGACATTATTATACTCATAATCAATGCACAATTAGGTCTGGCCGAATTCGGGGCGGTGTGGGATAATAGGGAAATTGGTTCGTGTCTAGAGCAATCGACCGGAGAAAGTATGTATCGAAAACGTTCCTGGCTTTCGCCTATTCGCATTTTGCTGATCGGGGCCTGCGGATTCTGGGGGTTCGGGCTCCTGACCGCGGCGTTTTGGAATGCGCGTGACAAGGATGCCGCGCCGCAGGTAGCTCCCATTCTTGAGAAGATTCAGCAGCTCGGCCAGCTCCATACTGTACGTTTTAACTTGCATGACATATACAGGCACGAGCGAGCGGTTGAGCCGGAGGGTTTCTGGGCCGAGATTCCGGGCGTAAAGTCCCTGTTCCGTGCCACGACCAAGAACAAAGTCCTGGTGGTTGGTGAAGGCGGGGTGGAGGCCGGCGTCGACCTTTCCAAAGTCTCCGCGTCGGACGTGGCGCACGTGGCCTCGGCTGAGGGCGTAAAGCTGCGAGTCAAACTTCCGCGAGCGACGGTCTATACGCCGGATGTCAAGCTGCGCGTGGTGGACCGCGAATCGGGAATTTTCTGGCGGGACGAGAATATCGTGCCGGAAGCGACCGAGGCGCTCAAGCAGCGCTTCATCGAGGCCGCGCACGGGCGGCGGATTCTGGCCGAAGCGGAAACGAACGCCGTAAAACTCCTCAGCGGAATGCAAGATCTTACCGGTAACAGGAAGGTCGAGTTCTACTTCTAGCGGATTCGTTCCTTTTTACGACGCCTCGGGTTCACTCCCGGGGCGTTTTGCTTTGTGTAGGGGCAGGAGATTCCCGGGTTGCGGCTAACTAATTCATAGGTAATCACACGGGCGCCGTCCGCCCGATTCTCCGTTTGGAGGTCACAGCGTGTACGAGAAAAAAGATATTGATCTTTCCCGGCGTAAATTCTTGCAGGCGTCCGTTGCGGGGCTAACGCTGGCGGGTTTGCCTGATTGGTTCGCTAACGAAGCCATTGCGGCGGAATACGAGCGTCCGCTCGCCAAGCAGAAGAGGTTCGGACCGAACGACCAGATCAACTTCGGCCTGATCGGACCGGGCGGAAGCAGGGGAGGATACCGACAGGGTCTCGGCGACGCCCGCGGCGCGCACGGTCAGCGCGGATGCAAAGTGACCGCGGTTTGTGACGTGGATTCCGTCCATATGGACGAAGCGGCGAAAGTCTTCGGCCCGGAGACGGCCAAGTATGCGGATTACCGCCAACTGCTGGCGCGCAAAGACATTGACGCCGTGGTGATCGGCACGCCGGACTACTGGCATTCCAAAATCTGCGTGGACGCGCTCAAAGCCGGTAAAGACGTCTACTGCGAGAAGCCGCTTACGCTCTATATCTCCGAAGGACGGGCTATCGCGAATGAGGCGAAGAAGAGAAAGCGGGTTTTCCAGGTAGGCAGCCAGCAGCGCTCGGACGGCCGATTCCGCCTGGCCTGCGAGCTCGTGCGAAACGGCCGGATAGGCAATCTCAAGAGAGTCGAGACGCACCTGCCGAGCAGCACGAACGGTGGGCCTTTCCCTGAGACTCCCCCGCCGGACGGGTTCGACTGGAATATGTGGCTGGGGCCGGCGCCGATGACGGAGTACGTGAAGGAGCGCACACACGGCAGTTTCCGCTGGTGGCGCGAGTACTCCGGCGGAATGATGACCGACTGGGGCGCGCACCACAACGACATCGCTCAGTGGGCGCTAGGAATGGATGAATACGGTCCCATCGCCATCGAAGGCAAAGGCGATAAGCCTGATCCCTCCGGAAAGAACTGCTACAACACGTACCCTAAATTCCTGGTCACCTACACTTATCCGGGCAATATCCCGGTCCACTGCATGAGTGAGAAGGAAAACGGCGTCCTCTTCGAAGGCGATGCGGGCTGGATTTTCGTCAGCCGAGGCGTGATTCGGGCCAGCGACCAGAAGCTGCTCGACGAGCCTCTGAGCTCCGGCGCCACGAAGCTATACGTCTCCAACAACCACATGGGCAATTTCGTAGACTGCATCCGGAGCCGTGAGCCTGCAATCTGCACTGCAGAGATCGGCCAACGATCCGTCACAGTCTGCCACCTCGGCAATCTGGCAATAGACCTGGGACGCCGCCTGGAGTGGGACCCAAAGAAGGAGCGGTTCAAGAAAGACAAGGAGGCCGACAAGCTCCTAAAGAAGCCGATGCGAGCGCCCTGGAGGGTATAGACCTCCCCCAACCCCCTTGTTTGTTTGGGTGGGGCTAGTCCCTACGAACGAGCGTCTATTCCGTTTTGCAATTCCGCTTGACAGGGGTGGCGGGAGGAACTATACTGCAAATGTCGCGAGCATCGGGCCGCACTTGTCGAACTGCTCAATTCGACAAAGTAGTATTCCGTTGGCTCTGACCAACTCACGGTCCGAGAACGCGAACCCGCCCGGGGGGCCAAGCCCCCCGGGCGGAACTGATTCAGGCTTTGTCGGAATCAACACCCCAGGCGTGGGCCGATTTAACGAGCTCGTATTCGTTAGCGCTGAATCCGCCGAGCCGGGATTCCACGTGATTGCGGGCCGCTTCGACGGACTCCGCCTCCCACAAAATCACAGCGCGATCGCCGGGCTCGTTGCGCAGAATGCGGTGAATCTTCGTTCCGAAAGAGGGACCGTTTGAGAGCTCCTGCAGAATCCGCCAGAACTGCTCTCGGTCGGTAATACTGTGGTGAACCGCGATATACATCACGCGCCTGCCTCCTTCGAGGGTCGTTAACGCAGGCTCTAATCCATTATACGTTCTTCCACAACCCGATTCCGCTACGCAAAACAAAAGGGCGCCGATTCAAGGCGCCCCTCTCAGAACTGCACGCGGCTGGAAACTAGCCCTCATTCTCCCGGATTTGGGCGCCGATCTCAGGCGCGATGACCGCCAGATGCGGTTTGCCGCACGGGCAGTCATGACCCGCCGTGTGCTCGACGGCAATTCGGCGCAGCCGGCGGCGGCCAGGAACGCTCCTGACAACCGCCTGGCGCGCTTCCGGACTATCGGAGGCCACGGAGTTCAGCCAGTTCTGGAGTTCAATTTCATCGACAAC
>JBKJZI010000099.1:0-8498 GCA_046715155.1 Chthonomonadales bacterium | reverse complement strand
GTGATTCGCGGCGCGCCCCGCAACCCGTTCCCGCACCCCCGTTTTGCCGCTGCAAATACCTCGATTCCACCCCAGGCGATGCATGGAACCTTTTGCCCGCTAGCCGCGCCTTTTTGCACTGAAGTCGACCGTGCAGTCAGTTCGTTTGGAGGTAAACAAGGTGGCTGTGGACCTGAAGGGCAAAACTGACATAGTCTGCGAGGACGAAGGCACGACGGTGATGTTTCTGCGCAAGGTCCTCGAGCGGGCCGGAATGCGCGTGCTGGCTTGCGTGACGGACGGCCGAGATAGTGTAGACCGGGTCCTTCGCGAGCGGCCGCAATTCGTGCTGATGGACATCAGCCTGCCAAATCTAGACGGGGTACAGGCGGTTCGCCGGATTCTGGGCACGTACCATACTTACCGGCCGTGCATCATCATGATCACGGCGTATTCGGAGGAAGAGAACCGGCGCGAAGCGATGGAAGCCGGGGCTGCCGGATACGTTATCAAGCCGTTCGGCGGTACGGGGCTATTGGCTGAGATCGCACGTGCGGCAGAGTCCGGGCAGTGTGGTGGCGAAATTGTCTCCGAGGACGCGCCTTCAGCTATTGATTTTTCGCAGCAGATCCAGGCTGATCTCGCCTATTCTCCGTCGCCGGCCTGACTCGGCCTTCGCACAATTCCACGGGTGGTAATCTCCGTCACCGCCGACTCTTGATCGTAATGGTGAGCAAGCAGGGACGGAGATCCTGCTCTACGCTAACCCCGAAGTCGTCGAGAGATGGGGCAGCGCCTGCGTTTCGATTTCGAATATGACAACTTCACATCAAGCGCAGCCTACGAGAGGTCGGGGGAATCCGGGAAGAGTTTGCGGATGGAATCGGTTGGGGATATCTCGGTCCTAACGACTGCCTGGGTCGCGGGGTAGCGGCCGCCTCTAAGGGTGATTGGGCAGTACAGCACGGCTATCAGCGGGGTATCCTGGCGGAGCTTGTGCCAGTGGTGCGGGCAGAGAACGTCAGGAGTTGGTGTTTCTGCCGGACCGGTGAGGCTCCAACGGGCGATACGCTTGCAGCGCGGCGCGCCGCAGGTAGTCTTGGTCATAAAGAAAACGCCTCATCTCGCCCAGGGGTAGTTTGATTCTATCTTGGTCTACCCTACCTGTCAAGACGCCGAAACGTTCTCGAAGTTACAAATGTCGAATGCTTCCCAGCGCGGATATGCCCTCGTATCCGTTCCTGACTGACTCAATGACGGGTATAGTGCTTCTACTATTAGGAGCATATGATGATTGACAATTCGAGGTTCTAGGGGTTGCGGAAGTTAAGGAAATATCGTGGCTCCGAACACACAACATACCGAGGGAGGGCGAACATGAATGAGGGGACGGCGAAAGCCCCACGCGTCCGGGTCCGCGTCCGGATCGCGGGTACCCAGGATTCCGAGACTTACCAGATGAGCGAACCCGAGGCCGCGCGGTTCCTCGCCGATTGGAAGGCCTATCTGGAAGGCGGCGGCGGCAAAAAGGGCGGCCAATACACCTGCCAGATCGGGGAGAATCCGGTCCTCATCGGGATGAACTTCGACCAGTTCGCCTACATCGAGCCGGGCAAATCCTATTAATCTCCCAGCCAAGTCTACGACGCTCGTAAACAGAGCTGGGCAGAAGCTGTTGAAGCTAGTAGGACCCTGAACGCGCCCTCCTGGCGTTTCGTCATATTCACACTACACCGCCATTGGCTCCGGCGGGAGCGCGCCGATTCCGTGGGTGCGGGGGAGGCGGGCGGAATCCCTGCGTAAGAAGCTCCTGAACCCGACCAGGGCTACCTCTGAAGAAGGCGCGCGATTATCCTCGTGGTCAATTGAATTAACCAATGTTGGAAGAACGGTGCTATAGTTAGAAGCAGCCCCTCCCCAGCAATGACCTTTCGTGTTACTGGCTTGGCGCCCGGGTGTTCACTCATCTGGACCGGCGGCCATCGACCGAGAGGCAGCGCCCGCGATGAAACGCTCTCACGAGACCCGTCGCCCCGTCGTGATTGCTTGACTCCTTTGACTCAATTTGTTATGGGGACTGTGATTATGCTAGGCTGTCTGCTTTCCGAGCGTAATCCGCCCCAAATGCGTGCGCAGAGATCGAGCCGCCGGCATGCGGCAAGAGGGAGGTGGGCACCGCCAGGCAGCTAAACATATAGCAACGCACCACCAGAGGATGTCGCGGATGTGTGCCGCTTCATCGCCGCCCTCCAGGCGGTTATCAGCCTACTTTTTCGAACTTCAAGTTGGCGGGCCGGTCCCAAACCGGTCTAAGAAAGGTTGAATATGCGCAAGAATCGTTTAAATTGGACACGTGTCCTCGTTGTCGGCATCACATCGCTCCTGTCGGTATACGCGGGTGTCCGCACCGCGGCCGACCCGAGCACCCGCTTCACCTTCAGAGGGCAGTCGATCGATGCATATGTCTTCGGCGAGAATGCATTTGCACAGGTCTCTTGCCTTGACGGCGACAGTGGCGGCAGCGGCAAGCCGACGCCCGTCCGGAAGGGCTATCTGGATCTCCAGGTTTCTGCCGCCGACACCTTCAGGTGGGCATCGACCGATTATGCCGACTTCACCGGCACGTTCTCAGGGTTCCCCAATAACGCGCTCAACGGAACCGCATCCTGCGACGCGACATTGGAAGGCAATGAGATCCTCCTAGACCTGACCACATGGGAGGCCACGGACTTCGGACCGGTCACAATGCGCGGCAGGACGACGCTCGGCAACCCGGCAACCGTTGCTACCGGCATCAACACCTATATCGTCAAGGACAGCGCGACAGGGACCATGAGCCGTTACCGCTCCGTCGGCAAGACTGGCTACGGCGTGACCGGCACGGCAAGCCTTGAGGTGACATCCGGCGGTAGCGGCTTGCTCAACCCCGTGAGTGGAGCCGTGGATACCGACTGGAGCAGCGGCGGCATCGTTCACAGCGGCTCCTTCCAAAAACTTCACCATTAAGGGGCGCAGCTTGTCGTAACTCTTTCGGCAGGGGCCTGTATCGGCCCCTGCCGAACGTTTCTTGTCGTCCGTTACATGAATCAAACTATGGAACATCTAATTTCGAAGCGCCGGAGAGGGAGCGGAGTCTGGCGCTGGGTGCGATCCCACTGGCTGGACATCGCGCTCCCGCCCACGTTCCTTCTGCTGGCCGCCGGAGTCACCATGTACGTGCAATGGGTGCGCGTCGGTAAGGGTTACGGCGAGGCGCAAAGGCACTATCAGGCGGGCCTGGAGGCGCAGAAGCGGGGCGACTACGCGGGCAGCGCGCGTGAACTCGCGCTCGCCGCCAAACACGCTCCCGACGATGCCAACTCGCATCTCCGATTGGCCGCTGCGTACCACCGTCTGAACCAGCCCCTTCAGGCCGTGCAGGCGCAAGAGCGAGCGCTGAGCCTGAGCCCGCCTAATGAGGCGGCCTCCTTGCAGCTGCTTGCCAACTACTGCAAGATGGGCCGCTACGACGACGCGAAGCGCGTCTTGACTCGGGATGTGGCGCCACGGTGGCCGTCCTCCGCGGAAACCGCTTATTATCAGGGCATCGTCCATTTTTACGGCGACAAGGGGCCCCAGGGAATGCTCGCGGCGGAGGCCTGTTTCGCCCGCAGCCTCGCTATCGATTCGCACAATACCAGCGCTCGGTATCAGCGGGCCGCATGTCTTTCGCGGATGGGCCGGCCCGCGGAGGCGGAAAGTGAGTATCGCGAGGTCCTCAAAGCCTTTTCCAACGACGCAGCGACCCTTGCGGGACTTGCGACCGCGCTGCGCCAACAGGGCAAGACCGCTGAGGCCCAGCGAATGATGGCGAAGTTTCAGAATCTGGATGCGATTCGCAGGCGAATCATGTTCCTTCGAACCCGAACCACAGTCGATGGGGAGCGCCCCGACCCTCTACACTTACGTGAACTTGGAGACCTCTACATGCAGGTCGATGAGCCGGACAAGGCTGTTCCGGCATACACACGCTATCTGCGGTTCGAACCCACCGAAGTGCGCAGCCTTCGACGGCTCGCGGACGCCTACCGCAAGCTTCAGCGCCCCGATGACGAGACGGCGACACTCAAGCTGGCCGATGCGCTGGACGCGCGACAGACGAAGGTCCGATGAGGCGCACCCACCTCCCGGCCTTCGTATGCATGGCGATGCTGGCTCTTGGAGTCTGGATATCGATGCGCCCGAGCGCTAGCAACCTGGCAGCCTCGCCGGCCGCCAAAGGCATACGGCTGGAAGACGCGACTGAGTCGGCCGGGATACGCTTTCAGCACCGTAATGGGGCAACCGGCGAGCACTACTATGTGGAGACTATGAGCGGCGGCTGCGCCTTTCTCGACTACGACAGTGACGGCTGGCAGGATATCTTTTTCACGCAGGGCGCCACTCTGCCGGATTACCGGAAGCCCGGACAGTTGCACTGCGCTCTATACCACAACAACAGGGATGGAACGTTCACCGATGTCACGGCTGGAAGCGGCCTGGATATTCCCATATACGCGCTGGGTGTGGCTGTCGGCGACTACGACAACGATGGCCGGCCTGACCTCTACGTCACGACGCTAGGAGGCAGCCGGCTCTTTCATAACGATACGCCTGGAAGGGCGGGTGCGGCGTCCTTTCCCGACGGCTCTGAACAGCATGGCGACCTGACCCGAGATCCCCGAACGCCCGGCGCGGAACGACCGCGCTTCCGAGATGTAACCCGAAACGCGCGGGTGGCTGCGAACGATATGTCGACCAGCGCGGCCTGGCTGGACTATGACGGAGACGGACGGCTGGACCTGTTCGTCTGTCGATACATGGATTACGATCTGGCAACCAATCCCCGGTGCAAGAACAAGCGCGGCCTTTCCGGTTACTGCAGCCCCAATGTCTATGCGGGCACGCAATGCGTTCTCTTTCGTAACAACGGAGACGGAACGTTCTTGGACGTTAGCAAACAAAGCGGAATCGCGCGGTTGACGGGGCGGTCCCTGGGAGTTGTCTGCGCCGACTACAATGGGGACGAACTGATCGATATTTTTGTCTCCAACGATCTCTCGCCCAACTACCTCTTTATTAATCGCGGCGATGGGAGCTTTCGTGAACAGGCCGCGCTGGCGGGCGTCGCGTACGGGGAGGCAGGCGTCGCCCGCGCAGGCATGGGAGTGGACGCCGCTGATTACCATAACGAAGGTAGCTTCAGTATCGCAGTCACGAATTTCGAGAATGAGCCGACCGCACTGTTTAGGAATAACGGCAAGGGCGCATTTACCGAAGAGAGTTTCCCCTCCGGAGTGGGACGAGCCACACTCCCGTTTCTGAAATGGGGCTGTCGATTCGTGGACCTGGACCTTGACGGATGGCAAGACCTCTTCGTCGCCAACGGCCACGTGGACGACTATGCGGACGATAGCGGAGAGCCACAGGGTTACGCGCAGGCATCCCAGGTTCTGCGTAACGATGGCGGCGGCGTGTTCAGCGACGTATCGGAACAGTGCGGCCCGTTTTTCTCCCGCAAGCTAGTAGCCCGCGGCATGGCGGTTGGCGATTATGACAATGACGGCAAAGCGGACATCCTGTTGGCGTGCAACAACGGCCGCGCCGTGTTGCTCCGCAACCAAACGCTTTCGGCCGATCGCGGGCTGCGAGTGATGCTGAAGGGAACAGGTTGCAACCGCGATGCCATCGGCGCCGTCGTCACCGTTAGTGCCGGCTCAACCCGGCAGATGCAGATTGTGCGCTCCGGCAGCAGTTATCTTTCCGACCATGACCGGCGGCTGTTATTCGCCGTCGGCGCGGCGAGCAGCGCCCGAGTGGAAGTTCGGTGGCCGTGCGGCGCGCGGGAGACGCGGGAGGCGGATTCAGGCGCCTCTCTCGTTGTGCGCGAGCGCGTCTGCAGCACGTCGAAAAAGGAGGCCAAGCCCTAATGTGCCCAACTCTCTGCGCTGTCGCGGCGGCGGTCGCATCGATGTTGCCGAACTCTGTCTCACCCGATTTGATTGGGACGCGCTATGAGTTCGTCATCCACGTTCAGACTCCCCAGCAGGCCGGACCTGACGCCCGTCCGAACAATCAAACCCTTTTTCCCAGCGAGATCCCTGGGAAGATGTGGAGCGCAGGGGGTCTCGTTCGACTCGAGGTTAACATGGGCGGGAATCGGAATCGCGTGCAGATACTCACTCCGACGGTCCTGTACACCCTGATGTCCTCGACGAAGCGCGGCAGGAAATTGGCCCTGACCGAACAGGCGAAGCATACGATGCTCGCGCTCGGCTCCCCCTTCGCTCTGGCGACGCCGTCCCGCATCCAGACAGTTTGGCCGGGCGCAAAGAAGGTTGGGATGGAGACTGTGCGCGGTGTAAAGTGCGACGTGTGGAGGGCATCCGTCCCCGGCAGGAGCCCGAGCACCGTGAAAGTCTGGATGACGCGCGCCAAGAATCAGGTGCCTCCGGTCCGGATGGAAATCACGACACACGTCCGACGCGTCAGCGCGCCCTCAGGCATTGGAACATCAGAGTCCATGCGCCGAACGGTAGAGGTGATTCGCGTCGCGGAAAGAGCGGAGATCCCCGCGTCAATGTTCGTGGTGCCTCAGGATTACAAAATAACGGAGGCGCGTCCGGTGCCGGCAGCGGGCAAACGCGAGAAGCAGAACAAAGCGCATTCAAGGCCGGGAATATGAGAACGTTCCGGAAATGAGCGCGTGCTATTGATCGGGGCTTCCGACCCGGCAATGATTCCGTCCGTCTCTGCTTCCAGGAACCTTCACCCGCGCGCTGCCTCCGGTTGTTGAACACATAATCCGAGTTCGGCGACGGGAATACGGGCGCGACGGAATCCACAACCTTCCAATCCAAGACAAACTAATGGACCGAAGGAAAAAACAATAGAAGGATTTCGGCGAGTAATTGACGAAATGGGGCAGAGAGTTCGCGTCGGCGACGAGGCAGATTCCGCGGTTAGGAGTTCTGCGACGTTCGTTCCTGTTACGCCCGCAACTTCACCCCAACCAGGGCCCCACTTCTCAAATTTCGCAAACAACCTCTCTTGATAGAGGGCGAATCATCAGTTCCACGGTCACTCGCTTGACGTGACTAAGCCTTACTCTCTGGTCAAGCACTCTACGGCCGCATAAAAGGAGCCAGTTCATTGAGACCCACGAAGCTGTTCGTTGCCTGCATCGCCGCATTCCTCCTGATGGGAACACTCGCATTCGGATCCGGTCTTCGAAACGCCGACAGTGGCCATCGCGATAGCGCGACCATCAGCTTCGGCGCTTGGATGACCACTCCCCCAACAGATCGTTTCCCTAATCTCTCGCCACGGCCGGCCAACCATCACGCACTGTTCCCGAACGAAGTCAAGTTCCATTGCGGGGGCACCGTCAACTTCATCATTGCCGGATTCCACCAGGTCCTCGTGTATGACGACGGCAAACGGCCCAATCAGATCAACACGAACCTTACCGTCCCCACGACGGTCCTCCCCGGCCCGCCGCTCATCGCTGATCCCAACGGAAGGGTTTACCGCGGCCTCGATCCCAGCCTGCAGTCGAGAGATCGCGTGGAGGTCGTCCACTTCGAACGACCAGGGACCTACCTGGTAATTTGCGGTGTTCTGCCACACTTCAATGGAGGCATGATCGGCTACGTAACGGTAAAGGATTGCGATCACGCCGACCACTAATCCCCGAACGGGGCAGTTCGTACGCTCTCCGAAGCGGTTCCGCTAATCCCCGTCTCACATAGCGTGGAGCCGAGTCGTAGAGTGGGCTCCACCAAACTAATGATAACGTCATGCCCGAGTTTTCGGGCATGACGGGTGCTCGCCAGGCAGTTTCCGCGGTTGGGAGTGACGGTTCGTTCGTTCTTGTTTCGCCACCGATAGAAGCAGATTTCATAAAGCAGCGTGAAGCCATGTTCCCTCGCCGGAACACCACCTAAGCCCAAGGAGGGCGTGATGAAGAAGAAGCAAGGGAATCAGAAGACCGGGCTGACTCGGCGAGAGGCTATTAAGTCAGGGCTTGTGGCGGGTGGCGCCGCGCTTCTGGCCACGAGGCCCGCCAGCAGTGGCGCGCAGATTGCTGCCAGCCCGGCGACAACGCCGTTCGTTGATGCGCTTCCCATCCCGCCCACCGCGCAGCCCGTGCCTGCGCTGGCAGTGGACCCAGCGGCCCATCAGCGCTATAGTGAGTTCCCCCCGCAGAAATTCTACGACCTCTCGATAGCGGAGTATGGGCACCGTTTTCACCGCGACCTCCCAGAGAGTCCCGTCTGGGGATTCAACGGCAGCTCCCCCGGACCGACCTTTTACGAGCGCTATAACGAGCCGATCCTCGTGCGCTTCCGCAATAACCTTCCGGCCAACCATGTCGGTTTCGGCATCCCTTCAGTCATCACGCACCTCCATAACGCGCATACGGCGTCCGAGAGCGACGGCTTCCCGCTGGACTTCTACGAGGTTGGCGATTATAAGGACCACCACTACCCCAACATCCT
>JBKJZI010000098.1:0-4073 GCA_046715155.1 Chthonomonadales bacterium | reverse complement strand
CTTCATCGGTAGTTTACGCTGGCCTCGCGCTGCTATTCGCGACCCGCCTCTTCCAGAAGGAATCTGTTCTGATCAAATCGTGAGCGCACCATGCCGACTTTCGACGAAAAGTGGGATTCCATCCGCGCTACCCTTCAGGCGGCGGAAGAGAGGTACCTGTCAGTCCGGCTGCGGCCGAACCCGGATTGGCCGCCGAGGGGCGAAGAAGCAGCACGGATAAAAACAGCGGTCGAAGAAGCCTGTGTGCTCTATCTCAGGACTTCGGATTCGGAGCGGGGGGTGATGCGGGAGTTTGTTGCATCCACGTATACCATCAGCCCTATACTGCTGCGCGTGCTCTCGGAATCCGAGTTGCATCTCTCAGAGACCGGTCATCCGCGATGGCTCGATATAGGCCTGGCTGCTGCTTCCCTCGAAGATCTCAAGCTCGACTCTCGGGACTCGTTCGTAGCGCTCGGCTCTAGCTACCTGTCAGCCTTGAAGGCAGGTATTGATCCGTCGCCGCACTTTGAGCGCGCCGCTGAGCTCTCATCACGAGAAATTCGTAACGGTGGAACGTCCACACGGGACTTCTTCGCCCGTTTCGAAGACTCCGCCTATTTTCACGAGTCCGTGGAGCAAAGGGCGCGCCAGCTTCGAATGGCGGACAAGCAGCGTGGGAGTGACGGCTGACCGCTCTTTCCGATTCAGGTAGTTTGAACGGTTAGTAGCAAGTGCCTGAACTCCCTATAATGTGTCTACCAGGGTAGCCGGACCGGGGGGCGAGGGAGCAACCAAGCCCACCGGTCCGGTAATTTGATTCTTTGGGGGCCGTGTATAGTCAGACCTGTCCGACTTGTCCGGCGCGTCAGACGGGTCCGTCAATGATCAACCGGCTGATCGGTCAGAAGCGCCAATGCATGAGGCAGCAGGGGAATCAGCGCTTCCAGGCCCTCGGCCACTCCGTTAGGACTTCCTGGCAAGTTCACGATCAAGGTTGTGCCCAGAATCCCAGCTCGACCGCGTGAAAGGACCGCGCGTGGATTCCGCTGGTAGCCCGTGAATCGCAGCATCTCCGCCAGGCCCGGAACATCCCGCTCGATTACCCCCGCCGTCGCTTCAGGGGTCACGTCTCGCGGGGAGAGTCCCGTTCCACCGGTCGTAATGATGAGTGAACATTGAGGGGCCATTCCGCGCAAGGCAGCGGCGATTTGCTCTAGTTCGTCCGGTACGATTTGCCGGTCCACAACACGGAATCCGGAATTGCCCAGACGTTGGGCAGCCAGCGCGCCGGACGTGTCCTCACGCTCGCCGCGCGCTCCCAGGTCGCTGATCGTCAGCACGCCGGCTGTAAATTCTGATTCCGCAGTTCCTTGCATTGCTAATCTCCGAGTGCTTGACAGCCTGTGAACGCGTGCCTATAATGAATCCGCGAGCCGCGCCGCTACAGCAACTTACGACCCCTGGAGGTTCCCGCCATGCCCGCCGTCGCCGACCCGCAGGCCCTTTTTGAGATCGCCCTGTTCCGGGGCCTCCAGCAGTCCGAGCTGGAGATCATCAACCAGAAGCTCCGCCGCCATCAGTTCCCCGCCGGTACCGCCATAATCACGGCCGAAACGCCGGGAGAAGCGGTCTACCTCATCCACACCGGCACCGTCAAGATCAAGGTGGACCAGTCGGACGGCAAAGAGGTTATCATCGCCATCCTCGGGCCCGGCAACGTGGTGGGCGAAATGAGCGTCATCGACAGCGCCGGCCGCTCGGCGGATGTAGTGACCCAGGAAGACAGCGTCCTCTTCTGGCTCGACCGATCCAGTTTTAACCAGTTCGTCGATACCATGCCCACGCTGGCCCGGAATCTTCTCACGGTCCTTACCAGCCGCCTCCGCGTCGCGGTGGAACAGATCCAGGCGCTCTGTACGCTGGACGTATACGGCATGGTCGCCCGTCAGCTCATCGCCTTCGCCGACGCCTATGGCGAGGAGTCTGCGGACGCCGGTAGACTGATTCCGCTGCGTCTTACCCAGAGCGACATCGCCGGAATGGTCGGCGCTTCCCGAGAGCGCGTAAACCAGGTCTTCGTGCAGCTCCGCGAAAGCAAGTACATCAACGTGGACCAGCACTACCGAATCACCCTCTACAAGCTGGACAAGCTGCGGGATATCGTAAGGCAGCGCTGATTAGTTGAGAGTTGAGGGTTGAGAGTCAGACTTCCAATGACCGCTTGAGTCCGCTTAACATTCGGCTCTGTTGTTCAGCGGCGTCATAAAGATTGCGATAGTCGGAATCTGTGAGCCATCCCTGACGCTTGCCGATTGTGGCCTGTGAGACGACTTCAAAAACGCTACCTGTCGCAATTTCAATAAATCGGGAGTAGTCTACTCGCGAACTTCGCGAGCTCCCCTCCGCGATATTGGATGAGATAGAAACTGCCGCGCGCCGCATCTGATTCGTGAGCCCAAATCGTTCGTCGGACGGGAAATTCCGAGTCAATGAATAGACGAGATCCGCAAAGTCAATCGCTTTGTGCCACACGTCCAACTTCTCGAAATTAAACATGATCTGCTCCAGTCGAGGGATGAACCAACATTCTCACTTCAACGTGCAGAATCCCTCGCCTGAATCCGTGATCTGACTCTCAACCCTCAACTCAACTCTCAACTCGTACTAAAGGGTAGTTTAATCCGGAAGCAGGTTCCTTCGCCCTCGGCGCTGTCACCTTCGAGCACTCCTTTGTGGGCGGCGACGGCGTTGTAGACTATTCGGGTTCCCAGGCCGGTGCCTCCCGGCTTTGTGCTCTTCGCGTCGCCGCGTAGAATCCGCTTCAGTACCTGTTCCGGCATTCCGCGGCCGGTGTCACGCACTTCGATCATCACGTAGCTCCCGTCGGGGAACCGACCATCCGGAGCCACACCTGTCAACACTGTGATTTGGCCGCCGGCGGGAGTCTCCGGAATCGCGTTATTGACCAGGTTGTACACCGCGCTCTTCACCTGGAACTGATCGAAGCGGAATGGCGGCACTCCCAGTAGCTTTCGGACGATCTTCACGTCTCCCTTGCGCGCAACCGGTTCTAAAAGGTCGAGTTGCCTCGTCACCAGTGGAACCAGGTCGTTGGGCACGAGCTCCGGTTCGGAGATGACGCCCTTGAAGGCGTCCGCGATGAGCTGCGTGTAGTCCTGAACCTCTTGAACCTGGTAAAGCGTGATGTCGAAACTCTCGGCGTAGAATCCTCGAAGGGCTGCCGAGCTGCGAGCAAGCTCTTGCCGGTCTTCCTCCGGCAGTGACTGCTGTAGCACATCCAGGCTGCCGTACAGCTCATCCATCATCTCTCGCAGGGTATCGACTACCAGCTTAATTGGGGACACCTTGTTCTTGATCTCGTGACTCAGGTCGCCGACGGCGTGGGCTATGGCGGAGAGCTGCGCGTCACGGTGTAGCTGTGCGTTTTGAACGGCGGTGGCGGCAATGGAAGCGAGGATTTCCAGCACTTCCAAGTCGCTTTCGTCGAAGTCGCTGCCGCGCTTGTTGAGAACTTGCATCACCCCGACAGGCCGACCCTCCTGGAACTTCAGCGGGATAGTGACCATGTTCTCCGTGACGAATCCCGTGATATCCTTGCTCACTTTGGGCTGATGGGTGGCTTTTTGCTGCGGATCGTTGTCGATCTGGCCCTCGCCGGTGTGGAAGACTTCTCCGGCGATGCCCTTGCCGGCCGCCATCTCGTGGCCGAGCAGGTTCGCGGAATTAGGCCCCACGACGTGCCGGAACACCAGCTTATCGTCGGCCGCGCGGTAAAGTAGGATGGACCCGGCGATGGCGTCCACCGCCCCCATCGATACCGTGAGGATGTGACGCAAGCGGTCGTCCAGGTCAAGGGTCGTTGAAAGCTCGCGTGAGATGGTGTGGACGGCATTGATCTGCCGGTTTCGCGCTTCGAGAAGCTCGGCCGGGCTGCGCATTGATTGAGGCTGAGGGTTGGGGTCGGCCATGATCGGCGTGTGCGGACGGGCAGGCGATTAGCGCCGTGATTCGTGCAGAATTATACAATAGTTGCGCGCATCTCTGGGGCGCGCTCCCAATGCGAGCCCATG
>JBKJZI010000097.1:0-4953 GCA_046715155.1 Chthonomonadales bacterium | reverse complement strand
GTGTGGGGTCATCGCGGTCGCCTGGGTTATAGCGGTTTGGTGGGCGGGGCGGGGATCGAAACTTGGGCGGTCGGAGCAGGCGTGGGGGTATCTGGCGATCTCGCCCTGGCTGATCGGATTCCTGGTCTTCAGTCTGGGGCCGATCCTGTTTTCGGTGTTTCTCTCGTTCACGCGCTATAACAGCCTGGCTCCGGCTTCGTCCGCGCGGTATGTCGGAATCGATCATTACGCGTGGCTGCTTGGCGGGCGTGACGAGCTGTTCATCAAGTCGCTCAAGGCAACCCTGATCTATGTGGTGTTGAGCGTGCCGCTGTACCTGGTTGCCGGGCTGTTTATCGCGCTGCTGATGAACTCGAAGCTGCGCGGAATCCACTATTTTCGGACGCTTTACTATCTGCCGGCCGTTATGCCGGTGGTGGCGACCGCGGTGCTGTTCCGGTGGGTGTTCACGCAGAACGGGATACTGAACTACCTGCTAGGCGGGTTCGGGCGGATTCCGGGGCAGCAGATGCCGAACTGGCTGCAGGATCCCTTCTGGACCGTCCCGGCCATCGTGATCATGGGGTTGTGGGGTGTGGGCGCCGGGATGATGATCTACCTGGCCGGGCTGCAGAACATTCCAACGCAGCTTTATGAGGCGGCGCAGATCGACGGGGCGGGAGTGTTGGCGCAGTTCCGCCGGATCACGCTGCCGATGCTCTCGCCGGTGCTGTTCTTCAACCTGGTGATGGGCGTCATCGGGGCGTTCCAGGTGTTTACGTCGGCCTTCGTGCTGTTCGGCGGCGGTTCGGGGCCGGAGGATTCCGCGCTGTTCTACAGCTTCTATCTTTACCGGAAGGCGTTCGAGCAGTTCCAGATCGGTTACGGCTCCTCCCTCGCCTGGATTCTGTTCGTTATCGTCCTCGGACTGACCGCTCTGATCTTCCGGTTCTCCTCGTTCTGGGTCTATTACGAAAGCCAGCGGGAGAAGGCGAGTTAACCGATGGATCAGAAACCTCCATTGAATCTCGTGAAGTTTGCGATCGGCCTGTCGTTATACGTGTTGGGCCCAATCGCGATATGGTTTGTCGTCGGATACATCTTTTATCGTGACGCGAAGAATCTGCCTCTCTGGTATATGGCTGTCTTCTTCTCCATTCCCGTCGTTCAGTTCGCTGTCTACGAGGCAGCCACAACGGACAAGAGTAAATTCAAAGTCAATTTGGCGGTAGAGGTTTTTGAAGAAGGATGCTTCGCGGTCGGGATACTCTGGATGGCCGTAGCTTTCGGGTTGTCAGAGCTGATTCCGGTGTGGCTGGCCTTTGTTGCGGCGGTCCCATTGACGCTTGCCTCGGTTGCGATATTCATCCTGACGTACAAGATCCTCGTTCGCTTGTTGATGGTATTCCGACGATGAGTCACTCGCTGAGCCGTTCGTGGAATGTAAATCCTCGCTGTTATTGCCGGAATTTGATGTTGTACGGAATCCTTTTCGCGGGGGCGGTTCCGATTTTGATTCCGTTTGTGTGGATGGTCTCCAGCTCGTTGAAGACGAAGGAAGCGGTCGGAGAGTATCCTCCGAGACTACTACCATACAAGGAAACAAGTCGGCTGGTCCGCGGAGCGGATTCCGTGCCTGTTCAGGTGCTGGTGGAGCTGCCTGGCGGGATGGTGAGGGTGAAGGGTCAGGATGGTCGCGTCGAGGTGGCTCCGGCGGCGCTTGTGCGAACTGAGAGAGTAGTCAAGCCTGAGTGGGCGAACTACGGGAAGATTCTGAGCCCGAAAGAGGTCAGTTCGGACGATGATTTCTTGCGGTTCTTGCTCAATACAGTAGTAATCGCTGGGCTAAGCGTGGTCGGGCAGGTGGTGACGAGTGCGATGGTGGGCTGGGGGTTTGCGCGGATTCGGTTTGCGGGCCGGGACATCCTGTTCATGGTGATGCTGGCGACGATGATGATTCCGGCGGAGATCAGCCTGATTCCGACCTTTATGATCTTCAAGCAGCTCGGGTGGATCGATACGTTTCTGCCGCTGATCGTGCCGGCGTGGCTGGGGAGCGCGTTCTTTGCGTTTCTTTACCGGCAGTTCTTTCTGGGGATTCCGATGGAGATCGATGAGGCCGCGAAAGTAGATGGCGCTGGACCGGGGCGCGTCTTCTGGCAGGTGCTGCTCCCCATGGCGAAGCCGGTGACGGTGACGGTGGCGGTATTCACCTTCTTCGGAGCGTGGAATGCGTTTCTAGGCCCGTTGATCTACCTCAATTCGGACCATAAGCGTACGCTTTCGCTCGCGCTGGCGAAGTTTCAATCGGCGTATGCCACGGATATCCCGGCGATCATGGCGGGGGCGACGCTGATGCTGATTCCGGTGCTCCTCATCTATTTCTTCAGCCAGAGGGCGCTCGTTCAGGGTATGGTGGTGAGCGGGGTGAAGGGGTGAGAAGAAAGAGTGGAAGAGTGGAAGTGTGGAAGAAACGGCTCCCGAACCTCAACAGTTCCGCACGCAGTCGAATGGGTCATGCAATGAGAACGGCTATCCTGTTTATATTCACTGCCATTTCCGTCCTGGTGATCGGACAGACAGTTCAGGGTCCGGGGCGGATTCCGCGGTTGGTGGCGACGGAGGGGGTTGGAGTTAACATTCATTTTACCGAACCGAAAGCCGGGGAGTTGGAAATGATCGCGGCGGCGGGGTTTCGGTGGGTGCGGATGGATTTTGATTGGGGGCGGACGGAGCCGCGGCGGGGGGAGTATGACTTTTCGGCGTATGAGGGGCTGGTGGCGGCGCTGGAGCGGAATCGGCTGCGGGCGCTGTTCATTCTAGACTATGTGAATCCGCTCTATGACAGGGGGCAGTCGCCTAACTCGGAGGAGGGGCGAGCGGCGTTTGCGCGTTGGGCGGCGGCCGCGGCGAAGCGATTTGCGGGTAAGGGCATCCTCTGGGAGATATACAACGAGCCGAACATTACGCCGTTCTGGCGGCCGAGAGTGAACGCTGCGGATTACGTTCAACTTGCACTGACGACTTCTAAGGCAATACGCGCAGCCGCGCCGGGGGAGATGGTCGTCGGGCCGGCGACTTCCGGAATCGACCTCCCCTTTCTCGAGGAGTGCTTCAAAGGCGGGCTGCTGCAGTACTGGGACGCAGTTTCGGTCCATCCGTACCGGCGGAACCAGCCGGAATCCGCCAACGCGGACTATCGGAATCTGCGGCTGCTTATTGCTCGCTATGCGCCTCCGCAGAAGAAGATACCGATCCTCTCGGGCGAGTGGGGCTATTCGGCTGCCTGGGACGGAATGGATGAGGAGAAGCAGGGGAAGATGCTCGCCCGGCAGCTCCTGGTAAACCTTTATAACCAGGTCCCGCTCTCGATCTGGAACGACTGGCGGGACGACGGGGGCGATCCGAAGGAGCCGGAGCATCACTTCGGGACGGTTCGGAATGTCTACCGCGACGGTCAGAGTCCGGTTTATGACCCGAAACCCGCTTACCGATCCATGCAGGCGCTCACGACCGCACTCGGGGAATTCCGCTACAGCAAGCGGCTTGATACCGGACACCCGCAGGATTGGGTGCTGCTCTTCTCGCGTGGCAAGGATGTTCGGCTCGCGGCATGGACTACCGCCGCTTCCGCCCGAACGGTACTTATCCCCGCGAGCCAGGGCGGATTCCGCGTGACCGAATCTAAGGTCTCACATAGGCCGCGGGTGATGGCTGTCAAATCGGGCTTAACCGTGCGGCTGACGGACTCCCCCGTCTACCTCGCGCCGGAGAAGCCGAACGAGCTGCTCCAAGTGGCGGCTGCCTGGGAGCGAGCGCCACTGGAATCCGTGCGGGAAGGGCCGCGCCTTGCGGTACTGCCGCTGACCCTGGAAAATCCGCTTGGCCGTACTATCGTCGCGAAGTCCGGGGCGAACCGAGTCCGGCTCAAGCCGGGACAATTGGGCGTGATTCCCAGACTTGTAGACCTCAAGCGGCCGGCGGACCCCATCCCGATCAAGCACGAATGGACCATCGAAGGGCTGGGAAAGCTGTCACAGTCGACCGTCCTTATGGCCCGGAATCCACTGAAACTGACCGTTTTGCCGGTGCTGGCAGACTCCAATCCGGGAACCTCCGATATTCTGCCGGTAGAGGTAGCGAATCCGAGCGGCGAGCCATTTCGTGGGGTCGTCGAGCTGACCGGCATTTACGGCGCCGAACCAGGCAAATATCGGGTCGCGCTCGACTTTAAGCCGGGCCAACGGGAGATCATCGTCGGATTCCCGGGAGCGCTGCTAACGGAGAGGTTTTCGGTCGGCGCGCGGGTGCGGGATCGAGGGGGCCAGATTCTGACCAGCATTCCGGAGCGCAAGTATGAACTCGTTCGGCCGCGCAACCGATCGCGCGGGATACCTACGTTCCAGGAACTCGATGCCGTTCCAGACGGCGATCCGAAGGTTGCGGAAAGACATACGGTCCAAATTGCCTCACCGCCGACCAAAACGCCATTCGCGCCAGAGCGCGGAATCCGGTTGAGATACGACTTTTCACCCGGATGGAAGTTCCTGAGATTCGAACCCCCGCCGGGTACCAGCCAACCTATCTCCGGGATTCCACGCGCGCTCGGAATGTGGATCTATGGGGATGGGAAAGGACTTGCGGTCCGGATCCGATTCCGCGATGAATCGGGGCAGACATTCCAACCCGAGGGTGAAAAAATCACGTGGACCGGATGGAAGTATATTACTTTCCCGCTGGATGGCTCGACGGCGACGCACTGGACGGGCGCGAATAATGGCGTCGTCCATAACCCAATCCAGATTGAAACACTGTTTCTACTCGGCAATGTCTCCCGCGAAGCGGTGGCCGGCGAGGTGTATTTCAGCTCCCCGACGCTGATCTTTTAGTTATCGTCGATGCGCGAATTGACCGACCGGCTGTCTGCGCGATGTTTCGTAGGGGCGAATAACCTGCCGAGGAACGTTCCGAAGG
>JBKJZI010000096.1:0-3396 GCA_046715155.1 Chthonomonadales bacterium | reverse complement strand
ATGCAGCGCTTGACACGCTGCCGGTAGTTGTTTCCGCCGGCCGGCTGGTTGGGGTGCTTAGGCTGCATGATCTTCGCCCTTTGTTGGTGAGGGATCAACTTGAATTGCTCGACCCGGTCCAGGCGTGGGCGCGAAATCCGGGCGCAGTCGTCGCGGCGTCCGCCACCCTGGAGGATGCGCGGCGCGCGCTCGTAGCGAGCGGCGAGACTACGCTTCCAGTCCTCGATGAGCGCGGGAACTACCTCGGAGTCGTAGGATTTGCGGACCTCCTCGAACCGATTCCGCTGCGAGAAAGGCCCCCCAAAATCGGTGGAATGGCTACCCCATGGGGCGTTTATCTTACGAACGGCGCCCTGCAGGCGGGCGTGGGTAATATCGCGCTGGTAGCCACAGGTGCGGTAATGGGGGTGATGCTCGCCATCGCCATCTTTGGGACCGGAATCGTTGCCCACCTGATCGATGTCCGATTGGCCGCGGAATACTTTAACGCGGTCTTCTCCCCTGAACCCCAGCGATTGACGCTTGCCAGTTTCCCGTGGCTCGTCGCGCGTACCCTGCCGATGGTCGTTTTTCTGCTTCTCATCCGCGCCATGCCGTTGGCTCAGTACCATGCGGCGGAGCATCAGGCGGTCCACGCCATGGAGCGTGGTGAGCCGCTGCGGGCGGATGTCGTAAGCCGCATGCCGCGCGTCCATCCGCGCTGCGGAACAAACATCATGGCCGCCGGGCTCATTTTCACCGCCGGGTTCCATGGACTTATCATCCTGGGGGGAGGCTGGCTCGGCACAACGGACAGCGCTCTTCTGGCCGCGCTCATGGCCGTGATAACTTGGCGCAGGGTCGGCGCTTTCCTGCAGACCTATTTTACTACGCGGAGGCCAGGGCCAAAGCACATTGCCAGCGGGCTGTACGCCGCCGAGGACCTTGAGAGTAAGTTCCAGGCGGCTGCGCCCAACCGTCCTCGGATTCTACGCCGGCTCTGGTGCATGGGGCTGCCGCAGATTCTCCTGGGCGTAAGCGGAGGCTTTATGAGCGCCGCACTCTTGCTGGATATGGCGTATCGGCGCCTGGTTTAGGGCCCCAAATTGATTACAGAAGAATTGGTTAGCATAATCAGGCGGGCAGTGGATTCCGCGCGGAACGCCGGCGACCTTCGCCTATCGGGCACTGATCTGGACGTCGCCCTGGAGCTGCCGCGCAACAAGCAGTTCGGCGATTATGCTACGAATATTGCGCTTACCCTCGCAAAGGATGCCGGCCTGCCGCCGCGCGAAGTCGCTGCACGGATATCAAACCATCTTCCAACCGGCAATGGCCTGATCGACCGGGTCGAGGTCGCAGGACCTGGCTTCCTAAACTTTTATCTCAAACCGACCTGGCTCCACGATAACCTCGCTCGCATCGAATCGGAAGACTCGTCGTACGGAATGTCCACCGCCCGGGAAGGCGAGCGGACGCTCATCGAGTTCGTGAGCGCGAATCCGACTGGGCCGATCAGCGTAGTCAACGGCCGGGCGGCCGCTCTGGGCGATACGCTGGCAAACCTCCTCGCTGCCGCGGGCGCCCAGGTCAGCCGGGAATTCTACGTCAACGATGCCCTCAATTCCACCCAGATTGACCTCATGGGCGCTTCCCTGGCAGCCCGATACTGCCAGCTCCTCGGCCCGAACCGCGAAGTCCCGGAAGACGGATATCACGGCGAATACCTGATCGACATCGCGCGGGAGATTCTGGAGGAAGAAGGGGATAAACACGCCACGCTCTCCGAAGCAGAGCTCGCGGGCCGATTCCGGGAACTCTCCATTCGGCGCATGATCGACCAGCAGAAAAGTGACCTGGAATCCTTCGGAGTCATCTACGACACATGGTTCTACGAGAGCAGCCTCTACGAAACCGATGCCGTAAAGCAGTGCATCGAGGAGATGAAGCAGCGCGGAGTCGCCTATGAGAAGGACGGCGCTCTCTGGCTAAAATCCACCGAGTTGGTGGGCGACGACCAGGACCGCGTGCTTGTTCGCTCCAACGAAAAGGCCACCTACGTCGCCGCCGACGCCGCTTACCATAAGAGCAAGTTCGACCGAGGCTTCAACCGGCTCATCGACATCTGGGGCGCGGATCACCACGGCTACGTCGCACGCCTCAAGGCAGGGGTCAAAGCGCTGGGGCACGATCCGGATGCGTGCGAGATCATCTTGACGCAGATGGTGTTGCTCATGCGCGACGGAGAGCCCGTTCGCGGCTCCAAACGTGCCGGAGATATCATCCCTCTGGCCGACCTGGTGGAGGAGATCGGCAAAGACGCCGCGCGGTTCTACTTCATGCTCAATTCGTACGAGACGACGGCCACCTTCGACCTGAACCTCGCCAAGAAGCAGAGCGCGGACAACCCCGTCTTCTACGCCCAATATGCTCATGCCCGCTGCGTCAACGTCCTACGAAGAGCGGAAGAGCTCAGTGTGGCACTCGTTCCCGCGGCGGAGGTAGACCGATCGCTCCTGACCCATGAAAAGGAGCTGGACCTGCTGCGGAAGCTCGCGGAGTACCCAAACGAAGTCAAACTCGCGGCCGACTTCCTAGCGCCCCATAGACTGACGGTCTTCGTCCGCGAGATCGGCCAATCCCTTCACCAGTTCTACGAAGAATGTCCGGCCCTCAAGGAAGGCGTTGACCCGGCCATCCGAGACGCCCGCCTCGCCCTCTTCAACGCCACCCGCATCGTAGTCCGCAACCTCCTCACCCTCCTCGGCGTCTCAGCTCCGGATAAAATGTGATGAAGGCCGCAAAGCCGGAATCCGACATTCCGCGCGAGTGGCTGGAAGAATTCGAGGCGGCCGCCCACCGTCCCCTCGAACAGCGATTCCGCTATTCGTTCATCAAGACCTACAAGCCGGTGTTGGACGACGTCGGATTCCGCGCTTTCGACACTATGGAGGACTATCGCCGGTGGTGCGAGGAAAATCTCCCGGATTGGCTCGGCTATGGCAGAGTTTGAATACCATCAAGCAGAAGAAATACGCGACGCTTTCGCCCGCAACAACGTTCGAAACCTCTTCATTGGCAAATCCGGGGCCATCCTGCTGGGCTACCCCGACACTACCCAAGACGTCGATCTTTATGTGGAGCGATCCGCGGATAACGGTCGTCGACTCGCAGCGGCATTAGAGGAGCTCGGTTTCCATCTAAAAGAGAAGCAAATTGAAGAAGTAGAGCGGGGTAAGGATTTCATTCAACTTCGCGAAGGGCGGATTAACTTATACCTGCTGTACGACCCAGACGGAATCGAGCGATTTGAGGATGCATGGAGGCGCCGTATAGATGTCGAAGGGTGTCCTGTCTGTCACCCGGACGATGTTATTGCCAGCAAAGAATCCGCAAATCGGGCGAAGGACCGGGAAT
>JBKJZI010000095.1:0-4821 GCA_046715155.1 Chthonomonadales bacterium | reverse complement strand
TATCGGAAGCGAGAACTCCTTGTCCTTGACGACGATCTCGATCCCCTCGTCTACGTATGCCTGCAGCATTTCCTCGATCTGGTCGGAATCCAGCTCGTCGCCCGAGAACGAATCGTTGATCTCGTCGAACGTGAGAAATCCCGTTTCCTTGCCGTGGTCGAGGAGCCGGCGGAATTCGTTGTTTTCCTTGACCTGTTCTATTGCCACGCTCATTTCACTCCCTGCCCGCCCTCGGATGGTGCTGAACCCTTGAGCTGCCGCAAAAGAGACTGGTACTCTCCCACGCGCTCCTGGTCTTCCGCTGAAAGTTCCGGCTTGCTCTGGAGCAGATCCGACATTCGCCGCTGGACCAGCTCTATCTCCCGATGCCTCCGCAGCATCTCCGCGCAGCCTTTGATGGCCGCCTCGTTGACCGGCACTTTCACCATTCGCGCGCCGATCTCCTGCAGTTGTTCCCGGATTCTGAGCGAAAATTCCGCCTCCTCAGAACGATCCAGCACAACCGCCAGGTTCGAATCCGGCGCCTCCAGCTCGCTCAGATTCGCCTCCACAAAACGCGCAAACCGCCGGGCATCCTCACTAAACAAATCGTCCGGCTTAATATACTTGAGAACCACCGACCGCCACTCTGGCTCCGCCAGCGCCCGCACCAACTCCCGCTCCGCCCGGTCCTCCGCCGACGGCCCTGCCGAACCCTTGCCCGGAGCCTCCACCGGCCTCACCTGCCGCCGAAACCTCTCCCGCCGCCGCTCCTCCGACTCCGGCCGCCACCGACCCCCCCCATCCGCCTCCCACTTGCGCCCCGCTCCGGAGCTATATCCCGATTGCCCCGCCCCTGACTGCGCCGCACCCGATGGTCCCGCACCAGTTTGCGGATTCTCAGCCTTACTCCGACCCGCCTTCCGCCCGGCCCGCGCTTCCGCCTCCCGATGAAGCTGCTCCGACGCCACGCTGGGCCCATGGGAGCTCATAGGATGAAATAGCCACATCCGATTGACATAAACATCCCGCTCCGACCGGCTAGGAACCGATGCCAGAATCTCCACAATCTGCCGAAGCATCAACTGCCGCGAAGAATCGTCCTTCTGCTCCGCCCCCTCCACAATCCGCTCGAGCTGATACTCAACCCGCCCCACCGCCTTATCGATCGCCGTCTGAAATGCCCCCGCATCGCCCTTAGTCAACAGGGAATCCGGGTCCTCCCCCGCCGGCAGCCGCGCCACCCGAACCTGCACGCCTTCCTTCTCCAGAATCTCCGACGCCCTCAGAGTTGCCTTGATTCCCGCGCTATCGGCGTCATACACCAACACGACCGTAGGTGCCAACCGCGCGAGCCTCCGTGCATGATCGTCCGTCAAAGACGTCCCCAGCGTCGCCACCGCATTCACGAATCCGGCCTGGTGCGCCGCGATAACGTCCGTATACCCCTCCATCAGCAGCGTCCGCTCTTCCGAAGCTATCTTCCGCCGCGCAAACGGCAGTCCATAAAGCAGCTTGCTCTTCGCAAAAAGCGGCGTCTCCCCCGTATTCAAGTACTTCGGCTGCTCATCCCCCATCGTCCGCCCGCCAAACCCAACAATCCGCTCCTGCTCATCCAAAATCGGAAAGATGATCCGATTCCGAAACACATCGACAAAATCCCCCGTCTTCGCGCTATGAAGCAGTCCACCCACTGCCGCCAACCGCAAATCCTGCTTCTGCGACTTAAGAGAGGAGGACAATCCATCCCAATTATCCGGCGCAAACCCGAGACGGAATCGCGTAATGGTCTCGATCCCCAGCCCCCGATTCAGCAGATACGACCGCGCGGAATCCACTTTCTTCAGCCAGTCTTCGAAATATCGGGCCGCCAGCTCGTTCAGGGCCAGCATCCGCTCTCGCTCGCTGGATTCCTCCTTCGTGGGCCCGCCCTTACGCTCGAACACGAGCCCGGCCCGCCGTGCAAGGTGCTCCGCCGCCTCCACGAACGTCATGTTCTGGTACTTCTCGACGAACGTGAAGACATCGCCCCCTTCCCCGCACCCAAAGCACTTAAACGTCTGCGTCACGGGATCGACATTGAAAGAGGGAGTCTTCTCCTGATGAAACGGGCAAAGTCCGATGTGACTCCGCCCCCTCTTCTTTAGCGATACCACCCCGCCGATGACTTCAACAACATCGCTGCGGGCCCTTATCTCGTCCTTATCGGCTGCCATCGGCGTGGGCAATGCTCCCGTAATTCGAGGTTCAAACGCGCGGAGTCCACGCACTGAAAAGGGTGGCGCGGAGGGCTCTTAACCCTTCACCGCACCACCCCTATTCTCCTAGCTTTCGGCGCTGCGCGCCAGGGTTTTTAGCCCTGTCCCGGAATCCGGTCGCGCTCCGTGATGGCCACCGTGACGCCGACTACCTGCGCGCCCTTGCCCCGATTGAGAAGCTGAAAGGCAACGTTGGCCCTATGGCTGTAGTCCAGCGTAAGCTGGTCGCCCACTTTAGACGATTGGTTGGCCCAGCCGTACTTCGAATAGACCTCGCTCACCTTATCGCCGAGCGTAACTCCGCGAGAAGTGGAACCCCCACCGGCATATCCGAACTGCGAGATCTGAATGACGCGGCCGTCCTTGTTGAAGAGGAAGAGAAGTGTCAGTCCGCGCGGCTTCTCGTAAATCCAGGTAACCTCGCCCTCGCTGACCGCCGCCTGGCCGCCGCCCCCGAAACCGGGCATTCCGCCGCCCATCGGGCCGCCGCCCGGGCTCATTCCAAATCCGCCAAGCGGACCAGAGCCCATTGCGCCGGGAGCGCCTCCGCCACCAATGTCATCCATCTGGGCACCCATGCGGCCAGCCATACCGCCGCCCGGCATTCCGGGTAGGCTCGGGCCGCCGCCCATCATAGGCGCACCGCCACCAGGACCTCCCATTCCGCCGCCGCCCATTCGACCGCGTCCCATCTGACCCATCATCATGTTGCCCATCATCGCGCCTCCACCCATGGGCGCGCCTCCACCCGGGCTCATCCCCATCCCGGACATTCCAGGCATCATGCCACCCATGGGGGCGCCAGGCATTCCCCCGCCGCCGAAGGCTGCGCCCTGGCCACCCTGGCCGCCTTGGCCGCCTTGGCCTACCATCGGCGCGGTGACGGCGCCAATCTCAATGCGAGACGGCTGACCATGTTTCTTCAGTACGTCACGCCAGGTACGCCAGAGCTTGATGCCGAGCAGCGAACTCTCACGCTGCGCCTGGGCAGGCACAGCGGTCAGAACGAACAGACCCGCGGCCAGGCCGACGGCTCCGCGAAACGATTGTCGCATTTAGATCCCTCCTGATATGATGGCGTCTGCGAAAACAGCCAACTACCTGAACGTAATGTTACCGTAAATGGTCGCCCGATTCCTTCTTGATGTTCTCGCGCGTTTAAAACTTATCCTTAACCTCAGTTCACCGCTGCCGGAACAACTGTCGCCGGCCTGGAGCGAACCGCCCGCTGGGGCGTGATCTGATCTAAAGTGGCAAATTCGAATCCGCGCTTGCGCAAGCCTTCGATGATCCTCGGCAGAGCCTCTACCGTAGTCATCCTGCCGTTATGCAGGAGTACGATGGCGCCTGCAGTAGTGCGGTTCACGATGTATTCTATCAGCCTTTCCGGACTCCCGTTCTCCAGCGCCTCGCCATTCAACGTCCACATACAAGGCGTTAGTCCCAGGCGGGCCGCCACCCGGCTTACTTCTTCGTTGACATTCCCACCTGGAGGTCGGAAGTAGCGCACTCGCTTACCCGTCGCGGCCCGCACAGATGCGAGCGTCCTCAGCAATTCCGCCTCAATCGACGGTGAGCTCAAAAGGGTCAGGTTCGGATGAGTGTATGAATGATTCTCAATCTGCATTCCCGACTCTACGATCTTCTTCGCCAGGTCCGGGTGAGCGGTTACGTCCCGTCCAACTACAAAAAACGTCGCCGGTACGCGCTCCTTCGTAAGAACTGCGAGTAACTGGTCGGTAATCCCGGGCTTTGGCCCATCGTCAAAGGTAAGCGCCACCCACGGCCTTTCCGAGCTTCCGCGCCACACTGCGAGATCGGCCAGCCCACCGTCCAACACCGCCAACCTTGCCCTCGCATCTCGATACGTCGGATCGATCGCTGCCGTCTGCTGAATAAACCTCGACGCCGAACTGCTGTCTCCCAAAGCTGCCGCAGACTGAGCCGCCGCATAATTCAAGACCGCTCGGCTCGGCCGGAGTGTCAGAGCCTGCCAGAGGCCAGACCTTATCGCATCCATCCTTGAAGCGTCGGCCTGGTCGCGGACCGGTGCGTTCAAATTAGCAGTCCGAACCTCGCGCGTTGCGGAGTTTGTCTGCCGGCCCTCTTTGTCGTAAACCGTAATCTCAACCTTATGCAGGCCGTTCGGAAACCGTGTAGTGTCCCAAATCAACTGGAAAGGCGGCGTATTGGCCACGCTGCTGAAGTCTCCGTCGATCTTGAAAGCCACAAAGCCAATATTCGTCCCAAGCGATGCCGCAGACAGCGTCACGGTCCCGTAATATGCTTTCTCCGACGTCCGCCGAGAACCAGCCAATCCGAATCCCGTCGGAAGCCGCCTCGCAGTGAACCTGAGCGGCTTTTTCGGATCGAATGTCATCACCGACCCTTGCGGTTCAGCGAAAGGATCGCCGGGCAAAGCTGCCATTGCCGCCTTGATTTCCACGAGCGCCCGCTTATGATCTCCACCCTTCGCGTACGAAAGCCCATTGAGGGTGTGGGTCGATGCCGTGAATGCCTCCGGAAGCGCCAGGCCCGCGCCGCTCCCTATGGCGCCGCGGAGCGCCTCTACATAGCGCTGCGC
>JBKJZI010000094.1:0-4234 GCA_046715155.1 Chthonomonadales bacterium | reverse complement strand
TAGAGCGTCTCTCCCGAAATCCAGCCTGCTGGAATCGCAAAAGCAGTGAGAAGGATAGTGATTGGGGTCAATATTGCCGAGATCACCCCACCGGCAGAGAAAAGCGACCACCACAGCGGCTCGATCGTCTTTGGCATCGGCGTTATCCTCTGCCCACCCGGAGAGCCAGGTAGCCAACCACGACCGACGCGCCGATCCATGCGAGATACTGTGAAGCCAAAATCAAAGACGGATTCACGCGGTTCTCACCGCGCCAGACGGGCATGGCTTTGGAGCCCGCGTCGAACCACGTGATGCTGTGGTAGATCGCCATTGCGAGAGCGATGAGGTGCAGTATGATGGATATCGGGCTCTTGAGGCCCTGAGCGAAAGCGGCGACCGCAGCAGGACCCTGGGTAGCGCGGAACAGAAGGACTAGCAAGAAAAGCGAGTATCCAGCGACAAAGACGGCGGTCATCTCTCGGAGCATGAAAAGCGTGTAAGAGCGTCGCTCTACCCACATATTCATACGCACGGGGCGCATATACTGCTTGCCCTTCATCGGTCACCCCACGGCATCAGCACCGATTTAAACCAATCCACCGTATTCGACACCTTTGCCTGTTGGATGGCCGCCGCCGGGTCCACGTGCTTCGGGCAGACTACTGTGCATTCGCCCACGAACGTGCATCCCCAGGTCCCTTCTTCGCTGGACAGGACTTCCGCGCGCATCGCCGCGCCCCCGTCGCGAGAATCCAGGTCGTATCGTTTTGCCAGGGCTATGGCCGCCGGGCCGATAAAAGTCGGCTCCAGCCGGTAGACCGGGCAGGCGGCGTAACAGAGCATGCAATTGATGCACATGCTGAACTGCTTGTAGCGGGCGTGTTCGGCCGGAGATTGCAGGTACTCACCCTCCGCAGGGCCTCGCGGAGTCTTCGGAATCAGCCAGGCTTTGACTTCGCGCAGCTTGTGCATGAAGTCGTCCATGTTGATGACAAGGTCGCGGATGACCGGGAAGTTCACCAGCGGCTCCACGCGGATCGGTCCGGGGTGGTAATCCTTCAAGAAGGCGGCGCAGGTCAGTTTCGGCTCGCCGTTCACCATCATCCCGCAGCTTCCACAAACTCCCATTCGACAGGACCATCGAAACGAGAGCGTCCCATCCACCTGGTCCTTAATGTAGTTGAGCGCGTCGAGTACTACCCAGTCCTTGCGGTAGGGCACGTCATAGCGCTGGAAGCGTGGCTCCTCTTCGGTATCCGGGAGGTAGCGGAACACCTCCAGGGAGACGGTACCCTCCACATCGCCGGTACGCTCCGACGGAGATGCTGCAGCGCTAGGCTCGGCCATAAGTGCGCTCCTTCGGCGGCCACCGCGTAATCACCACGTCGCGATATTCGATTCGCGGATCAGCGTCCGTCCGGTAGGCCAGGGAATGTTTCAGATACAGGTCGTCGTCTCTGTCCGGATGATCGACGCGCTGATGGGAACCTCGTGATTCCTTGCGTTGAAGGGCGCTTTGCGCGACGGTCTCGGCGACGTCCAGCAGATTCTCCAGCTCCAACGCTGACGTCAGCTCGGTATTGAATGAAAGGCTGGTGTCCGCAAGACCCACATTTTTGAACCTGGCCTTGAGGTCTCGGATCACTTCGCAGGTTGCCCGCAGAGACGATTCCGTGCGATAGATTCCGGCGCCGGACTCCATTGTCGTGGTCAACTCCCCACGGATCCCAGCGATGGTCTCTCCGCCGCCCTTTGATTGGAAGTACCGCTAGGTTATCCGTTTCTGTTCGGCTTGCTCGTGCGCCTGGAGGGCGGCCGGACTCATGGTTCCCAGCTCGGCCGCGAATTCGACTGCCTTTCGTGCGGAACGGGCGCCGAAAACGAGCAGCTCCGTGAGCGAGTTGGAGCCCAAGCGATTGGCGCCGTTAATCGAAACGCAGGCACATTCACCGGCGGCAAGCAAGCCCGGAATCGGCGTTGCTCCCTGGATGTCGGTGTGGATTCCGCCCATCATGTAGTGCACGACGGGGCGGATCGGAATCGGCTCGTGGACCGGATCGATTCCGGCATAGTTCTTGGAGAGCTCGCGCACGAAGGGAATCTTCTTATCGATCTTAGCTTCGCCGAGATGTCGCACATCTAAGTGGACGACGTCGCCATACGGCCCGGGAATCGTGTTGCCTTTGTCCCGTTCTTTCATAAATGCCTGGGAAAGCCGGTCGCGGGGGCCGAGCTCCATCTGCGCCTTCTGCGGGTGATTTGGGTCCTTGACGTCCAGCGGCTGACCGAGGTCGTAATCCTGAAGGTAGCGGTGGCCGTTCTTGTTGATGAGGATTCCGCCCTCCCCGCGGGCCGCTTCCGTAATCAGGATTCCGGTGCCCGGCAGGCCGGTGGGGTGGTACTGGACGAACTCCATATCCTTGAGCGGCACGCCCGCGCGGTAGGCCAGCGCCATACCGTCACCGGTCTTAATGGCGCCATTAGTCGTGAAGGGGAAGATGCGGCCGGCGCCGCCGGTGGTGAGGATGACGGCCTTGGCAGCGATCGCGCGCACCATTCCCGTCCGGAGCTCGATGGCCGTTACGCCCTGGCAGCGGCCGTCCTCGATGATGAGATTGGTGACGAACCACTCGTCGTAACGGATCACGTTCTCAAACTTGAGGGAAGTTTGAAAGAGCGCGTGGAGCATGTGGAAGCCGGTCTTGTCGGCGGCGAACCAGGTGCGCTCCTTGCGCATCCCTCCGAACGGGCGGACCGCGACGTGGCCGTCCGGCTCGCGGCTCCAGGGGCAGCCCCAGTGCTCCAGGCGGATCATCTCCTCGGGCGCCTGTTTGACGAACTCCTCGACCGCGTCCTGATCCGCCAGCCAATCGGCGCCGGAGATGGTGTCGTAGCAATGGTCGTCCAGGCTGTCCGTCGCCTTGATGACCGCGGCTGCTCCCCCTTCGGCCGCCACCGTATGGCTGCGCATGGGGTAGACCTTCGATACGAGCCCCACGCTCAACCGGGAATTCTCTTCGCCGATGGCGATGGCTGCCCGCAGCCCCGCGCCCCCGCCACCGACGATCAAAATGTCATGCTGTGGAATACCCGGCAGTTCCAAGAAGCGTCCTTGAGGCAGATTTTGCAGTTCATCCCAAACGGCTGTTAGGTTAGCACAAAGAATAGAGCGATGTAAACCAACGATGATTCCGCACGACTGCTGTAGAATCCGAGTGAAAAGTACAAGTGCGACGGTTTAGAGAATCCGATGAATTATCTTGCGCTTGGCGACTCGATGAGTATTGATGATTACACGGGTGTGGTGGGTGGAGGGGCGGCAAGTCAGTTCGCCCGGCTCATCTCGGCTAATCCCTTTCAGAATCTGACCCATGACGGCTGTACCACGGACGGGGTGTTGGAAAAGCTGTCAGTAGTCACGACCAACCCGGATCTCGTAACGCTCACGGCAGGAGGCAACGATTTTCTGCAGGCGGCCCTTTGGGGAGCGGAGTCCCGGCAACCGGATGGCAGCAGCGCGCTGATTGAACGTCCGTTGAGCAATCTGAACCGGATTACGGATACTTTGATGGAGTGGCGGTGCCCCGTCATCATGAACACGATCTACGATCCCACGCACGGCAACGACGCGCTAGGAGACTCCCTCGGAATCAGCCCGTCGCTCCGGTTAGCCTTCTATGAGCTAAATGAGGGAATCCGCGCGATTGCACGATCCAAAGACTTTCTCCTCGCCGACCTGCACGCGCTCTTCAGCGGTCACGGCATAGATTCCGCGGAATCCTGGATCGTCGTCCAGATCGAACCCAACCTCCTCGGCGCCACTGCCATCGCCCGCCTTTGGTTCGAATTGTTATTATCGATTGACGGATTTCGGCATCTGCGCAGTACGTGAATGCACATTCCGCGACGCCAGACGGGGATTCAAATCCCCGTCTGGTCGAAATCGTCCTTCGGACGAACGGCGGTGTCCTTCGCTCGTCCGGAGGACGATTCTTGCCAGACCGGCATTTTAATGCCGGTTTCACTAAGCTGCTGGGAGTTGGACTCGGTGCCTCAGTTTGGTTCAGCGTTTCCGTGTTTGGCCTGGAGGGATGCGATTCCGTGCATGATGGATTCGATGATCTCTTCGCGGGGTTGGTCGCGGGTGAAGTGGAGGGGGGGGCCGAAGACGACTTTGAGGTTGGCGCGGCGGATTCCGCTTTCGCCCGGAGTCATCATCTCATTCGAGCCGATGAGCGCTGTGGGGATGACG
>JBKJZI010000093.1:0-20050 GCA_046715155.1 Chthonomonadales bacterium | reverse complement strand
GCCCACATACAGGCCGGTGTCCGAGCACTTCTCAACGACGGCGGTATAGGATTTCACTTCATGCTCCTTCCGACTCCATCCTCCACATATGGCGGAATCCGCGACGATAGGGTCATTGTAGCGAATGGGGCGGCGGGGCGTCAAATGCGCGCGGAATCCGTCTCCATTGACGAGAGGGTGAGGAACCACTTCAATAAGTCATCGAACGAAGGCGCAATCTCCGACACCGTGATAAAGTCGTGGTCAAAGAATAGAACTGGTGCGTCCTCACGGCGTTCATGGCTGCGGTGGAAGCCAATCATGTTTCCCATACAGTCCGTCGCAACTCCGATCACGTCATTCGGCATCCCGGTGGACCAATACCCTTTAGTGTTCGCGATTGCCTCCCTCGCGGACAGGAAGTCCTGAATGTCTGGATGATCGAGGTCGCCGGCGGTTACCGCATCAAGAATTCCTGGGGTATGCACCTGACCAAACCGCGCCATAAACTCGCGGAATGCCACCGGGAGCTTTGTATTGAGCTCTGCCTCGATTGAATCAAGTTCCTCGTCCGTCAAGGGCTTCGGCTCTTGACCAAGATGGAACTTCTTAACAAAGCTCTCGTGGATCGCGGCGCGGGAGTTCATGTCGGTCATCTATGCGTCAACGCCTCTGGGAGCGCGCAGAATCCGGGCCGGCCCGACGGATTCGGCTCCGATAACGCGTGGATTCCGCCGAACGCTCCGGGTGGGGATTCCGGCCGGCGGATTCCGCGGATTCCGCTGCGGTCATTGTAGCGAATGGGGCGGCGGGGCGTCAATTGCGGGGCGCGTCCGGTGCATGTGGTAGTTATACCGTTCACGGTCCCTATGCTTCCACACCGCTGCCCCTGTCGACAAAATGCCGACCTTCTCCGTTCGGCGGCAACAGACGCCAATGCTCTTTAGAACGGGATGTACTCATGGGCAGTAGTTCCAGTAAGTAACCGCCCCTGAGCCACAGACGAACGCTACCCGCTACGTCGGCTTCCAGCCTCTCCACGACAAGTGTTGCGGCTCGTAGGTCTGCAAAGAACGCTTTCGCACGGCCATGGCGAGGCCCAGAAGCCTTCCCCGAAATGTAATCGTCAGAAGCCAACGACAATCCCTTCGGGCCAACTATGCGCCACGGACAAGAAACATGCAAGGCGTAATCTGCCTTGGTGACCTCTTTGCCTTTTCGATTTTGGAATGGCTGTTGCTCACCGAACTCAAAGATCTGAAATCCCGCTCGCCACATGTCCGAAAGCGGTAAACCCACAAGAAGAGCAAGCACCTTGTGAATGCGGCGCTGCAGTCCGCTCTGCGACAATGGTTCGAAGTCTCCGGTATTGAGAGCGCATAACTACCTGCTATACGTCATTCGGCGTGTATGGGCGGATTAGAATCTCGCAGCATTTGACGGATAGCGCTCGAATAATGCGTGGATTCCGCCGAACGCTCCGGGTGGGGATTCCGGCCGGCGGATTCCGCGGATTCCACTGCGGTCATTGTAGCGAATGGGGAGGCGGGGCGTCAATGACGGGGGAATCGACGGCGGCGGGCGGAGGAATCCGGCTTGCCGGACCGAAGACGATTCCAGCGTGGAATTCACGGTCAGGAGGCTGTTTTGCAGAAGCAAGATCGGCTGCATATTGTCGGCGTCGGGGCCCATCCCGACGACGTAGCGGTCGGCGCGGGTGGGGTCATTGCCAGCTACGTTAAACGTGGGCACCAGGCGACCATCCTCAACGTCACTCTGGGCGAGACCGTTCGTCCGCCCGGGCCGCAGCAGGAGGAGGCGAAGCGGATTCGTCGCAAGGAAGGGCAGGATATCGCCCGTAAGCTGGGCGCGGACGTGGTGTTCCTGGGCCACCCGGCCAACACCATTATCCCGACCTGGGAAATGAAATCCCTGCTGGTCAATCAGCTCCGCCGGTTGCAGGCCAATGTGATTCTGTTCCCGGCCCTGTGGGACACTCACGCCGATCACCGCAACCTCTCGGCCACCATGAAGGACGTGATGTACTACGTCGGCCATAAGGGGATGGCCTTCGAGGCGCCGCCCTGTCAGCTCCGGAGCGCATGGATGTACTCCATCGAGGAGGACACGCAGGAGCTGCACGCGCCCGACCTCCTATTCGACGTGAGCGACGTCTTCGACCAGAAGCTCGCAGCGCTCACCGACACCCGTCCTATCTTCCCCAACTCGAACCAGTATACGGAGACCCTCAAGATCATAAATGGTTTTTGGGGACTTCGCTGCCATGTGAAGTATGCGGAGCCGCTGTACCAGTCCTACGGCAGCATGGCACTGGCTCAACTCACCCGCGACCACATTCGCGTCTCGGAATTGCCGCTGATGCCAGGGTGAATCAGCAGACGACCTCGATGGCGAATCCGCCGGGGGCTACGAACCAGAACGTCCAGCCGTGACTCCTCTTCGGCGGCGGCACGTCAAACCCGTCGCCCTTCAGCCGCTCATAGATCTCGTTCACCCGCTCTTCGGTCTCCTGCATAAAGCCGATGTGCGTGGTTTGAGGTTCGGTGATGGGCGGACCTTTGAACAGACTGAGGATCAGCCCGTTGTCATCCTGGAGATGGGTCATTTTGTGGTTGTTCTTGCCGATTCCCTTGAGGCCGAAATACTTCTCCAGGAATGCCCTGGCCTCGTAGACATCGGTCACGGAAATGCCAAGATGGTTGAGTATCATGCGCTCCGCTTGAATGCCTCCGTTGATCTGGTAATCCACGATACCTCATGCTCGCGGTCTGCGTAGCCGCCGCTCTTTGCCTGAGTGCGATTCCGCCCGTAACTCTCAACTATCGACTCGCGGCCCGCCATTCCGGTATCATGCGGTCGTTCGTCGATTCCATCTCCGGGAGGGTTGCATGGCATCCATCGGCGCCGCCGTAATCGGTCTCGATCACTGGTACTCCGCATTCTGGGTACTGGATCAAATGCTGGAGGAGGAGGATTATCGGCTGGTTGCGATCGCCGAGCGGAATTCGGAGCATCTGGAGGAGGCGCGGCGGAAGTATTCGCCGGAGGTGGTGTCTACGGACTTCAGACAAGTGTTGGATGATGAAAGGATAGATGTGGTCTTTTCATTCGTCCCAACCGTGGATAATCCCGAGGTCTGCCTGGAAGCGCTGGGGCGTGGCAAGCATACGCTCTGCGTGAAGCCCCCGGCAATGACGGTGGAGGCCGCCAACTCCCTGGCCGCGGCGGCCGACAATGCAGGAGTGTTCTTCACCGCCTACGAGGTCCAGCATCGGCTGACCGAGCGGAGCCGCTACCTTAAGAAGATTCTGAGCGACGGAATCATCGGCGATCCGATCTCTTTCTACCATGTAGCTCACGGAGGATTGGCGCAGCCCTGGCCGGGACAGGTCGGCGATTCCTGGTGGTGCCATCCGGAGAAAGTACCCGGAGGCGCCTGGATAGACCACGCCATTTATGCGGTCGATCAAATCCGGTGGATGTTTGACAGAGAGGTGGAATCCGTCAGCGGAGCCATCGGCAACCGGCGGCACAAGCAGTTGCAGGTAGAAGACTGGGGCCTCGCCTCGGTGCGGCTGGAAAACGGATTCACGGCTGTGATGGAGGACACCTGGACCGCGGATTCCGGCACCCACTTCAACCGCTACATCGGCACCAACGGAAGCCTGCTTCTGGAATCCGACCACTTCATGCTGCAGAATAAGGGGACCACCGAACGCTTGGAGATTCCGGAACAGACCCGAACCCCATTCTCAATCATCGCTGGGGCCGTGCAGGGCCGGGAACGGCTCCCCTTCACCAACACTTGCTCCGTTCAAAACCTGGCAGCTTGCCTCGCCGTCTACGAATCCGCTCGCACCGGTAGGCGAGTCGCTACTTCAGCCCACTAGTAATCCGTTGGTTCTTGCTTCGGGCGCGCGACGTCTACGGCGGTGACGTACGTCTGACCGCTACTTCCGACACGAAACGAGATATTCACGGGCAGGCCGACGCGGGCATGGGCATATACCTTTTCAGTTACACCTGATGCGTGATGCTCTTCGCCGTTGAACGATACGTAAACCCTGGGCCTGGGCATCACCATGTTCTCTCCGGCGGAGAGGCTGATGACGCGTGAAATTGTCCCGGTCGCCTGTAGGACCGGTGCACCGTCCTGATCACGCTCACTCGGCACTTTCGCGAAGAACCCCAGTGCAACGATCCCAGCTCCGAAAGCTAAAGCGATGAGAAGCAGCAATGTATCGACCGGCACATTCCAGCGCTCGGGTGGTCTATAGAAACGCCTCATGTGACCGATTCCCGGCTACGGATCGAATTGACATGATTCTGCAGAGTCAAGTTCTCACTTCGCTTTCAAAAAGCGGGGTTCGCGACCTCTTCGCAGGTCCACCTTCGTAATGTAGATACGGCCGCTTTTCCCCATCATGTATTCGACAGTTACGGGCATACCGATGTGCGGCTCAATCGCCGCAAGTCGTAACGGCCATCTAAATCGCGCTTCTTTGTTGCGGAGGTTTACGTAAACAAGTTTCCTCTGCCTGATAGCGGATTCCACACGCGATACACTTAAATTGGCCGAGCGCATCTCAGCATTCTCAAGGTCTCCAAACCCGGGCGACTTGAGCAACCTGACCAGCGGTGTTATGATGAGGAATGCCGCCACTATCCCGATGAGTATCAGGTGCAGCTTGGGGTGAAGCGCTTTCCGGGTCTTCGAAACAGAGATTCTAGCCATCGCAGGCCTCCATCTTGTATTACGTGGTGGAATCCGCGCCGGATTGACGGGATTTGCGGAATCCTAGTAATATGTGCCGGTTTTCGCTTACGGGGTGGAGAGTGCGATGAATGCGGGATGAGTCGTTTGCGCTGTTGAAGCGGGTGGTGGATACGCCCGGGCCGTCCGGGTATGAGCAGGCGGTGCAGCGTGTCTATCGCGAAGAAGCTTCAAAATACGCGGAGGAAGTCCGCACCGACGTGATGGGCAACGTCATCGCGGCGCGGAATCCGGGCGGCTCTCCTCGGATCATGCTCGCGGCGCACGCCGACGAGATCGGGTTCCAGGTCCGCTACATCAGCGATGACGGGATGCTCTACTTCGGCGGCATCGGAGGACATGACGCCGTCATTACCGTGGGCCAGCGGGTCTTCGTGCATACTTCGAGCGGGCCAATCCTCGGAGTGCTCGGCCGGAAGGCGACCCACTTACTGGAGCAGGACGAGCGGAGCAAGCCGCCGAAGCTGTATGAGCTGTGGATAGACATCGGCGCGAAGGACCGCAAGGACGCGGAATCAGCCGTCCAGATCGGCGATTGCGTGACCTATGCCCAGGACCTTCAGCGGCTGCGCGGAGACATCTGCACCGCCCGCAGCTTCGATAACAAGATGGGAGTCTTCGTCCTGCTGGAAGCGCTGCGGCTGCTGAGCGGACGACCGACGACGGACGACCGACTACCCGCCATTTTTGCCGTTTCCACGGTACAAGAGGAGGTTGGACTCCGGGGCGCGAGGACAAGCGCTTACGGCATCGAACCATTGATCGGAATCGCGACGGACGTCGGGCACGCTATGGACTTTCCCGGCGCCGATAAGAAGCGGGAAGGGGACTTCAAACTGGGTGGCGGACCGCTCATTGCGCGCGGAGCAAACATCAATCCGAAGGTTTTCGAGCTGCTGGTCAAGACCGCGAAAGAGTTGGAGATGCCCTACCAGATCGAAGCCGCGCCCACCGGAACGGGAACGGACGCAAATGCCATGCAGATCGCTCGCGCAGGTATGGCGACCGGGTTGATCTCCGCTCCTATGCGCTATATGCACACGCCATGCGAAGTGATGGACCTGAACGACATCGAAAACACCGCCCGCCTGATGGCCGGATTCTGCGAGCGTGTCACGGCCGACACGGACTGGACACCTATCTAAAGGATGTCAATCGGTCAATTAGTCAATGCGCGTTTCAATTGACGAGTTGACCAAGGGACCAATTTACAATACATGGACCCAATACCCGATACCCGAGACCCGAGACCCTACTCTGATGTCCTCCCGCCGCCCCCACCTCCACGAGCGTCCGGCGGCGACGGCTGCTGGAAGTGGGGCGCGATCGGCTGCGGAATGGGCTGCCTGTCGCTAGCGATCTTCGGCGCGGTGATGATTCTGTATTTCGTCATGCCGATGATGAACACGTGCATGAAGATCGACTCCGATTTGAGCGCGCTCCATCAGGAGATGCAGACGGTCGCTCAGGCTGTCAACCGCCATAAGGACGAGAAGGGGAGTTACCCGCAGACATTGAGCGCCCTGGTCCCGACCTACGTCTCATCGGCGGATTCGCTCAAATGGTCACAGAATTCGCAGGGCCCTGTCTTCAAGTATACGCGGCCCACCGCGACAGGTGCGGCGGACGCTCCTATGGTCGAGTACGCGATGCCGTATACGCTTTCCGACGGGAAGACCGCCCCCATTCTCGTTCGCCTCCTGCGGAGCGGCCAATTCGCCCCCGAACAGATTCCCGAGCAATGCCGCCAGATCAGGCAGCAGAGAGGTTTCACTCCCTGATTCCGTGGCCGGTACTTCATCCATCCCATCGCCGTCTGGTACCTTGATTCCGCAATGGTAAGGGTCCTTTTCGTCTGCCTTGGAAATATTTGCCGGTCGCCGATGGCGGAAGCGGTATTCCAGCATTTGGTGAGGGAACAAGGCTTGGCGAACCGCATTGAATCCGATTCCGCGGGTACAGGACATTGGCATGTCGGGGAGCCGCCGCATCGCGGCACGCGCCGGATTCTGAGTCAGAAGGGGATCGAATACGAAGGCATTGCCCGTCTACTGGATCGCGAGGACCTGGACCGATTCGATTACATCGTGACGATGGATGAAATGAACTATCGGGACGTAAAGCAGCTCGGAAACGGGAAGGCAAAACTGCTCCGGTTCGCCGATTATGCGCCCAAGGCCGGCCTCGCCGAAGTGCCCGACCCCTACTACGACGGACGCTTCGAAGTCGTCTATGACATGGTGGAAGAAGCCGCACGGAATCTGCTGGCAGAAATCCGGAGCACGCACGACCTGTGAGCGTACTTCCGCCCGATCTCCAGTCTGCCTTGGAGGAGTGGGGGAAGCTCAAGATCCTGGGCGCATCACCGGTGAGCGGCGGAATGATCAACCAGGCTGCCCGCGTGGATACGTCCGACGGCCCATTATTCGTAAAATGGAACGATTCCGCGCCTTCTTACATGCTTCACGAGGAGGCGCAGGGCCTGGCAGTAATCAGGTCTTCCAAAACGGTTCGTGTTCCGGCGGTAATCGGTTATCACGATCCACGGGACATTCATCACGAACCTAATCAGTGGTCGTGCCATCCTCCCCAGTACCTCGTGCTCGAATTCGTGCAACGGCGACCTCCCCAAAACGAGTGCTTCTTTGCGGAGCAGTTCGGCTTGCTGCTCGCCCGAATGCATCGTGAGCAGCGAGAAACGTGGGGATTCGGGAACTGGAGTCCAAACTTCATCGGTCGCCTGCGGCAGGTAAACGAGTGGCGCGATACCTGGATCGAGTTCTACCGCGATTGCCGGATTCCGCCGCAGATGGACATTGCCCGCAAGCTCGGACGCCTACCGATCGAGCGTGAACAGTTGCTCGTCGGCGTTTGTGATCGCCTGCCTGATATTTTGAAAGGATTGGATTCACGGCCCTCGCTGCTGCACGGAGACCTTTGGAGCGGAAACTACCTAACAGCAGGAGACGAACCGGTCGTGTTCGACCCGGCGGTCTATTATGGCGAGCGCGAGATGGAGATCGCATTTATGCAGCTATTTGGCGGATTCCCTTCCCGCGTTTTCGAAGCGTACAACGAGTCTTACCCACTGCAGCTTGGATACGAGCGACGCCGTGCGCTTCACCAGCTTTACCCGCTCCTCGTACACCTGAATCACTTTGGCGAGCCATATGGCCAAGACGTCGATCGGGTTTGCCGACAATACCTGGACTGAGTGGGAGGACCATGGACGTAGAGATCGTTCGCTCGCCCCTTTCGGAGATTGTTGCCGATGCCCTCGTAGTCGGCCAGTGGGAGGGTGAACCATTTGACGGGCCGATCGTAGAGGTAGACCGTCTCCTAGGCGGAGTTCTTTCGGATGCCGCCGGCTTTGCGGATGCCGCCGACTTGACAGGGAAGACCGGTGAGTTCAACGTCTTCTTTACTCGAGACGTTATTGCCGCTAAGCGTTTGGCCGTTGTGGGTCTTGGCAAGCGGGATGAAGCGACCACCGCAACACTTAGAGAAGCTATGGGAACGGCGGTCCGCAAGCTCCGCGACCGCAAAATTCGGGTTATCGCCAGCGCGCTCCATCGGGCCCTCAATCCGGCCTCTAAATCCGTGGCGGCGGTTGTCGAGGGTGCGGTCATTGGGGAGTGGGATGGAGGAACCTATAAGTCGCCGGATTCGCGGCCCTCGCCGATTGATCGGCTAATACTCCTCGCGCCGGACTCCGATACGGAAATAGAAGCGGCTGCCCTGCGCGGGCGGATTCTCGGCGAATCCATCAATCTTACGCGCGATCTTGTGAATGAGCCTCCGAATGAGCTTTCTCCTGAGAGGCTTGCAGAACGCGCGGCATACATGGCCGAGGAGACCGGTCTCGGCTGTGAGGTCATGGATGAAGACGCTCTTCGCCGGCTGGAAATGGGCGGAATCCTCGCTGTCTCAGCGGGCTCTGACCACAGTGCTCGATTGGTGGTCCTCAAGCACTTTCCGAATCCCGCCGGGCCGGCCCTTGCCCTGGTTGGGAAAGGAATTACGTTCGACACTGGCGGAATCTCCATCAAGCCTCGCGAAGGTATGGAGCAGATGAAGGGCGACATGGCCGGCGCCGCGGCCGTGATCGGAGCGATGAGGGCGATTGCGCTCCTGAAGGTCCGGGTGAATGTCGTAGGAGTCCTCCCCTGTGCGGAGAATATGCCGGGCGGGAATGCCTATCGGCCGGGAGACGTGGTGCGATTCATGAATGGGAAGACGGCGGAGATCATCTCTACCGACGCGGAGGGGCGCATGGTTTTAGCGGACGCCCTGGCATATGCGGTGAGGAACCTGGCCGCTCCACGCGTCGTAGATGTAGCTACGCTCACGGGGGCGTGTGTGATCGCCCTTGGAAACGTGGCTACTGGCGCCCTGGGAAACGACGCCGGCCTGATGAGCGCCGTGAAAGCGGCGGCGGATTCGGCGAGCGAAAAGGTCTGGGAGTTGCCGATGTTCCCGGACTACCGCGAGCTCATTAAGAGCGAAATCGCCGATATGAAGAACTCCGGTGGCCGCGCTGGGGGCGCCATCACCGGCGCGATGTTTCTCAAGGAGTTCGTAGACGATACTCCCTGGGTGCATCTAGATATCGCCGGCACGAGTGGAACGGAATCGCCGCCGCCACACCTCGCCAAGGGCCAACCGGCGTCATGGTCCGCACCTTCGTCCATCTGACCGAGTCTCTATCGCGCAACATCTAAATGCCAGCATTTCACGAATCAGCAATAACGGTCCTGAAAGAGCTCCGGGAACGGTTTCCGGAAGCTCCGTTTCTGGCGCTCGGCCAGACGGTCTGGTGGGACGAGCCGATGAAAGCGGTCTTGCGGCGCATGCTGGACGAGACCGCTTTGGGCGGCGCCATGGTGCTGGGCGTACATGATACCGACTACTTTGCCAAAGCGCGAGTGCAACGCGCCGGACGTTCCCGCTTCATGCTGCTCCCGCACAATGACGGAGAAACGAAAGACCTCTGGTCGGCGGCCGGCGAGATTTCGCGCCTGTTCGGCAGTGAGACGTTTCCTACGCGTCAGGACTTCCTTCGCCACGGCGTTCCTTTCGACCGACTTGTCCGCGCACACGGCACGACGCGCATAGAGTTCCTCAACCGGAATACGGAGGCGTGGGGTTGGCGGGGTCTCGTTTACACAGGTTCCCGGGATCTGATCGTTCACCGGCTCCCGCTCAAAGAAGTGGGCGACGGGATCGAAGAGATGCTGGGATGGGGATTTGACGGCACCATATCGAGTATCGTAGATGAGTGCTGTCGCAAAGAAGCCAGGCAGTTGGCGGATTCGCTAATCGAGCAGGTCCGATGTTACCGTCGCGATAACCCAGACGCCAACCTCACCGACCTCTACCAGAGCTTCTTCCCACGGCTTTTCCACCTCCTTCTCGGCGTTGAGCCACAAGATACGACGGTCTGCTGTACGTCCCACCTCCTCCGGTTCAACCCTCAGACAGCCTCCCTCCCGCGATTCAAAGTCCTCGACGCGTTCTTGCATCCAGCAACTGCAAAACTTGCCGGTGAAGCGTACAACGACGCGGTTGCGGGTACGGAGATCTATGCGCTCGACCGGTTTGGACTTGGCGCAGTCCCATTCGACGTGGTGGTCCCGAATCATGGACGCGGCACGTTACGAGTCACGCTCCGGGCTATCCACGTGGAATCGCGCGAGCCGATAAGGATTTCCTTGACCCGGCCTGTCGAGAGCGTTGAGGAGCTTGCAGAGGTGTTGTCGGCAGAGTTCGGCCCGGATGTCGTCCTGGTTGGCAAGGCCGTCACGCTGATCTCGATGCTTGCCCGGGAATTCATCTTCGTCTTCAACGAGGAGGGATCGGCATACGTCCGGTGTACGCGCAAAATGAACGACCACTTCGCCGCGAACGGAATCGACCTTGGCCTCCACCCGATCCTCCGTTTGAAGTTTCGCACCTGGGATGCCCTGGAGGTTGGACTCTCCAGCCTGCGACTGCCCGAACATCTCAAGGCGTCAAGCGGTAAGGAGGAGATCCAGGCCGCGGACATTGCCGCGGAATGGAAGAAATGGGTGGAGGAGCAGCAGCGCCTCCTGGATCAGGTCTGCGCCATCCGGAGTCCGCGCACACTCCTAAGGTTTCTGGCCGGACGTGTGGATGGCCTATGGGAAGCGCTCTCAGCCGAATACGCCGCTAAGAAGATAGCTTTAAAGCACGCTGCCGCAACGAGTGCTGAGATTCAGTCGCAAGTAAACGGGCTCTACGCGCGATTGGCTGACGTCAAACAAGAGATCGTTGAGACTGAAAAGGCACGAGGCGACCATTTTCGATCAATGACCGAGTGGACGGATGAGCAACACGAGAAACGAGCCATATTCGCTTCCCTCCTCGCCTCCCTCCTCGATGAACGGCGACAGCTACTGCGCACAATTGCCGGTCTCAAATCTGAGAGACTCGAATCCGAACGGAGAGGGGAAGCGGCCAGGGCGCGCGGCCGCGTAGCGGAGATAGAGGTCGAGGCAGAGATGGCCCGGCTTCAGTTGATCCGCAACGCCATCCTTACCATACGCGGCCTACCGCACACCCAGCACCGCCCCTCCGCATGGTGGATTCCGATGGTGGATCGCACCGGCCACTGGTTCCGCCGAATCGTAGAAACGACTGAGCTGTACACAGAACCGCTACTCTCGGAATCAGCCAAGTCTACCCACGTCCTCCCGGATTCGCCCGTTTAACCTAGCCGCAAGCTCTCGGGCAAGAACAATTGCGGATTCCGAGACCCAACCGTCCCCGACGCGGTTTGAGTGATAGGTCACCCACAGCCGATTCCGCGACGGCCATAGGGTAACCTCGAGCGTCCCGGTTCGCCGGCCGTTCTTGAGATGCCAGTGCCGAGAACCGGGATAGGAGGCGAGCTTGCCGTCGCTCGATATTGTGAGGCCGAGCCGGGTGGATTCCTCAACGACTACGGACTCTGCGTCTCCGCTCCAGTCGAGTATCGGAATCTCAACCATCAGCGGACGTTGGCCGGGTCCCTTTCTTCAATCGACGCTGGGATATCGCCGTTCTTGTCTGAGCGTCCGAGAATTGGGGATACCACAGGCGCGGCGAGCGGTGATCGCCCGGCCCGCTCCCTGATTCGCGCTATTTCCTCGCGAGTAACGGCTTTCTCGAACGAGCGATAACCGTCAATGACGAATCCGTGTTTCCGACATAGCGCTGAGATCTCGTCAACCTGGAGTACCGATACTTCCTTTCCCAGGGTGAAGCTCTCGTACCGGTTTTCTAGAGCAAGGGCCATCGTCTCGGACATGCAGGCGTAGGCCATGCCGGTTGGAAACCCGAACGTAAACTCCTCGTCTTTGTCCCACTTCTTACAGTACATCGTGCCCGGCACCCGCACGACGCCGCCTTCGATCACGAGCACGTCATCGCGCTCCTTTGAGACGGCGGCCGAAACGTCACGAGGACGCGCAACATCACACACCACGGCGCCCCGCTTGATGTGCTCTGGTCGGATGATCGATTCCACCGCGCTGCTTACGGTCACGACGATATCGGCATCGCGGAGTCCCTCGGCGATGTCAGTTGTGACCGTAATTCGGGCTCGCGACCCCGGCTCGATACGTCGCGCAATCCCTTGAAGCTTCTCAATATTGCGGCCAATCAGCCCCACCGATCGCGCCTGACGCGCCAGTATTTCTGCGGAGGTCGCTCCGATTGATCCGGTAGCGCCGACCACGGCGACTGTGGCCTCCGGAAGGGCCAGTCCCATCTCTGCCGCGGCCTGAACTGCCCCTTCGACCGCTGTCGCTACCGTGTACGAGTTTCCCGTCGTAACGGCAATGTTCACACGGCCGGCAAGCGTCTTCCCGCCGTCCCCAACCACCGATGTGAAGGCCCCGAGCCCGATGATCCCAGCGCCCAAATCTTCCGCCATCCTCGCGCATTTCTCGAGCTTGCCGTAGACGAATTCCAGCGGAAGCTCGAGGAACATGCGAGGCGTCAGCGGGCAGATAATGAACCAGCCTTCCAACTCCTCGCCGGTGGCGGTGGAGCGGATTCCGCTCACATGCGCGCCAACGATGGGATCGCGGCGGCGGATGTACCACTCGATCGCCCTCTCCGGAAATATACCGGCGATCGGATACTTGCGTCCCACATCCCGCCTCGCGTCAATAGGGTGAACTATGAATGCGAATCGCTGCAATTCGATAAGCCCTTTACTTATAGACTCTTATTCAAAACGAACGACGGTTGAAGCTCAGTAATTTGCGGCTTCCAGCCGAGCTGCTTCAGTGTAGTCAGATAGTCCTGCGCGGTCAAATGTTCCGGACGGCGGCCAATGAGCGCGACCAGAACGGCCTCCATAACGTTGGTAGCGAAAGATTCTCGGTTAATCTCAGGGGTCGTTGTGATTAACTTCCGAACGCCTCGGCTGCGAAGAAGCTCCACTTCCTCTTTGCGCGAGGACTGGGTGAGGATGATCTTGCCTCCCATGTCTTCGGGCATATAACGGCGGATGAAGTGCCAATCGCCGGCTATCACGTCCGCTTCGCGGAAATAGTGCTCGTGTTTAGGTTTGTTGACTTCTTGCTTTTGACCGGTAGGGTAGAACCATTCCGGTGGGCACCAGGTTATGAGCGGTAGGATGATCCGCGCAAGTGTTTTGACGGTTCGCCAGCTTCGTACCGGAATAGGAAACGGCGTCCCAAACAGCAGGTCGCCGAATACGATCGACTCCGACCGCTTCGCGAGCTCTTCACCCATGCCGAATCGGTCCACCGCACTAACCAGCAGGACCTTTAGACTGGAAAAATCGACGATTCCTTCTTCATCGAGGTAACGGACCGTTTCGCGCTCGAGCGTGTGCTTGATCCCGCTTCCGTCTACCCATGGCGTTTTTCGCGCGTTGGCAAGCAGATTCCGCGACGTGCGCCAGGTATACCGCTTTTCTCCCGCATAGAGATACACATCCGTGCCGCCGACGCCAAAGCAGTCGATCTTCCCATCCAGCTTAGCGACGATCTCCTGGAATCGCCGCTTGTCCCCATCCGTACCGATCCGCTCGATGAGAAACGGTTGGCCTAGAAACTCCGTCTCCTCCCGCTTGTCCCGCTTCGAAGTACCCAGGCTAACGCTCACGACATGCTTCATTGGATCGCGCAAGGGCGCAAAGGCGCAAAGAAACATGCGGATGTGGGTTTAAGACTCATGCTCGTCGTTTTGTACTGCTACAGAATCCAGGATCCGACGCACCTCTTCAATAGTGAATGCTCGTACGATCTCCTCACGTGCTTGCGATGCTCCACGGAGTCCCCTCACGTAGTGCGGAATCTGGCCACGGAGGTGGCGGACGGCACGGTCCTCGCCCATCGTCTTCGCCAGGTCGCAGAGGTGGGTCATGGCGGTATCGATTTTCTCGTCGATACTCGGCGGCGGCAGGAAGTCGCCGGTCTTAAGATAGAAACCAACGTCGCGCAGAATCCAGGGGTTCCCGATGGCGGCGCGGCCGATCATGATTCCGTCGCACACGGTTTCACGAAGCATGCGGGCGGCATCGAGCGGATTCCGTATGTCGCCGTTGCCGACGACGGGCACCGAAACGGCGGCTTTGATCTCGGCGATCCAGCGCCAGTCCGCGTTGCCCTCGAATCCCTGCTCGGCGGTCCGCCCGTGCAGCGCGAAACCCTGCGCTCCGAGCTGTTCGAACTCCTTCGCCAGCGGAATCGACGTGAGGTTTGCCTGGCTCCACCCCGCGCGCATCTTGACCGTGACCGGTACCGGGACCGCCTTGATGACGGCTTCCACCACCTTGACTGCCGCGCCCTCGTCCTTCAACAGTGCCGCGCCCGCGCCCTGCTTGCAGACCTTCGGCACCCAACAGCCCATGTTGATGTCGACGATGTCCGCGCCGAGGTCCACGACGATGCGCGCTGCCTCCGCCATGATCTGAGGGTCCGCGCCGAAGAGCTGCACGGAAAGCGGTCTCTCGGATTCCGTCCAGTCGAACATCTGGAACGTGCGGGCGGACTTGTAGTGGACCGCCTGCGTGCTGATCTGCTCGGTGCACAGCAGCCCTGGCGCTCCAATCCGCTTGCAGACCCGCCGAAAGGCTCCATTCGTCACATCCGCCATAGGCGCCAATACAACCGGCGGGTCCACTTTTACGTGACCGATATAATAGGGCCGAACGCCCGTTGATTCCATTGTCGCGTTCATGATGAATGTGTGGGTGTATGGGTGTGTGGGTGTTTCGGTGATGGTCGTTTCACCCATACACCCACACAGTCCTACCGATTCCGTTCCCACAGAATACGCAGGCCATTCAGGGTGAGAAACTGGTCAATCACCTGGATGGTCTTACTCTCCGATTTGATCGTTTCGGCCAGCCCTCCGGTGGCGATGACATGAGCGTCCGCACCGATCTCTGCGCGGAATCGGCCTACCAGTGAGTCCACCAGGCCCGCGTAGCCGAACATGATACCGCTTTGGAGCGCTTCAACGGTATTCGTGCCGACGGCTGAAGGCGGGAATGCGAGTTCCACGCGGTACAACCGGGAAGCCCGCTGGAACAAGGCGTCTGTGGCGATTCCGATTCCGGGGGCGATAGCGCCGCCAAGGTAGTCGCCATTCGCAGCTATTGCGTCGAACGTGGTCCCCGTTCCGAAATCCACAATGACCGCCGGCCCGCCGTATTGCTGGAGCGCAGCCACCGCGTTGAGGAGCCGGTCTGTACCCACGTCGGTAGGCGGCTGGTAATGGATTCCGATCCCAAAGTCCGAATTGGGGCCGACCAGGAACGCCTCGGCATCGATGTACCGCGTCGACAGTCTCTGCAGGCCCTCGTTCATCGTCGGTACGACGCTGGAAATTGCCAGGCCAGTAATCTGTTTCCGCTGCATCCTTCCGTGTTCGAGCAGGTTGGTCAGGAGGATTCCGTGCTCATCCGTCGTCCGATCACGGTCCGTTCGGACCCGCCAGTCCGCAATCAGCCGCTCGCCGTCGAACACGCCGATAGTCAGGTTAGTGTTGCCCACATCCAGAGCCAGGAGCACCGCAGCCACCCTCCGAGGCTATTCTAGCAGATTCGACGGCCGACGACCGACGACCGCGTTCCGCATTCTGCAATCGGAACAGTTGGCCGGTATACGTCGTCCTGACTGCGGGTAATTCAGCACATCCCTGAAGCAGCAAAAACAGTGATCGACACCCACTTCAGGAGGAGAGACCATGATGAAGTTCCTATTGGGCGCGCTTATCGGGGCCTGCGCAGCCCTTCTCTATGCCCCTCAGACGGGCGCGGCAACGCGCGCGCAGATCCGCGATAAGGCAAATAAGCTCGGACATGACCTTGGTGATTTCACTGAGAAGAAGGGCGAGCATCTTTCCAACAAGATGAAAGGCTACACGCACAAAATGCACCAGGTGGCCGACGGCCTCCGGCGCCGCGCCGAGAAAGAGATGGCCGGGGCGGGCATGGACATGAAAGCGTAGCGATTGATTCTGGAGCCCAAACGCTCCGGAGGATTGAAAAGGGGTCTTCTCCCGATGGAGGGCCCTTTTTCAACGGCGGGGCTCGAAAAAAGTTGAAATAAGTTCCGTGCCGGCACACGGTTGCCCGGAATTTCCCTTGACACTTATCGCGCAACTTGTTATATTGGCGATAGTTCTCGGACGCGAGATCCACCTTAGTGCCGTAGTTTGCTGTACGGACGGCCGAACGCATACGATTCGGCCGCGTTATCAGGATCTTGCGGGCCAGGCCGAAACCTCCGGCTAGCCGTTCATTCCGGCACCCTGACGCGCCGGAATCCCAGCCGCGTTACCCCCGGGCTCGCCTCTTCTTCTTGGTTCGTTACTCGCGCCAGTCGTAATCGGCCCTATCTCTCTCGTACGAACCGGGCACCATGCCCACCCACCCGGACTGTAGGAGGTCCACCATGAAGAGACGTGGCTTTACCCTCATCGAATTGCTCGTAGTTATCGCCATCATCGCCATTCTTGCCGCCATCTTGTTCCCCGTATTCGCCCAGGCGCGCGAGAAAGCGCGGCAGGCCACCTGCCAAAGCAACATGAAGCAGATCGGCACCGCCTGGCACATGTACGCCCAGGACTACGATGAGATCGGTATTCCGCTCTGGGTCAAAAGCAACCTGACCGCAAGTGGCGCGACCATCGACCCCAACTTCCGAGCCCCATTTACGGGCGTCCGCTGGGGCATGTACTGGCCGGATCTGGCCTATCCCTACGTCAAGGCCGGCCGAGCCGGAGTAGGCGCGCAGCGGTCGAAGAACAACAGGGCCGTCTTCGCGTGCCCCACCGTGAACAACTACCTAATCGACTGGGGCGCATCGTGGGGGGGTGAAGCAGGCTGGGGCTCGGTCACCTACGGTTTAACCCAATCCTACATGAATGACGACCCCATACAGGAAGAGGGCGCGCTGAACGGTCCATACGGCGACTTCACCTGTGGGCAAGATCCGGGCGTCCAAGCTTGGGGTTGGGGATGCTGCAAAGGCACAATCATGGCGAAGGTGGGCCATCCTGCCTCCAGCATTCTTTTCGGCGAAGGTGACGTAGGGATCGGCCCACATTACAACATGGCCTACCAGGGACGCACTAGCCATGGAAGTAACCGTGGAATGGAGGCCACCGCCTATCCGGAAGCTCCGGTGGCCGGATACCACACCACCAAGAACATCAAGCGGGCCTATAACGGTCCCGGATTCGCGGCCGATCTTTCCTGGAGCACGCGGACCGAAGACGGCACCAACTGCTACGGAATCGGCCACCGCTGCCAGGACAGCACGGCTCATCTGCACAATGGGGTAGGCAACTATCTCTTTGTGGACGGTCACGTAAAGTCGCGGCGCACCACGAAGATGAGCGAGTGGACCGGTAACTCGGACTAACGGCGCGTTTGGGTGTGTGGGTGTACGGGCCGTTTCCCCCGCACACCCACACACCCACGCGTACAAATACGAAAACGGGAGCTGCAAATGCCAGTAGTAATGGATCGAAACTCCGTCGGCTCCGGTCCTTCCACCAATAAACCAAACAAGCCGGCCCGAAAGCCGGCTGCCGAATCCGGTTCCATTCCGCCGATCGTCATGATCGCCGCCGGGGCCGGCCTGCTTTTGCTGTTCGTGGCCCTCTTTCACTTCTTCGTGCGGCCTCTGGTGCCTACGGATGCGACTCCAACGATAACGAAGGTCGCTCCTCTACCGGGATTTCCCGATCAGCCACCCTATAACACCAAGGAGTGGCAGGACGCCCGGAAGGCCGGCCGAGCCAGCTTCGTATCCGGCATACCGCCCGGGCCGGTCCCCGGCGCGAACGGCGCGGCGAAGTGAAGAAGGAATTGCCGCGTTCCGTCTTTTATACGGCGGTCGGGCTGGTCGTGCTGATTGCCGGCGTGCTCCTATACCGCCAGGCGACCGAACCGCTGTATCATCGCGATCCGAATGCGCAGCGTTTCGTCACGCCCGCGGAGAGGCGACAACGCGGAGAGTCTTTAGCCCGACCGGAGCCTAAGTCGCAGAATAAGACTTCGGATTCATCCGCCAAAAAGGAGGCGAAACGGTAACGCCCGTCATGAACCACCGCCGGGCGACCGCCGCCATTCGATTCTCTGCGGCCTCGAAACTCGCGACTCTCCGAGCACGGATTCTTCCGGCCCTCCTCCCGGTATTTGCGGCGGGTTGTGCGCCCGAGCGACCGGCGGCGACCATGCAAATCCAAAAGGCACGGCCGTTTCGCTTCATGTCGTATGGCCGAATGCCGGCGAGCCAAACGGCCATGCGGGCCCGGTTCGGAGACGTCGCCGAGCGAGCAGGAATCCGCTACCAATGGGCAATTCCGGGTAATAGGCCCCTCAACATCCTCCAGACAATCGGCAACGGCTGCGCCTTTCTGGATTACGACCGCGATGGAAACCTCGACGTCCTCCTCGTCGGGCGGAATCCGGCGCTCTTTCGCGGAGATGGGCGCGGCCGTTTCGAGGATGTATCCGCCGAGTCCTGGATCGGACGGCTGAACGGCCACTTTCTCGGATGCGCCGTTGGGGACGTGGATGGAGACGGATTCGCAGACCTCTATCTGAGCGGATTCCGGGAAGGCCGGCTACTGCTCAACGAGCGCGGTTCAGGCGTTCAGGAACGGATTCCGGGCGAGACGACCGATGACGCGAATCCAAAACCTACCCATATGGGTAACCGAATTGCCAGAACCCAAAATCCAAAATCGAATTCCGTCATCCGTCGTTTTCGCGATGTGACAGCGCGATCCGGAATCAAGGCACAGCCTTTCGGAACCTCCTGCGCGTTCGTGGAGCTCGAACCCGGAAGCGGTCGCCTAGACCTTTATGTTGCCAACTATATCAACTTCGATTTATCGCGATTCCCGGAGCACTGCCGCGACCGCGGAATCCAGAGCGCCTGCGAGCCACAGACCTATCCCCAACTGTCAGGAACGCTTTACCGGAATCTCGGCGACGCCCGGTTCGTCGATGAGACCGCTGATTCAGGGGCCGGGAATGTGCATGGGAAGGGGCTCGGAGTGGCGGCCGCGATCCTCGATGGATCCCGGCGTCCGGCGCTGGCGATTGCGAACGACGAGATGCCGGGCGACCTGCTGATCTGGAACGCCGCCTCTCGCAAGTTCAACAATATCGGAGAATCCTCCGGGACAGCCGTGGATCGCGACGGTAATCTACACGCCGGAATGGGTATCGATTGGGGCGACTATAATAACGACAGTAGATTCGACCTGTTCGTAACGACTTTTAGCCACGAACCCCGATCGCTCTACCGTAATGACGGCAAGGGGTCGTTCATGGACTGCGGGATGCAGGCCGGATTCGGCGCCGAGACTTCTGCTTACGTGGGATTCGGATGCAAGTTTTTCGATTATGATAATGATGGTTGGCTGGACATCGCCATCGCCAACGGCCATGTCCAGGACAACATCGCCAGGATCGACCCGAATCTCAGCTATCGACAGCCCACACAACTGTTCAGGAACACCGGTGAACCCCTTGGCTCCCCCAAAGTTTCGGGTCGGTGGAAAGCTCCTCCTTCAGGGGGCGGGGGGGGTGCGTTCGAGCCGGCGGGCGAGAATAGCCCAGACCTGACTCGAAAGATTGTTGGGCGCGGACTGGCAGCGGGCGATTTTGACAACGACGGCCGAGTGTATCTTCTGTTGGTGGATTCGGAGGGCCGTCCGCTTTTGCTGCGCAACGAGACGCCGGGTACCGGGCATTGGCTGGGGGTGTCACTG
>JBKJZI010000092.1:0-24214 GCA_046715155.1 Chthonomonadales bacterium | reverse complement strand
GACTTTAGAGGTGTCCTCATTGCACTCCAACTACTTCAAACGCTCGGAACGCATCAAAGGCATTGCAGGGGGGGCCTCGAGGGAATCTTTCACGTAGCCCGGCGGAGGCGAAAACTGATACGCTTGGCGGAGCCCAACGGGCCACAGGGGCGGGAGTAGCTCAGTGGTAGAGCATCTGCTTCCCAAGCAGAGGGTCGCGAGTTCGAGTCTCGTTTCCCGCTCGATCGGATATCAACCCCGGTTCGCCGGGGTTTAGCTTTTTATGCCTCGCGGCGCGGAATCCGTGCTGCGGGTGAGGCAGGAATATGAAGGCCGAAAACATAGAATTGACCACGCTGCCGAATGGGCTGCGGGTGGTTTCGGAGACGGTGCCGCACGTTCAGTCGGTCTCGATGGGTATCTGGGTGGGGGTGGGGGAGCGGGACGAGGAAAAGGGCGTCCTCGGAATCTCCCATTTCATCGAGCACATGGTGTTTAAGGGCACTCCGAAGCGCGACGCGCGGCAGATCGCGGACGAGATCGAATCGCGCGGAGGCAGCCTGAACGCGTTTACGGACAAGGAGTACACCTGCTATTACGCTCGCGCCCTGGCTGAGCACGCGTCGGTCGTGATGGACGTGCTGACGGATATGCTGCGGAACTCGCTTTTCGATCCCGAGGAGATCACGCGCGAGAAGGGCGTTGTGCTGGAGGAGATCAAGAAGTATCGGGACACCCCGGAGGATATCGTACACGAGTTGTTCGCTCAGACGCTGTGGCGCAGCCATCCACTCGGGCGGCCGGTGATCGGAACGGCGCGCACGGTGGCGGCCCTGGAGCGGGATCATCTGACCAGGCACATCGGATCGCACTATACGCCGGGCCGGGTAGTGGTGTCGGCAGCCGGGAACGTGACGCACGCGGAGATTGTCGGACTGGCGACCATGTATCTCGGCGATATGACCGGTGACGCGCCACCGAAGAAGCGAAAGCCGCCGAAGTTCTCCGGCGACAGCAAGCTGCAGAAGAAACGTACGGAACAAGTCCACTTCTGCCTGGGAACGCAGGCCTACAGCCAGCTCAACGAGGATCGCTATGCGTTGACGATTCTCGACACCGTGCTTGGCGGGAACATGAGCTCGCGGTTGTTCCAGGAGATTCGGGAGAAGCGTGGGCTTGCGTACGCCATAGGGTCGTACAGCGCGTCGTATGTGGAAGGCGGCCTCTTTACGGTGTACGGCGGGACGAGCATGCAGACGTTCAATCAGGTGGTGGACCTGGTGCGCGTCGAGATGGACAAGGTGAAGCGTGAGAACATCAGCGAGGACGAGCTTACCAAGGCGAAAACGCAAATGAAGGGCGCGCTGGTGCTGGGACTGGAAAACATGAGCAGCCGCATGATGCGTATGGGCAAGTCGCTGCTCTACTTCGACCGTGTGATTCCGCTGGACGAGATCGTCGCCAAGATCGTCGCCGTGGGACATGACGATATCGGGAGAGTTGCGAACGAGCTGTTCGATGAGTCGCGGCTTACGTTGGTGGCTGTCGGTCCTTTCAAGAACGGCGCTTCTCTCCCGGCGAAGAACTGATGGGCGGAATCCGGGTCGCTGTTTGTGGTGCGGCCGGCCGGATGGGCCGGGAAGTGGTGCGCGCGGTCTCGGAATCCGGGGATATGGAGCTGGTTGCAGCAATCGACCAGTCCGAGTTGGGCCGAGAAGCCGGAGAACTGGTCGGAATCCAGCCCTTGAGTGTTCCCATTCGCGGCGATTTAGGTCGGGCGCTGGCGGATTCCGGGGCGGAGGTGCTGGTCGATTTCACTGTGCCCGGGAGCTCGCTTGGGAATATTGAGACGGCGTTGAGGGCGGGCGTGGCGGTGGTGGTGGGGACTACGGGGTTCACGCCCGCCGATCTGGATAAGGTGCGAGGCTGGTGCGAGGAAACGCGGATTCCGGCCCTGTTGGCGCCGAACTTTGCCATTGGGGCGGTGCTGATGATGCGTTTCGCGGAGCAGGCGGCGGTTTACCTGCCGGATGCGGAGATCATCGAGCTGCACCACGAGAAGAAAGTGGATTCTCCCTCCGGGACTGCGGTGATGACTGCTCAGAAGATCATCGCTGCGCGGAAGGGAGAGCCATCGCCTGCGCCTGGCCAACCGGTGGAGAAGATTCCGGGGGCGCGTGGGGCTGAGACGGGCGGAGTCCACATCCACAGTGTGCGACTGCCGGGCTACGTCGCGCACCAGGAAGTGATCTTCGGCGGGGTGGGGCAAACGCTCACGATTCGCCATGATTCCACTGACCGCCGGAGTTTTATGCCTGGGGTCTTGCTGGCTATTCGCCGAATCCGGGGGCTTTCCGGATTGACGGTCGGGCTCGAGAATCTCCTTTAGCGCCGCAGTTTTCACAGCCGAGGACGAATCCACTCAATTGATATATTCTGCCCCGGAGCGACGGCTTAGGGCTGCGCCCGATGATGCGGCGCCGATTCTGCCCGAGATGCTTGCGTCTGGACTGGACGTGATTTTTGTGGGGGCGGCGCCGAGCTTGTATGCAGCTGAGCGCGGGCATTACTATGCCGGGCCGCGGAATCGGTTCTGGCAGGTACTCCATCAATCCGGATTCACTCCCCGGCAGTTGCGAGAGGAGGAAGATTCCAAGGTGCTGCGCTATGGAATCGGGCTGACCGCCATTTTTCGCTGCATTGCTTCCAGCGATAATGCGACGCTTCCTATGCCGACAGACCGGGATCGCCTGGATCTGCGCGAGCGCATGCTTCGATATTCGCCCCGGGTGGTCTGTTACAACGGCAAGGACGTGTTTCGTATGTGCTCCGGCATAGAGGCGCCTCGGTGGGGACTGCTGCGCGAGAAGCTCGGGGAGTCGTTCCAATTCGTCGTTCCAAGCACGAGTGGGCGGGCCGATGGCTGGGGCGCGGAGAGGTTGATGCTCTTCATGCGGCTGAAAGAACTTTTGTGCGAGTTGAAATATAGTAAAGATTCTCGTTGACGGCCGGGAATTCTGCCCCTATAATTGAAAGACCCGGTAATTCCGCCATCTCCAACATGCGCAGGCGGATGCCGAGTATTGTTTAATGGCCCCACGACGGCCAGCAGCGGACTCTATCCGCTGAACGGCACTCGTTTCAAAAGCGGGTACCCACGAAGGTCCCATCCAGAACCGCGTTCGCCTCTACCGGCGGCGCAACCGTGAGGATGTCGGGATCATGCTCTTCACCCAGAGTGCGGGCAGCCCGTTCGGGCGCTCGCGTATCAGGACCGCGCTTTCGCTTGCGGCTGCTGCCGCCCTCTTCCTCGCGCTTCCCGCTTCTGCCGCTCTCCGAATTATTTCGGAATCCCCTCGCGGTCGTCTCTTCAAAGAGATTTACGATCAGCTTCCCCCTTGTTGGAAGGCCAGTCGTTCGGTCCTCGTGCGCGAGGTCTCGGATTTTGAGATGGATCTCCTGGTCGGGGAAGACGAGATGCGGCGCGAAGGGGCGGACGACTCAATTGTCGATGGCTACTATCAGCCCGGGAAGGGCGACGAGCTGCCCACGATCACATTGCGCCGCTCAATCCGCGACGGCGCGGCAGAACTGGTATTCGCCCACGAGTACGCGCACTATCTCTGGGACAGCAAGCTGAACGACAAACAGCGGGCGGACTACCGAAAGCTATGGAGCAAGCAGGAGCGCGCCGGGAAGCTCGTGACCCAGTATGCCGGCGACTGCGCAGAGGAAGGATTCTCGGAAGCCGTCTCGCATTTTCTTCTCCGCCAATCCGTGCTCAAGCGCCGCGACGACGCTTCCTACCGCTTCGTTCAGGGCCTCATCGACGAAGGTATGAAGCGCCAACGGACGGCGAATTTGGCTCCTTAGAACCGGGACTGTACGGGAAGGACGAAGGCGCCGCTTGTTAAGCGGCGTTTTTTGTCGCTTCAGCAACGGTCTTCCTGCACAGAAAGAGGTTGCGCTCGTGGGAGTCTTCGACGATCTCATATTCGAATCCGGCGTCCTCCAGCCAGGCCAGCCATTCGCCTCGCGAGAATAGGCCGTGAACGTGAGTTTCCTGATCGACCTTTAGCGGCGAGGTCCCGTCACGCAGCATGAAAGCGAAGGCCATCTCGTAGGTGCAATCGCCCTCGTCCGGGTCGTACACCCACTCCAGATACCGCATTCCGCGTCCCTCGCCGTCCGTTCCGCCGTTGCTCGTGGACGGACTGAACGTCTCCCGGACGTAGTCGGGGACGAATAGGGCGATTCCGCCGGGTTTGCAGTGCTCGTAGGCGGTGGCGATCGCCAGCTTTAGATCTTTGGAACTGGTCATGTAGTCGATCGCATCGTGCGCGAATACGACGTCGAACTGGCGGCCGAGGCGCAGGGCTCGCATGTCACCCTCGACGTGTTCGCACTCGGGGTTGATTCCGCGGCTGACGGCGAGCATGGCCGGAGAGATGTCGGTCAAGGTTGCCGATGCGAAAAGTGGCTTGAGGAAGAACGCATTGCTGCCTCCGCCGCAGCCAAGCTCCAGGAACGTCGCTTCCGTGGGCAGGCCGCTCTTGTTGAAGAGCTGGGCGAAGAATCGGGCCTCATCACGGTAATGCTCCGGCGGTGATAAGAGCGGCCACCATTCCGCTAGAGCGTTATACATCTTCAGCCCGACACTTGCGCTTTGCCTTGGCGTTCGCCTGGGTGAAGCCGCGGAATCCCTCTGGATACGGGGACCCCGCTTTTTAGTCTGTTCGGCCGGATTCACATGGCGCTCCCGTCACGTGTGCCCAACGGAATGGGCAGGGGAGATTCTTTACCGATTGGAGATGAGAAGGTACCAGTCAGCGGGACTCTCGCTTCTGTAGACGGCCAGTTTTCCCGGAATACAGGACAGGACGCTCCCCGAGTCGTGCATAAGGACGATTGCCAGGGCTTCTCGAAGCGACATATCCTGACCGTCAATGTCGTGACCGTCCGAAATTATGTGACATAAGGGGCCAGCGCCACGCTTTTGTAGAAGTTTCTCGAGTTCGTCGGAGTTACGCTGGTGCGGCGGAATCCGATGTGCAAGGGACCACTCAAAGTCTGCATTGTGATTTAGGCGGCCCAGTATCTTCTGCCTACGCCTTGGATCCGACAGGAACGCCAGGTAGCGTTGTTGCTTATCGGACCGAACGAAGGTCTTGACGAAGGCAACCTCATGTTCGATTATGGCTGCCATAACATCATTCCAACAGGGTAGGACGTCACGATATATGGTGATTGAATAGCGATGGAGGGCTCAAAGTGCGACGGAATCGAACTCGGCGAACATCTGGTGGGTCTCTTGCAGGTTGGTGAGGGGAGTCAAGTCACAGGCCTCGGCGAACTCGGCCCAGAGGGCTTGGACGGACGGATTGGCGTGCGCCTGTTGGATGGCCTCGGCAGAGCGCCACTCGAAGACTTCCACAATCGAGCCGTCAGCCGCGCGCATGACATAGCCCGGTTTGTCGGTAATGAGGTTGTCGGCGAGCAGCACGTCCAGGTGCTTTCGCACCGCGGCCTGTAGCTGCTGTTCTTTGCCGGGTTTCGGCGTGTAGGCAACAATGACGAATCGGCCCATTGGTCCTCCCATGTGAAAGGTGCTGCAAAAGCGGATTCTTAGAGAAAAACAGCCTCAGAATGACAATCATTGCGCGGAATCCGAGGCGGTAAGTCCATTGTAGCGAATGGAGCGACTGGGCGTCAAATGCTGGCGGAATCCTCCGGGTGACGGGCAACCGGCTAGTTTCGAGTTCTACTCTCCTATCGATTCCTGCAGTCCCAAAATGCCATCCGGCATTAAGTACGCCCGACGACGGTCGGGAAACTCTACAACCATCCAGCGGCCCCGCATGTAAAACTTGGATGCGGATTCGTCATCCTCTCTTCCCACGTAACCCAAAATGGTAACATTCAGCAGCTTTTCCGTGAATTGAGCCCCGTATCCACCACCGTATACAATGTCGTAACGCTTTGACATATCGAGACCATCTCCGAGTTCCGGTATCGTAGCCCCTGCCAGTTTTGCAGGCTTCTGCTGGCGTGCGCGATGGGTTAGCCAAGCGCTCAGCATCACGCCGGAAAAGAAGCCTAGCAAGCCTACAAAGAAGTATTCAGCCATGAGGATGCGGATTGTCTGCGGAATCGGCCCGAATCAGCGCCAGCGGCGGGAATGGAATCCGCGGCGGTAAGGCCGTTGTAGCGAATGGGACGGCTGGCCCGGGTGCTAATAGACTTGACGTAAAAGCATCAATTCGGAAGACGGCAACAGTCTAAGGAGAGCCAGAACTGATAGCCGGCGTACCCTATTGCGCCGAGAAACGCGTAATACAGCACGATTCGGATGAAAGTTCTCATGCCGGGGAGTTCTCCAAATGCCGCCTCACCATTTGAATCTACCGTTGTTACGTCCGCCGGTAAGGCCGGTGTTACGAATGGGGCGGCGGGGCGTCAAATGCGGGCAGAATCGGTCTCGGAATCGAATGCCTGCCCGCCGAGTTGCTCTTGTCCGGCAGCTGTATAGCGACTGAGTTTGGCCCCGGCGGAAGCGCTGGGGCTGCAGTGTGTTTGGGGTGCACTCCCATAGATTACGTTTCTTGAGCGCCAGAGTCCGGCCTAAGCAGCGTCTCTGGATCGGAAGCTGTTATCGAAGCTGGGCGGAGCAATTCCTCAGGTTCCGGAGGAAATGCCGGCTGCAAGAGTATCCTCGCAGGGGCAGCGCAATCCGCAAGTCGGCGAAGCTGTTCACACGCAACGTGTGCGGCCGAGCGGACACGCCTCAGGTTGTGCTCTTCCTCGATTGTCCCTTCGAAGGTTCTGACGGTTCTCTCTTGTACTATCCCTGTCCCCGCAGGCAACCTGATCTTGTAACTGGATATGGTGGTGCGCTCTAAAAGACGATCAAGACCGGGCTTGGCGCCCCTGTCTTCCAGACGAACCAGGACACGCACTACGGCGATTAGGAAGTCGGCGTGAAGATGCGGCTTGCCTAGGTCAAGGCACTGACGTAAGTGGTGGCAGTCTTGCTCACCGATCCTCGCGAGCTCGTCATCATCCAGACCGCGGAGTACCCGGGTCAGCGACTCCTGGGCACGCACACGTAGAGTTGGCGCATTCAGAGCGGCCAGGAGTAATCCCAGCCTTGGGGGTCTCTCAAATTGCTCAAGGTCTATGTCTGTAAGATCGTGCGCGGCGCGGTTTCGGACCCACCAAAGCCGATCGCGCAAGCGGTCTGCCAAGTCCGCAATATACTCTGCCGTGAAAGCACGATTCTCTAACCCAGGCATGCCTGATCCCCGGAATCCGCGGCGGTAAGGCTATTGTAGCGAATGGGGCGGCGGGGCGTCAAATTTGCGAGCTATTAAAAGTCCACAAGGTTGACGAGAATGCCGGAGGAAAACAGATACCAAAGCCCCACCACCAGTGCGAGAATTACTGCCAGCGCCAAATAGTACAGCGACCACTTAATCAGAGGCTTCATGTGCGTTGGGCGGCTTTTCCGCGGACTTTGGTACGGTAGGGCCATTTTAGCGAATGGGGGGGCGTCAAAAGGGGCGGCGCGCCGGAATTCACGCGGGGATGAGTTCACTCCGGAGTTCGAGCAAGAGTGATTCGACGGTGGCCGCGGTAACGAGCCCCTTGCGGGAGAGTGCGTGAAGGGAGGCGCCGGCGAATCCGAAGACGGAGAGAAGCTCGATTCCGACGAGGTTGCCTCGTGCATCCAGATCGAGGATGCAGACGTCGGACTCTTCCTGGGTTTGGGCTATCCGTCCGTGCGATACCTTGATATATGCAGCGTCGGCTTCCGCGTCGTACTTCAGTTCCATTATTCCGTTCCCCGGTTGATCACTGTAATGATCAGCAGTCGATGTTCTTCCTCAATATAACATACTCGGATTTTCTTGCCACCAGCTTCTCCCAGAATGTTCTGCTTTCTATCCACTCCGAGATAGCTAGCGGTTGGATTCGCAAGAACCTCCTCTACCTCGGATTCAAAAATCACGCCGCGATCCGGATCATTCATTCGGTCGCGTGCATGCTGCGTAAACTTGATTTCTTTCGAAGGCATATAGATGCTTGCCCGTTGATTCCGCCGGGTTAGGGCCATTGTAGCGAATCGGGCGGCGGGGCGTCAAATGCCGGGGAAGGAAGAATGGGGGGGACTCGATAACGGAATCCGCAGGATGGACCCATAGGGGCGGGCCGGAATCTGTTTGAAGGTCTTGGCGACAGTTACCGGCGTCGTATTTCTGCCTGTTGAACACGCTTCACGGGCGTTACCGGGCGTAACCGCTTCCCATCGACTGAAATCACCTTCCAATATCCCCAGGCTATAATTGTCGGCTCTAGGCGCCAGCCGCTTCTTCGCCGGCGGATCCGATAACTGTGTCTTGAATGTCGCCCGCCTGAAGAGTAATAGTGAGCATCGACGTTGCCTCTGTTGGCTTGGGTCCAACGAACTGGAGCAACCGTGACAAGCACGAATCGCTGTGAAGGCGCGGATGTAGCAAAGCTTGATGCGTCCGCTATCGTTGGCCTCTCGGAACGGACGGGCTTCATCATATCGGAGGGAACAGAAATAATCTTCTTGCCACTCTCAAGTCCAACATGGGTTGCCTGTTGAAGGTTCGCCTGCACCAACAACACGCGTAACATTAGAGACCTATCCGTCGCCCGTTTGGAGGCTCCGTCAACAACTGGGACAAAAAGATCGTCAGACTGCGGCTTTGGGAAAGCGAGAGCGGGCGCAATGACTAACGAAACGATAAGAATGTTTTGCATTTACTTTAGCGTGCAAACGAGCTGAGATGCGGTTCGTTCCTGTTTCAATGTCGAGTTAGCTCGGCTAGCGGCTGGGCGGGGTGCCGGGGGGGAGGACGGGGCGTGGGGAATTTGGAGCCGGAGGTGTGCCGGGAGTGGGGCGGAGGGCGCCGGATGAAGGTGTGACAACGGTCCCACCGCGGCCAGCGGCTGCTCCACCAGGTCCAGCTACGGCGCCAGTGGGCCCGGGTGGACGGGCCGCTTTGCCGCCGCCTCCTTTGATGTTGGCTACCTGCTCCGGCAGCACGTCGCCGCTCCACATTTGCCAGAAGACGATAAGCCACGCCAATCCGCCGACCGCGACGAGCCACAGGAGCTTTTTGCGGTTCTTATTGAGCACCCATCCGCGGCCGGCGCAGGCGGTGCAGGTGACGTGTCCCTTGCCGTCGCAGGTCTGGCAGGGGTCCGCCTCTTCGCGCAGGATCACCTTCGCCCTGCCGGAGCCCTCACAGGAGATACAGGGCAGCTTTCCGGTTGCATCACATTCGATGCAGCCCATGGTGGGCCTGAGGCTGACTCCGCGGCGGAATCGGGTAAGGCGCGAGATATCGGTCCGCAGCTTGTCTTTGACTTCGGCTGCGCCTTCTTTGAATGTGGCCCGGGGAGTGAAGTCGGTCATTGTATTGGTGAGTGGTGAGTGGTGAGTGGTTAATTTGACCACTCACCACTCACTCTTCAGAACTGGAATGGGTTGCCGGGGGGCATGTCCCAGATGTCTGCTCGAAACTGCATCTCAGGGCGATTCTTTACGTGGTAGTCCATGTAGAGAATGTTGTACTGCCCGGAATGCGCGTTCCATCCGGGATACCAGGCCCAGCCGGTCGGGACAGGATTTGCGACGGCAAAGGAAGTCAAATAGCGATAATCCCAAAGCAGCACTGTCTGGGAGGAGCGTTCGACACTTGCTTCACTTCGTCCGGCAGCGAATCCATTGTAGATGAAACTAAGGCCCTTCTCCTGCGTGTTTGAGTTTGGAGTCCAGCCTTTGTTAGACTTGCACTGGAAGATTCCGGTTTCCTTGGCAGTATAGGCGTATACAGCACGGGCCCAATTTGCGTAGGGTGAGGAAAACCAATCGGGTACGCCGTAGGCCACGTCCATCCAGAAAGGGCAGCATGGATCGATGTACAGATGATCTTGCGCCGGAAAGGTCTCATCGTAGTCCTGGATGTACATGCCAAACGCAAGGCCCAATTGCTTCATATTCGAGACACATACGATCTTCCTGGCGGATTCGCGGGCCTGGGCGAAGACCGGCATCAGCATCGAGGCGAGAATGCCGATGATGGCAATGACCACGAGCAGCTCGATGAGCGTAAATGCGCGGCGCGTTCTGAACATGGATTCTCCTATGCCGTCAGGTTGACGGAAGAGCCGGCAGCCCTGCGTGGATTATACGGCGCAACTGCGAGTCCGTCAAGCAACCTACATGCTCGGTTATGGTACCTTGGCAGGCGTGACCGGGGGCTGAGCGCCCGGCGTGACGGGTTGGGCTGCCGGAGTGATTGGCGCTGCGGTCTGCGCCATGTCTTTCTTCGGCTCGATCTTTTCGAACGCGATGGTATTGCGCCCATAGTGAATCGTCACGCGGTGCCTCAGGAGCGCGTCGGTCCCGAGCAGGCCGGTGTCCGGACCGAGGTCCGGCGTATCGCCCGCGGAGATGTACAGCGCCCTCACGTCCTTTATCTTCACTGCCCCTGCCAGTGCTAATTCATTGAGCGACACGGCGGTTACGCGCGATTCTTTCCCACCGGCTGATTTTATCGGAAGCGTGGCTAGCTCAGGCAGCCGGAGCGCGCGTGCGGCATCCGCCGGAATGAGAGTGCCTACTGAGGCAGTGTCCACCAGCATCCTCAATCCCCGGTGGCCATTCAGCTTCACCTGGATGTACATCCGGCCGTCCTGAAGCTCGAAGGGAACTACCATCGACTTCCTGGGCGGTGGAGCCGCGGGGGGGTTGAACGTGAGTTCACGCTTTTCAGGATCAATGGTGATGCAAAGCGATCCGAGGGCCGACCAGCCCAGCCATACGGAAGGAGAGCCGGGTAGTGGTCGTGACGAGAGGTGGGTGTAGAGATCGAAGATTCCGACGGGAACGTTGTCCACCGGGACGCGCCCGATCGTTACCTGCTGTGGCGCGCTGCTCTGTACTCGCGCAAGACCGCCGAGGGTAGCGATATCTAAGATTCCCTGTCCCTGAATAGACTGCTTGGTTGCCAGCTCCGGGCTGATCAGGGAGAGCGGGAGGGCAGTGGCCAGGACCGCATCCTGCGCGACACCTGTTCCTACTCTCGCTTTCAGGACGATCAGTCCATCCTGCGAACTATAAGGAGTTGAGCTCGGTAGTGGGGCGCCAGATGAGACCGTACCTGGGGACTGCCGTTCGGTCTGGGCCCATGCTCCGGCGAAAATGCCGATTAGCGTGGCGGTCAGGGCGCTGAGGGTGATCCTTCTTGAAACCATATCCCTCCCATTTTATCACAGGAACGGTTCGGCTGGGGAAGCGGGAATTCTTTTACATGCGTAACTAACACTAAAGATTTATATTGGTTACGGGAACATGTAGTCGATTATTCCGTATGGGTAGAGGAAAACCATTTACACCCATCAGTCTTGAAGGAGGTAGATGCAGAGATGAATTCCCTGATTCGTCGCAACAGCTTTGGCGCGTGGGATCCCTGGCGGCTCCTTGAGGAAACGGATTCTCGAATGCGCGATTGGATCGACACCCCGCTCGGCTTCACGCCGATGCACCGGATGGTCGGCGAAAACCGCAGTTACGTGCCGCCCATGGACGTCTATGAGACTGAGAACGAGGTTTTTGTATTCGCGAGCGTTCCGGGAATCAATGCCCAAACAGTGGAGGTTACAGCGCAGAACGGCGCGGTCCTCGTAAGCGGCGAGCAGTCTCCCGTCTTTCCCGAGGGGGGTGAGGAGGGCGCGCGGACGCACCTGAACGGCATCCCGAGGTATGGGAGGTTCTCATTCGCGGTAACGCTGCCGCTGGAAGTGGATTGGCAATCAGCGGAGGCCCGTTATCAGGATGGCCTGCTACGAATCCGCTTCGCAAAGCCTGAGGGCGCAAAGCCGATCCGGATTCCGCTGAACTCACAGCAAGGCGCCGCCGTCATCGGCACGGATCGCCAAAAGACTATCGAGGCCACTCCGGAAAAGGGCCGCAAAGGTTAAGCGGATCGGTCGTAGGCAGCACAGCCCGAAGTCATCGACTTCGGGCTGTGCTTTTTCGATTCCGGTAGAGCAAGCGCAATCCCCTTAACCCGGTCCGCCTTCCGAGCCCTCAGTCACTTCCGGGTTGAAGTCCATTTGCGGCTCGGCGTGGGTGTCGCTTTCGATGCTGGCGGCGGTGTAGACCGCGTGGATGACTTCGGATGGCGTGGTGATGCCGGCCTTTACCTTTTCGAGCCCGTCCTGGAGCATCGTCCGCATTCCCTGCGCGTCGGCGGCCCGGAAGAGCTCATTCATAGTCGCGCTTTTAGTGATGAGCTCCTTGAAGTCGCGGGTGTTCATCAAGAGCTCGAACACGCCTACGCGGCCCTTATAGCCGGTCTCGCGGCAGTTGTTACAGCCTTTGCCGTGGTAGAACGTCTGGGCAGCCCCCTCCTTCAGTGTCATTCCGAGCGCCAGTATCTCGTCTTCCGTCGGCTTGTACGGCTGTTTACATTCCGGGCAGATCGTTCGGACGAGGCGCTGGGCCAGTATGCAAACGACCGTGGAGGCGATGAGATAAGGCTCGCCGCCCATGTCGATCATTCGGCCGAGAGTCTCGACGGAGTTATTGGTATGGAGCGTGGTCATGACGAGGTGGCCGGTGAGGCTGGCCTGGATGCCGATGGCGAGGGATTCCGGGTCTCGCATTTCTCCGACCATCATCACGTCCGGGTCCTGGCGCAGGAAGGAGCGCATCACGCGGGGGAAGGTCATCTTATCCGTGACCTGCACCTGGGTGATGTTGTCCTGGAATTCGTACTCGATGGGGTCCTCGACGGTGACGATATTTCGGCGCGCGCGATCGAGCTTATTGATGGAGGCATAGAGCGTGGAGGTTTTGCCCGAGCCGGTAGGGCCGGTGACGATGATCATGCCGTAAGGGGTCTGGATTGCGTCCAGCCATTGCTTCTGCATGTCCGCCGGCATGCCCAGAACGCCGATGTCGATGCGGACGCTGGCGGGATCGAGAAGGCGGCAGACGACTTTCTCGCCGTTGAGGGTGGGGAGGACGGAGACGCGGGCGCTGAATCGGCGGTTCATATACTCCATGTCGATGCGGCCGTCCTGCGGCTCGCGTCGCTCGTCGATATGCATCCCGGCGGCGAGTTTGATTCGGGCGAGGACGTTGGAGGAGTATTCGTTCTGGAAGCTGCCGAGCTGGTGCATGACGCCGTCGAGCCGGAGTCGGATTCGAGTCTGGGCGCGCTCAGGCTGCAGGTGGATATCCGATGCGCCCTGATCGAGCGCCTCGGAGAATACGCGGTCCACGATGCTGACGCCGACCGTGGAATCTTCCCCTCCCATTTCGCGGGCGACGCCGCCCTCGCGGAGGATGAGCCGAAACTTGCGGCCGCTCGAAGGAGTCACTTGCTGGGTAACCTGTTGGGCCATCTTTATCTCCGGGTCTCGGGTTTCGGGTATCGGGTCGAGGGTTGGATGCAACCTGGGGAAGCCGCTGGGAGATTATAACATGCGCGGAATCCGCTGTCGACTGCCGAAATCCACCTGAACGCTGAACGCCCGAACCACCTATATCAACCACTGCCCATCCTTATGGATGACTTCCCCATCCGCATAGATCTCTCCGCCGCGGCGGAGGTCGCAGACCATATCCCAGTGGATGGCGGAGTGGTTCAGGCCGCCGGTTTCCGGGTAGGACGAGCCGAGGGCGAGATGGCACGTGCCGCCGATCTTCTCGTCGAAGAGCGTGTTCTTCGTGAACTGCTGGATGCCGTAATTATTTCCGACGGCGACCTCGCCCAGAAACCGGGCCCCGGAATCCGTCTCCAGCTCGGCGAGCAGATGGTCGAGCCCCTGTGAGGCCGTGGCATCCACTACGCGCCCCTCCTTGAAAGTGAGCCGCACGTCTTCCACCTCGTGGCCGTTGCGGATAGCGGGATAGGTGAACCGGATCGTACCATTAGCGGAATCCTCGATCGGACCCGTGAACACCTCGCCGGACGGGAAGTTGCGTTTGCCGTCGCTGTTCATCCAGGTCCGGCCCGCAACGCTGACCGTAAGGTCCGTATCCTCGGCGACGAACCGGAGCGTCTTCACCTTATCGAGGTAATCCACCTTTGCCTGTTGGTCTCGTGAAAAGCCCTTCCATTCCGCGATGGGGTCGTCGCGGTCCAGGAACATCGCGCCATAGACGAACCGCTCGTAGTCCGTAAGCGACATTCCGGCTTCCTGGGCCAGCGCGTTGGTCGGATAGAGGGTGCCGCACCACCGCATCTCGCCGGCCGCGGACCGCTGACGGTGTATCTCACTGATCGGCCCCTGTGATCGCATGTGGCGGGCGTACCGTACGGAATCCACCCCGGCGGTAGCGCGCGTATTGATCGTCGCCTGGATATTCAGCCGCGCGGTCACGTTTGCAACCTCAAAGATCTCAATTGGAGACGTCCAGTCGAGCTGTTCATGGGAAGTCTCCCCGTAGAATATCTCGAACTCGCTCTCGAAGGTCAGCCGGTGAAAGACGTTCGCTCCCGCCCGCAGCGCTTCCCGATACACCTCTTTCAAGAGCGGGACACCCAGCGTAGATGTGCGAATCATCAAGAGGTCTCCCTTCCGTATGGAAAGGGAGTAATGGACTAGCGTCCGGGCAAACTTTTCCAGAACGGAATCCGCCATGGTAGGGTCTCGGGCCTCGGGGTTCGGGTATCGGGTATAAGACTTCCGTGTTTTTGACCGATTCCGTATACCCCAAATCAGGCGCCCGATACCCGAGACCCGATAACCGAGACCCGAACCAATGATCGACAGATACACGACACGTGAGATGGCCGCCATCTGGGACCCGCAGGCTAAGACGCAGCGGTGGCTGGAAGTCGAGATCGCCGTCTGCGAGGCGCTGGAGCATTTCGGTCGGATACCGGCCGGCGTTACGGAGAAGATTCGAGCCGGCGCGCGCTTCGATCTAGACCGAATGGCGGAACTGGAAAAAGAGACCCGCCACGACGTGATGGCCTTCGTCAAGAACGTCCAGGAACACCTCGGCGAGGAGGGCCGCTTCGTCCACTACGGAATCACCAGCTACGACGTCGTGGACACCGCCCTCTCCATGATGCTGCGTGATTCCGCTGACCAAATCATCGCCAGGGCAGAAGATCTAAGGCAAGTAATCCGCCACCGCGCCCGCGAGCATAAGGACACCGTGCAGATCGGACGCACCCACGGAATCCACGCCGAGCCGATCACGTTCGGATTCAAGCTTGCCGGTTGGCTGGACGAGATGAACCGGAACATCGAGCGGCTCAAGCAAGCGCGTGAGACCATCGCTGTCGGAAAGGTCTCTGGAGCGGTCGGCACCCACGCGAACATCGACCCGGAGGTCGAAGAGTTCGTCTGCCGCAAGCTCGGCCTGGAGGTCGCTCCGTTCTCCACGCAGATCATCTCGCGGGATCGGCACGCCCAGCTCGTCTCTACACTGGCGATCCTGGCGGCCTCATTGGAGCGTTTTTCCACAGAGGTCCGGAATCTTCAGCGCACGGAGATTCTGGAAGTTCAGGAGTACTTCGCGGAGGGCCAGAAAGGCTCGTCGGCCATGCCGCACAAGCGGAACCCGTGGAACAGCGAGACCGTCTCCGGCCTGGCCCGCCTGGTGCGCGGAAACCTGATTCCAATGCTGGAAAGCATGACCACCTGGCACGAGCGCGATCTCGCCAACTCCTCGGTTGAGCGAATTGTTCTGCCGGACACCTGCACCCTGGTGGACTGGATGCTGTGGAAGTTCACCGACATTCTGGACCGCTTGATCGTCTACCCGGAAAACATGCGGCGGAATCTCGAGAAGATGGGCGGCCTGGTCTGCTCCGAGCAAGTGATGCTCGCGCTCATCAGCACGGGTCTTTCCCGTGAGGAAGCCTACACGGCCGTCCAGCGAAACGCCTCGAAAGCCTGGGCAGGGGAAGACTTCCAGCACGCCATCGCCAACGATCCCCTCATCAAAGAGCGCCTGACCTCAGAGCAAATAGCCGCCGCCTTCGACATCGACCATCACCTGAAAAACCTTCCTCACACGTTCGAAAAGCTCGGAATCTAAGAGTGATGGGTGAGTGGTGAGTGGTGAGTAGTCCCGATACCACGGCGGTCCGTTCGGATCCGTCCGATCAGTCAGATCCGTTCGATCCTAAAGCACTCAAATCCCAATGCCGCTGGGTCCTGTACGTTGCCGCCTCCGTGATGGCGGTGACGATGATTCCGTATCTGTTCGGCTATTCGCTCACGGGCGTAGAACGGGCGTTCGGGTGGTTTAGCTGGTTCGGCTACAACCTTGACGACAGCGCGGTGTACCTCTCCTGGCTGCGGCAGGCGGCGGACGGCGCTTTCTTCCAGCGGAACCTGTTCACGACGGACGCTCAACCAGCCGGACAGTTTAATCTGTTTTTCATCGCCCTCGGTCTCATCTCGCGCGTAACAACGCTGCCGCCGATTGCGGTATGGCATTTAGCGCGGCTGCTCTTCGGAATCTGGATGCTTTGCGCCGTTCACGGTTTGATTTCCCGCGTGATTTCGGGTGAGCGTTCGCAGAAGGCGGCATTCCTGTTTGTCTGTCTCTCCGCGGGTCTCGGATGGCTACCTGGATTGTGGGTGGATTTTGGGCAGAGCGCTCCGGTCGACGTTTGGCAGCCGGAAGCCATTATGTTCCTAAGCCTGTACCTCAATCCGCTATTCATAGTCTCACTCCTCATCATGGTCGGATTCCTGATCGGCTTAATCGACGCTGAGCGGACCGGTTCTTTCCGCAAGGCGGCATTAGCGGGACTCTGCGGCTTCCTGCTAGGAAATATCCACGGCTATGACGTCATTACCCTCACTGCGATCTGGGCGCTTTATCTGGTTGTCCGGATGGTTGGGGCGCGAAGTCTGCTGATTCGAGGACTGGCTTGCGCCGCGATAGCATTCCCACCAGCTTTCTTATCTGCCGGCTATCAGTATTACCTGCTCAAGTCCAATCCCATCTTCGCCGCGCGCGTCAATGTCGAAACGCTCTCTCCCAGCCTCGGGCAATACTTCCTAGGCTTCGGTCTGCTGATTCCGCTAGCCGTAGCCGGCGCCTGGATCCTCGTTCGACGGCCGACGACGGACGACGGACGACCAATAACCCAACGACCCAACGACTTAACGACCCTTCTGATCTGCTGGGTTGTAGCTAATCTCGCCGTCGCCTACCTGCCGGTTCCTTTCCAGCGCAAGATGATCATGGGACTTCATCTACCCATATGCATGCTCGCGGGAGCGGCGATGGGATTCTTGCTGGTCAGAGCTTCAACCACGCAATGGCGTGTCGCGCTGGTCGTGGTTGTGATGCTCACTGCGGTCACGAATGTTCGGTTCATGCTGCGCGACGCGGCGGCGTATCAGAGCAACGTGGCCCAGAGCATGATTCAGAGGCCGTACCTCATGTCAGGAGAGAACAGGGCGCTCGATTGGCTTCGGGCGAACGCAGCGCCGGGGACTCCCATTCAACCTCTTCCGTGGATTCCGGTCGGGGAAAGCGGCCGTTTCGATACGACTATGGCCTCGTTCGCGCCAGGACTAACCGGGCTCTCCGTGCATGCGGGCCACTGGGGAGAAACGCCTGACTTTGATGGCGCTATCCGCAAATGGGGGCGTTTTGCCGCCGGAATGCCAGTCGAGGCAGCGTCCGAGCTGCTGAGTCAATCCGGAGTCCGTTATATCGTCACCAGCCAGATACTTGAACCGGCGCTCCGGATTCCGCCGGCCTACTTAGAAGCTCTGCGCCCGCTTCTGAAGCTGATTCCCGACGCCTCATTTGAGGGAGTAGAAGTTTACGAGGTCCTGATCCGCTAGCGCCTCTCGGCTGGATAGAGCCCGATCATCCAGCGAAGGACGCGCCAGTGACGGATACGCCGTGAAGGATCGACCATGTCCGGATAGCGTTCGTTCCAATAAGGGGTTTTCCACTCCCCGTCGATTGTGAGTACGTAGCGTGGACGCGGCGCGAATGACTCGACCGGCCGGGCGTCGTTTGCGAAACCCTTCATTACGTTCGCCGTGACGAATGGCGTATCCATCCCCAACCCCGGCGCCACGTCTCCCATCAACACGCTTCCGGGCGGCAGATTCCGACTCAGCCATATCGAGCTTTCAGAGAGGGTGTATTCCCGGTGGACCCACCAGTCTGCAAGCCATCCAGCGTTGATACCGGTCCATCCAATCAGAATCGGGACAACGACCATTAACCTGTAGCGGGCAGGGCTAAGCCTGCGATCTGGAATCCGGATGGGCCAGCGGAAGAGGGCGGCGGATAAGAGCGTCGGAGCTGTGTACAGCACCCAGAGCGTGGCACTCGGCGACAAAAGCCCCCCGCGATGCAGGACCGATTCCAGTGCGTGATAGCCGAGGAACCAGGCGACGATCGCCATGCCGACAGCCGTCTTTCGGTCATTCAGGCGTACCGTTGAGATTAGGCCGGGGAGCCGCCATAAAGCGATTGACGCCAGCCCGAAAAGCGCAGGGTAGGTCGAGACGAAATAGCGGTTTGGGGCGTAGTTGCTGACGGCGAATAGCGCCCAGGCAGAGAGTAACCAGGCGGCCAGGAATAGCTGGGTCGTTGGGTCATTGGGTCGTTGGGTCGTGGGGGTCTGACGGGTCGGACTGGTCGGACAGTTCGGACGGTGAAGACAAACGGCTCCCCACAGGCCAAGTAGCGCCAGAGCGAACAGGACCGGTGTGTGCCGGAACAGGTAGGGGAACACGCCGTAGCGGTCTCCCAGGAACGCAATCCGAATGTTCGCCGCTAACCTTCCGACGGAATCGGGTTGGAGCTGGACCATCCGGTAATAGCCGTTCATGTGGTCAATTTCATTCTTGTTCGGCAAGTACCACATAACCGCATACAGGAGGAGAACGACCATCAGGCCGCCGATCAGCGGACCAATTCGGCCAATTCGGACCCGTATGCTAATCGGATCTCGAGAAGGCAAGGCGAAGGCAATGAGCGCAGCCGGAATGAGGTAAAGGCAAAGAGAACGGGTCACGAAAGTCAATCCGAGTAGAACGCCGCATCCCGCCAGCCATGCAATTCGTCTCTTGGATTGGACATCGCTCGCACGAACGACCGCATAAAACACGCAGACGGCTAGTAGCGTGGCCGGCGTATCCAGCAGCGCCATCCGGTTGAACAGGACGTTCGTGTGGTCCAGGCCCAAAAACAGCGTTGCCGTGACGGCGACTCGGATTCCGAACGAGCGGCGTAGGGCCGCGAAGTAGATGACGATGGTGAGCAGGCTCAATAGGACGGATATGAGCCGCGCGTTGACTGTCGTGAATCCGAACGCCGTGAAAACTGCCGACTGAAGATAGTGCAGCAGCGGCGAGGCGAGCATGTTATTGAACTCGTCCGTTCGCGGATGCCCGAAGAGGGCGACGTTGCGGGCGTTGTGCGAGTAGAAGCCCTCGTCCGTCATCAGCCCCGTATCCCAATCCAGCCACCGATAAGGGTCCGATTCGAGATCGACGAGGCGAATTCCGACCATCAGGAGAACGGCCGGAATCCAGAGTATCGCGAGCCTGGCGCGGGGTGATCGCACGCTCATCAGTCTACCGCGCCTTGACAGCGCCGTTGGACTGGTGATACATTCATGCCACCCGCATTCCCCTGGAGAGGTACCGCATTGAACCCTGTACTACGCTTATTCCGACTCCTTTTGCTCTTACTACCGGTCGGCCTTGTGGGCGCGGCGGTCGGACAGGAGTCCGTCCCGAAACAGGCCGCAGTGATCAACTACCGAGAGCGGCCCCAAACCCCTTTTGATGCGCAGCGTCTGAAGAAGCGCCCGATTATGGACGGCGTAATCGGCGAGAACGAGTGGGACCCTTTCTATACGGTCGGACACGCCTCCGTGACAGGCACGACTTACTTGAATTGGGATGAAGAGAATCTTTACATTGCTGTTCGCACTGACGTCCCAGCCTGGACGGTAATCAACATCGACGCCAACGCGGACGGCTGGCTCCGAGGGACCGATAACGTCGAGCTGACCATCGCGCCGATGGCCGGTTCCGGCCTGGCTACGATCTCGGCTCGCGTGCTGGACGGAAGCGGTAAGGAGACTCCTACGTGGAACGAGAACGCGCTCGACACCAAGCAGGTCCAACTCTCCGCACGCTCGCAGGCGACCGGCCAAGCCGTAGAGCTTGCAATTCCGGCCGGATTCGGAGGGATCAAACCGAAAGCGTTGGCTAAGCTCGGCATCCGCGCTGACTTCTTGCCTGCCTCGGCCACGCCCGCTGCGCCCCCACCTTACGAGCCGCACCTTCTGCTTGAAGTCTCGCTCGTAGAGAGTCAGGTCACCCCGGCCAGAGGCGTCATCCCCCGGTTAGCGCTCTTCGATTCGCGGCTGACTCCGGGCCAGGAGCTCAAGGCCACGCTGGAGCTGCGTAGCGAGGACGGAACGGAACGGAAAATCCGGTCTGTGTCGTGGAAAGGCGAAGGCGGCGCGCAAGACCTGGTCCGCTCGGTCCGTGAAGTGAATATTCCGGCGATCAACGGTCCAAAGGCGCTTACGTTGAAGTACGCGAGCCTGCTGCCTGACACTACCCCCTACGGCGCATACCAGTTGAGCTGCTCGGCGGAGCTGGAGGGTGGAGGCACGGCGACAGCAACTGCCAGCTTCACCGTGGTGGACGCGTTTGCCATCTCCATGCCGAACGAGCCGGAATCCGTCTCCGCCTCGGATACCGGCCGCGTACGGATTCCGATTGAGATCAAAACAGCGCTTTATCCCTATGAGGTTGGGAATATCTCAATCGACGTCCCCGCGGGTTGGTCGGTCGATGGGCGGGACCGCAAACGGTTCGAAGTCACGAAGCAGGACTCGACGTTCACCGTATCCTTCTTCGTAAATCCGCCTGCGGGGATCAGTCCGGGCCAGTACAAGTTCAGCTCCACCGTTAGCTGGGGCGGTAAGAATTGGCACGCATCGCGAACGCTGAAGGTCGTGCGCCTGGCGCCAGGCGAGCAGGAGAAAAAGCCGGCTCGCTAAAACTGAAACGCATCCTGAACGATACGCCTCCAGCAAGCCTTCCCGCTGGGGGCGTTCGTATTCGAGGCGAACCAGTCATGCCGGTTCCTCGTAGGTGAGCTATATGCGACTTGCTTCTTTCATTCCATTCGCCATCGCAATTCTGGCGGCTTTGCTTACGGCAGCCCCGCCCGTTTCTGGGACTCAGAATCCGGTACGTCCTGCGAATCCGGGGCAAATTGCCGCCGATACCGGGATCGTGCGATCGGCGCGATTGGCAGGCGGACTCCCGCTCGGCGGAATCGGCTGCGGCACGTTCGAGCTCATGACGGACGGCTCGATCTCGCGCGCCACCATCAACAATAACTGGGACCAGCCGACCGGCGATCTGAAGGGCTGCTTTGCGGCCGTTTGGACGCGTGGCGGTGGCCGGGTAGTCGCCAAAACGCTCCAGCTCAAGAACCCTTATGGCCTGCCGAGCTCGGAGCCAGTTCAGTTCAGGGGTCAGTTCCCACAAGCATTCATTGAGTATCCTGATCGCGAGCTTCCGGTCAAAGTGAGTCTGCGCGCATTCTCCCCGCTGATTCCACACGACGTGAAGAACTCCTCAATACCCGCCGCGCTATTCATCTTCCGAGTCACCAACCAGGCGCGCGGGCCGGTCGAAGCCTCAGTGGCGCTCTCGTGGGAGAACTTCCTCGGAGTCGGTGGAACGGCTACCGAAGGTCCGTTCAGCGACCGCACCGGGAACTCTATCGCTAAGGAGCCGGCCGTTGAAGGTCATTTCGGGCTGCGGATGAGCACGCGCCTGACGACGCTGCGTCCGGAAAGCCGGCTCCGCTACAATGCCACCGGAAACTATGCGCTTCTGGCGGAAGCCACGGCGCCGGAAACCACTGTCACATCCGCCGGATGGAATGCCGCGGATTCCGTCCCGGGCTGGTGGGGCCGGTTTGCTGAAAGCGGAGCCGTAGACGGGGAAGTCGGTCCGGGAGTTGAAGGGTCGGTCCACCCAGCCGGTGTCGTCGCACTGAAGATCTCGCTGAAGGATGGCGAGACGCGGGAAGTGCCTTTCGTGGTGGCCTGGTATACACAGCGCCACTGGACCACCACAGCGGTGGAGTATGGGCACCAGTACGAGCGGAGCTTCGAGGACTCTGTCGGTGTAGCGCGGTACGCTTTGCAGAACCGCCTCGCGCTAGGTGCGTTGACGGACGAATGGCAAGGGGCGCTGTTACGCTCGACCCTTCCCGGATGGTTGTGTCGAAGGCTGATGGACGATTCGTCTAGCTTGTTTACCAACACCATTCTCACGCGAGACAGCGGACTGGCCGGAACGGCGCCCGGACCCGGCCTGTTCAATATCCTGGAGAGTCCTGTCGATGGGAAAGGCGCTCTCGGGGCTATGGATCACCTTCACCTCGCCTCGGCCCTCCACGCGAACTTCTTTCCTCAACTTCACCTACAGGTCCTCGGCGCGTTCCGGGCGGCGCAATCGCCGGCAGGCGAGATCCCGAGGATCGTCGGGCACGTCGAACACGAGCTGGTTCCCGGAAAAGAGGGCCAAACTGCCGCGGAATCCGAGCGCAGGCCAGACGTGCAGTGCGCCTACGCTTACCTGGTCTACCGATACTTCCGCACGGCTGGAGACCAGAAGTTTCTGGACGACTTTTATCCCTCGGTCAAGCACGCGATCCAGTTCGCCGCCTCACTGGACCCCAATGGAGACGGTATCCCAGAAGGCCAGAACGTATATGGCACGAGCGGCTCCGGATTCGACAGCTACTCGGCCCTACTGTGGCTGGGCACCCTGAAGATCGGCCAGAGCATGGCAGGTGTTATGCAGGATAAGCGATTTTCCGACGAGCTTGCCGCATACACTCAGAAGGCCCAGCCAACCGTCCAGGGGAAGCTATGGGGCGGTCGCAACTTCCGCCTGCGGCCGGATTCGCAGATGTCGGTGGCGACCCAGCTTGCCGGCGTATGGTTAGCGGATTCCCTTGGCCTGGCCAGTCCAATACCGGCCGATCAGGTTTCCAAGTCGATTGAAAGTCTTCTTGAGTTGAACGACCGGAAGGGCTCTCTGGCTTCATTGCTATTGGCGCCCCCGGGAGAGGACAGGCGCAGTTTACCTGCACACTCGGCGGTATTCCAGGCGGCAGTGTATGCGCGTCACGGGAAGGCAAGCGACGGCCTTGCCCTGATGCAGCGGCTGAACCGGGTCATCGCGGATTCCGGCCTGAAATGGCAGGCCCCGCTATCCTACAATGCGGACACCGGCGCGCCGCAGGGAGGCCGGAGCCATATCTCCAACGCCGCGAGCTGGCACTACTACCAGGCGCTCCTCGGATTCGACGTGGACCTATCGGAGGGAGTGCTGACGCTCGTTCCGCGGCTACCCATATCCCTGAAGACGCTATCGACGCCCATTTTCTCGCCGACTTTTGTGGCTTGGATGGACTATCGCCCCGCGCCGCGAAGGACCCTGATATCCTTCCGGCTTGACCGCTACATTCCCGTGGCAAAGTCACCCGTAAAACTGCAGGCAGGGACGGGCTTGACGCTGAAGAAGGTGGTGATTCCGTCGCATGGGACCGGAACGCCCGAGGTCTTTGCCAGCGTTGGCCGGGCGCCAGTACCGGGGAAGCTTGAGAAAGGCCCAGACGGCCGTCTGATCTTTACCTTCGAGACTCCCGTCAAGCTGACCGCGGGCCACCGCCTCGAGTTCATACTGCGTTAGTAACGTTTGAACGTCAGCGTCAGAAGCAAATCCTTCGCAAGTGCGGCCCAGGATGACGGGTTGCGCGACGCTCTTCGTCTTACCCAATGCGTGCCGCGCACGTTGAGGCTCAGAACGAGCGGCCGGCGACGATGCGGGCAATGTCGTTGTAGAAGACGAAGACTACCAGCAGGGCGATGATTCCGAGACCGACCATCTGAGCGCGGTAGACTTCGCGCGGAGAGAGCTTGCGGCGGCGCAGCTTCTCTATGCCCAGCAGGAGAAGGTGTCCGCCATCCAGGATCGGAATGGGCAAGAGATTCATTACTCCCAGGGAGATGCTGAACATTGCAGCCATGTTGACCAGACCGGCAATGCCGAAGCGCTGCTGCTGGGTCGCCATCTGCCCCATGGCGATCGGGCCGCCGATGTTGTCGCCCACTTCCCGACTGAAGACCTTGGTTAGTAT
>JBKJZI010000091.1:0-5287 GCA_046715155.1 Chthonomonadales bacterium | reverse complement strand
CACCCAACACCTAACACCTAACACCTCCCCATGTATCCCGTACTATTTCACCTCGGACCCCTGCCTGTGCGCGCGTACGGGTTTATGGTCTTCGTCGGATTCGTCCTCGGATTGCTGTACACGCGGGCGATGGCGCGGCGGAAGATGGGCGGGCTGCAGGCGGATTCGGTTGGCGTCATTACGCCCGATCATGTGACGCGGTTCTGCGTGCGGGCGCTCTGGGTGGGTATCCTTGGCGGGCGGTTACTGTATGTCGCACTGGATTGGAAGAGCTACAGCGGCCGGCCTCTGGAACTGCTCAATATTTGGGAAGGCGGGATGACCGCCTATGGCGCGATCCTGTTTGGCCTTGGATACCTGTGGTATTACTGCCGGCGGAATCGACTCTCATTCCTGGGGTTCGCCGACCTCATCGCTCCCACGATCGCGTTGGTCTACGCCGTCGGCCGTATCGGCTGCTTCTTGAACGGCTGCTGCTATGGCGCGCCGTGGGACCATCCGTGGGCCGTCAGTTTCATCAAGGACGGTCACCCCGAGCTCGGGCATACCGTACCCAGCCACCCCGCCCAGCTCTATGCAGCGGTCATTAACTTCGCGATGTTCGCCTTTCTTCACTACAGATCGCGTCAATCCCATCGAACCGGCGAGGTCTTCGCGACATACCTCGTGTTGTTCTGCCTGTACCGAACGGCCTACGAATACCTCCGCGCCGGAGCGAGCTCTGAAGTACTCATCAGCGGTCTCACCCACGCGCAAGTATTCAACCTGGCGCTGCTGCCATTTGCACTACTTATGCTCTGGCGAATCCGCAAGGGGCCAACCGACCGCCCCGAATCCATCCAAGACAAGAGTTACCTGAACTCCCGAACACCCGAACACCTGAACGCCTGAACGCCATGCGCCCCACTCTCATCGAGATCGCCGGTATCCCCATCCGCAGCTTCGGCCTGATGGTACTGCTCGGATTCGGGGTCGCAGCCGTCTATGCCATGGGCGTGGCCCGTCGGCGCATGAAAGGGCGAAAGCCGGACGAGCCAGGCCTCATCACGCCGGATCATATCTTCGACATGTCGCTCGTCGGCCTGTTCGTCTCCATCGCGGGGGCGCGCCTGCTCTACGTGCTGCTCAGCCCGGGAGAGTTTCAGCGGAATCCGTGGGACGTATTCAAGGTCTGGTCGGGCGGAATTAGCGTTCATGGCGCGATCGTTGCCGGCTGTTTATACCTCTGGTGGTACTGCCGCAAGCACAAGCTCAGCTTTTACGAATTCGCGGACCTGGGAGCGCCTTCGTTCGCCCTCGGCTACGCCATCGGCCGGATCGGCTGCTACCTGAACGGCTGCTGCTACGGCCGGGAGTGCGATCTTCCCTGGGCCACCCGCTTCCTCGTGAGCGAAAACACGAATACGTGGACTCCCCCTAGTCACCCGGCGCAGATCTACGCGGCGATCATGAACCTGGCGATCTTCGGCATCCTCCACCTATGGAACAGCCGCCCTCACCCTAAAGGGGCCGTCTTTCTGGGTTATCTCGCGCTCTACTCCGTCTACCGCTTCATCGACGAAATCTTCCGCGCCGGCGCCACCAGCACCCTCTGGCGCTACGGCCTCACCCACGCCCAAGCGTTCAGCCTCGTCTCTTTGCCGGTGATTCTGTTCTTCCTATTGAAGTTCTTCCGGCGAGAACCGTCAGAAGAACGGCGCCGCGCTGAGGAATCCGCGAAATCCGCGTAGAAGTTGCGTTCGGTGAAACTGGATTATCAGGGCCATCGTCCTTTGAATCGGCGGCCAAGCTGCCAACACCTGGCATTGACTTCCCCGAAACCGGAGTTGAAATGAAACCACTGTCCACATTCGTCCTGTTAATCACATCGGCGCTCCTTATGACCTCAGCACAGGCGCGGCCGATGTATGCCAAGAAAGAGAACAAGCTGTGCGCCTATTGCCACGTCGATCCGAAGGGCGGCGGGCCGCGGAATCCGCGCGGGGCTTTTTATGAATCACATAACCTGAGCTTCGCGGGATTCAAGGACGAGAAGCAGGATGCGGTAAAGAAGACCGGCGCGCCGGCATTCAAGAAGACCTGGCAGATCGATCTGCCCAAGGAAGCTCGGCGCATTTCGGTTGCCGACGTTAATGCCGACAAGAAGCCGCGCCTGCTCGTGCTGGGAAAGGGTGGCGAGCTCACCGTCTACCGCCCTGCGGCAATGGGGCTGACCAAAGAGGCTACCGTAGACCTCGGTCCCAGTGGCGGTCGCTTCGTCACCGGGAAGTTCGACAAAGACAAGCCGGCCGTGATCGCCGTTCCAGGATCGATTTATTACCTGGAGGGCAGCGAATTCAAGAGTAAGAAGGCGGACCTCGCGGAGATTACCGGCACGGTGAAGTTTGTTGATGGATCGGAGTATTTCTTCTTTTTCGCCGGCGGCCAGCCCGACGTTTACGGAGTTGACATCTCGGCATCAAATCCGCTTACACCAGGGCGGGACATGGTGCTTCCTGCAGAGGCGGCCGGTGTGTACAGAAGCCTCGTAGCCCATCTGCCGGCTGAGCTATTGTCTGCGCTGGGCGTCCCGGAAGGAGCGCATGGCGCGGGAGTGGTGGGTCTTATCGATCCGAGAGCCGATGACAGGCTCTACGCCTACTGGGCCCGACAAACGAAGGACGGCAGCTTCCTGGACCTGCTTGACGCCGCGACGCTCTCTCCGGATAACGCGGGAGCGGTCGCCTCGGCCAAGCCTGTTTGGACGAGCCCAAAAATCGTGGGAAAGATTCTGGACGTAGCGCCCGGCCTCGACCCTAAGGAGGGGAAGACCCTTGGATTCTACATCCTGCACACAGTGGGCGTGGAAGACCAGGACCGGGTCGTGGAGTTCTGGGAGTTGGATTGAGGATAAAACGTAAAACGTAATGCGTAAAGCGTAATGCGTAATTTGATTCTTGTGTTAACCGAGTTTTGCGGGATTAGGGATTACGTTTTACGGGTGTTAGCGGCGCCGATCTCTGTCATCGCCATAGTCGGTCGCCTGCGCGCCCATGATGTGCAGGTGGCCGTCGCCGGGAGTGGATAACCGCGCGATCTCCTCGGGCGTCAGCGAGCTGGGAACGAATTCCGACTTTTCCTCTTCCTGCCCGTACTCCGCCTGCGCTCCGGTTATGTGGATGGCCCCACCGGGAGTGGAAAGCTCCGACATACTCATCTCGCTGGCGTCTTTCTGCTTGGGCGGAAGTTTATCCAGCGCCTGCTGGGCCTGAACGTAGTTGGGGTCCATCTGCGCGGCCATTTCGTAGCACGCGCGCGCCGCCTCGACGTTGCCGCACTTCTCATGCGCCATCCCCAGGTTGAAGCGGGCTTTGGCGGATTCCGGCTTGAGCTGCACGGCTTTACCAAATGCCCGTCGCGAGCTCTCAGCGCTGTTCTGGCGGGCATAGGCGGCCCCGAGAAAGGCGTACGTATCGTAGTTATCCGGGTCCATCCCCGCCGCCATCTGCAGCGTCTTAACGGCTTCATCGGCGCGTCCGGCCTTCAGCGAATTAACCCCCGCCGTCTGCAGCGCCGCCACCTGTGCGTTCATCTTTCACTCCAGTGTGGGAAGTACCAGTATGGAAGTATGGAAGTGTGGACGTACGGAAGAAACGGCTTCCACACTTCCACACTTCCACACTTGCCCGCTTTCCTCCTCCGCAGTTCGGGATCACGGGAGTGAGGTTTCTACAGACCGGGGTGCGACCGCAGTCATTCCAGCCAACTCCGGCGCTCGATGGTTGAGTGCGTAGTCGACTGCCTGTTCAAGCGTCATCTCCCGGCCCTCCGACCATGCTGAATCGAAGGCGTCCTCGTCCAGCGCCTCCCGCGCTCGGCCCACGTGGCGTTGGTAATCCTCGTGCTCGTTGGGCGGCAGCGGAGCGCCGATCGCTTCACGCAGCGCTTCCGCGGCCCCGAATAGCCGAGGGGCCCGTATTCCGGCCTCAGAATCGGCAGGACCGCCCTGCTCCCCGGTTGCCAAATTCGCAAGCGCCTCAAGCGACTCGGCGATGCCCGTGCGGTCACCTAATTCTCGCCTGATCTGAAGACCTTCTATCTGCAATGAGCGGGCTGAATGATGGTCCCCCACCTCAAGAGTACTCAGCCCCAGGCCGTGAAGCGATTGGGCGACTCCCAGGCGGTCTCCCAATTCGCGCCTGATCGCAAGGCTCTCATCATGCAGAGAACGAGCGGCTCCAAAGTCTCGCTGGAGATTAGCGATAGTCCCGAGGTTGGATAGCGAATAGGCAATAAGTCCGCGGTCCAAGAGTTCACGGCTGATCGCCAGGCTTTCTTCAAATCGCACACGAGCGGCACCATAGTCACCCTGATCAAGAGCGACAGTTCCCAGGTGGTGGAGACAAAGTGCGATACCCCATCGGTTGCCAAGTTCACGGCTGATTGCGAGGCTCTCTTCGTAGAGCGGACGAGCCGAATCTCGGTCTCCCTGCTCCAGAGTTATGACTCCGAGGTTGCTTAGCGAGGACGCAACACCAGTGAGGTCTCCTAGTTCACGGCGTATTCCCAGGGCTTCCTCATAGAGCGAGCGGGCTGCCTGATAATCAGATTGCCGGTACGCAAGTATGCCGCCGATATTGAGCGCTTTTGCGCGGTTCGCAGTCGCCTTTGTAGATCTGGCGAGCGCAAGGGCAAGATGTTGCCTTCCCTCCACGATATACCCTCGCACCTGCCAGAACCGGAAAAGCGCGCTCGCCAATCGAAGCCCTGATTCGGAATCGCTATGCTCGCCGCGAGACCAGGACAGTGCGGCGCGGAGATTGTCATGATCGGACTCTAGTCGGTCTAACCAGTCGGTTTGCCTGGGGCCCTTCAGCTCCGGTTCAGCCGCTTCGGCCAATGCAAGGAAATGCTCGAGGTGCTTCACTGCAACAGTTGCGTCGGCTTCCTCTTCTTCGAGCCGATCGGTCAAATACTGCCGAATAGTCTCGAGCAAGCGATACCGATCCTCATTCGGCTGGTAGACCACCAGGGATTTTTCCACAAGGCCCGCCAACAGATCGAGCACTTCCCATTCCGGGATCGGATCGCCGGAGCAGACCCCTTCCGCCGCCTCAAGGGTCCACCCCCCGACAAATACCGCCAGGCGCTTAAGCAGCATCCGCTCCTGCTCGGAGAGTAGATCGTAGCTCCAATCGATACTGGCTCGCAAGGTCTGATGACGGGGTATCGACGCGGCCGGCAGAAAGCCGCGGTCTCCTATGAGGATTCGGAATCGGTCGATCAGGCGCGCCGCTATCTTCTCAAC
>JBKJZI010000090.1:0-3303 GCA_046715155.1 Chthonomonadales bacterium | reverse complement strand
CGAGAGCGAGTACGAGGACGATTTTGACCCGACACCCTACACCCGACACCCTACACCCTAGACTTTCAGCATTTCGCGGGCGTGCTGGAGGACGGTCTCGGTGACATCGGCTCCGCCGAGCATGCGGGCGAGCTCTTCGACGCGGTCGGCATCGAGAAGGGGACTGACAGCTACGGTGGTACGGTTTCCAGAGACGCGCTTTTCGATGTAGTAGTGGGAATCCGCGCGTCCGGCGATCTGGGGGAGGTGGGTGATGCAGAGGATCTGGGCGTTCTTTGCGAGTGTCGCGAGCTTGTCGCCGATGACGCTTGCCGTCCGGCCGCCCACGCCCACGTCGATCTCATCGAACACCATGGTCGGCAGTGGGTCCTGGCGAGCCATGGCGCTCTTGATGGCGAGCATCACGCGGGAAATCTCGCCTCCCGAAGCGATTTTGGCAAGCGGTCGAAGAGGCTCGCCCGGATTGGGGGAAATCAGAAACTCCACACGGTCTGTCCCGCTTAGCGTCGGCTCGCCCTGTTCGATCTGGACTTCAAACCGCGTCCGTTCCATGGCGAGATCGTGCAGCTCGGAGAGGACGGAATCCGCAAATTCTCGGGCCCGCTTCAGCCTCAGTTGAGAGAGCTCAGCGCAGAGCGCCTCCAACCTTTCGCGGGCGGGAGCTACCTCTACGTCCAGCTCTAGTCCCCGCTCTTCGCTGTGGCCGAGCGCCTCCAACTTCTTAGACACGTCGCGGCCGTACTCGATGATCTCCTCGACCGTATCGCCGTACTTGCGCTTCAAGTTGGAGAAAAGTTCCAGCCGCTCCTCGACCTGCTGCAGCCGCTCCGGATCGTGCTCGATTGAGTCCTGGTAGTTGAGCAGGTCCCGCGCGGATTCCTCCAGGCTGTACATCGCAGCCGCAACAGATTCTGCGATCGGGGCCAACCGGTCATCCAGCTTTGCCATATCCTCCAGCGACCGGCGAACCGCCGAAAGTGATTCCACCGTACCGCCCTCTCCCGTAAGTCCCGCCGATGCCGACTCCGCCGATTCCGCGAGCGTCTGTGCGTTTGCAAGCCGGCGCGAGTCCGCGCGCAGCTCCTCTTCTTCGCCTTCGACCAGGTTTGCTTCGGTAATTTCCCGCGCCTGGAAACCGTACAGGTCAAGCAACCGGGCACGTTCCCGTGCGTCGGTCTCAAGCGCGGCGCGCTCCACTTCCAGCGATCGCAGAATCCGGTACGCATCGCCAACCTGCTCTCGGAGGGCGAGCACCTCTTTGCCTCCCCAATCGTCCAGCATGTCGAGGTGGCGGGTGACTGCCAGCAGTGACTGGTGCTCGTGCTGCCCGTGCAGGTCCACGAGCCAGTCTCCGATCTCGCGAAGCTGGGCGACTGATGCCGGCCTTCCTCCAACGCGCGCCGCGGACTTGCCGGATGCGCCGATCTCTCGCGAAAGAAAGAGCTGTTCTTCCTCCGCTGCGAATCCCATCTCCTCCAGCGCGTCCAGTGTTTCGCGGCTGCTTGAAAGGTCGAAAACCGCGTCAACCGACGCCCGGTCGGCGCCGCCGCGCACCATCTCCGTTCCCGCGCGCCCACCGAGGATCACGTTCAGCGCGCCCATCAGTATGGACTTGCCGGCCCCCGTCTCGCCGGTAAGCACGTTGAGACCGGGCCCGAAGTCAATGTCGAGCTTTTCAATAATTGCGAAGTTGCGGATGGATAGGGAGCGAAGCATATAACTCGGATCAGAGTGATTCCGCCATACAGATGTATCCCATTCTACATTCGCGCGATAGTTGTGTCAAGGATTGCAGGGAACCGAATTCGAGCCGAGAAGGACTCCGAGGGCCCGGATTCGAACTAATCGTCCTACCGGCCAAGCGCCCACTATCGAAACTTCACCGTCCGCCTGTTGAAACCCTATGAGCGATACCGACGCCCCACGTTCGCCTGACGATTCGCCGTCCGTTGCCGAGGACCGGCCGTCCAAGGAAACGCCGCCCGTCGATCCCGGATGCCTGCCGGCTTGGGACGTCGACGACTTTCCGGAGCCGCAGCAGCGGCGCACAAACTGGGTTAAGCTCCTGGGACCGGGGTTGGTCCTGGCCGGCGGATCGATCGGCACCGGCGAATGGATCGTCGGCCCACAGGCCGCCGCTCGGTATCATGGCGCCTTCATGTGGGCAGCATTGGCCTCCTTGCTCGCGCAGGTGGTCCTGAATACCGAGGTAATGCGGTACGCAGTCTGCACCGGCGAGCCGATACTGACCGGATTTATGCGCACCAAGCCCGGGCCGAAGTTCTGGCTCGTCTTCTACCTCCTGTTGGACGCGGCGGGGTGGTTTCCATCACTGGCTGGTCTCGCCGCTCAGATCCTCGTCGTGTGGGTGCAGGGCCTCACTCCCGCCGACTCCATCAATCCGGACACGGTTCGGATGGTCAGCTATATCGTCTTCCTCTCCTGCGCCTTTATGGCTCTCTTCGGCGGCAAGATCTATAACACGCTGCAGCTCGTGCTGGGAAGCAAGGTCGCGTTCGTGCTGGGTTACACGGCATTTGCCTGTATCTTCTTTGTCTCCGCCAAGACGTGGGCGCAAATGTGGGGCGGGCTCATCAACCCCATGACCAGCTCCGGAATGACGAGCGCCGGAATTGACTGGGCGATCGTCGCCGCTCTCGCCGGATTCGCCGGCTTGGGCGGCACCGGCAATGCGATGGCGAGTAACTTCGTTCGCGAGAACGGCTGGGGGATGGGCTCCAAAGTGGGGGCGATCCCGTCCGCCTTCGGCGGCCACAAGATCGAGCTATCGCATATCGGAGTCATCGCCCGCAACACGGCCGAGAACGCGCGGAGATTCAACCTCTGGTTCAAGTACATCATAACCGATCAGTACTACCTGTGGTTCGGCGGCTCGCTCGTCGCCATGATGCTCCCCGCGATGCTCGGCGCGGAGTACCTGAGAGTCGAAAACCTGGAAGGAAGCGCCGACCGCTGGAAATGGGCTGCCGCTCTGGCGCAGGACTTTGGCGAGGCGAAAGGGGAGATCTTCCGCCATCTCACTTTGTTCTGCGGCCTTGTCATCATGATTCCGGGACAGTTCTACGTAGTGGACATCACGGCGCGCAGATGGACTGACGTCATCTGGTCCGGGAGCCGCCGCGCCCGCAAGTTCAACCCGAATAAAGTCAAGAACGTCTACTACGGTATCGCCGGCGTCTACACCGTTTGGGGAGTCTGCGCCTATACCTTCTTCCCGAATCTATCCGCAAGCACTATGCTCATCATCGCGGGAAACATGGCGAACCTGACCATCTCTATGAC
>JBKJZI010000089.1:0-13989 GCA_046715155.1 Chthonomonadales bacterium | reverse complement strand
GCATTATCTTGAGAAGCTCAAGGGCTGGTAGGGTTGAAATTTCGTTCAGGACTGCCGGCCTCGTCGCCAATTCATCTTCCTCCTGCATGTGACGTAGGCGATCCGCACCGACCGCCGAGGCCATTATTGATGAATCTCAGCGACCTTGTCAAGGTGAACTCGCCGGTCCGGCCGCTCTAAGCACGAGCTAGGCATCGAACCTGCGGACATGTTCCGCCGTGTACTCGATCTGATCATCCGTCAACTCGGGATAGACGGGAATGGACAGCACTTCCTGGGTGGCGCGCTCGGCCTCGGGGAAGTCACCGGCGGAATGGCCGAGGTGGGCGTAGGCTTCCTGGAGGTGGAGAGCCAGGGGATAGTAGATTCCGGAGGCGATTCCGTGTTCCTGGAGAAATGCATTAAGGTCGTTGCGGCGGAGATGGCGGATGGTGAACTGATGGTACGTGTGGTAGGTTCGCGGGTCTGTGTAAGGGAGCGATACCGCAGAATCTCGCAGCAGCTCGAAGTACTTGTGCGCGTGTGCGCGGCGTTGATTCGTCCACCGATCCAGGTGCCGCACTTTGACCCGCAAGACCGCGGCCTGCAGTGCATCCAACCGGCTGCAGTAACCGACACGCGCATAGACGTATCCCCCGCCGGAGCCGTGGAATCGATATTGCCGCAGCCTGTCGCGAACACCCTCGTCGTTGGTAAGCGCCATGCCGCCGTCCCCATACGCGCCCAGGTTCTTTGTCGGGTAGAAAGAGAGCGTGGACGTTCCGGGGTACTCGCCGACAGGTTTGTCGTTGAATTTAGATCCTATGGCCTGCGCGGCATCCCAGATAATGCTGAACCCATGCTTCTCCGCCAGGGGAACGAGGGCATCTCTATCAGCCATCTGACCGTAGAGGTCTACCGGCATTATGGCTTTGGTTCGTTCGGTGATCGCGGATTCCACTCGCTCCGGATTGATGTTGTAAGTTCTCGGGTCAATGTCAACGAATACGGGCCTCGCGCCGGCGAGGGTAATCGCCTCAATGGTTGCGACAAAGGTAAACGGCGTGGTAATGACCTCGTGCCCCTCGCCAATTCCCCCGGCTACTAGCGCGAGTAGTAGCGCGTCCGTACCGGAGTTAACGCCGACGGCGAACCGGCTGCCGCAATAGGCCGCCGCATCTTCCTCGAACGCCGCGACTGTCTCTCCAAGGATGAACTGACCGCTGTTCAAGACGTCGCGGATAGCGGAATCCACTTCGTCCTGAATGGAGCGGTACTGCTTCGTGACCTCGCCAAGAGCGACCTTCAAGAACCTTTACCTTTCGCGCAACTGCCGATAAGCCGAGGCGTCTCAAACCGCGATGCTTCTCAACTAATACCTCATTCGCCAAGGCTGCGTCAGCAGGGTTGCCTTCCGCACAGCGATTCGAGGATTCCGGATCCCAGTTCCTCATCACGCACGATAGCGTCCGCAGCCGCGGCGAGATAGCTGTCCCAGGATCCGACGTCGATGCGCCCCTCTCCCGGAGTCAGCGGAACCGCCCATCCCGTCTTCCCGTTGAGAAGGGCGCGGTCGACCGCCTGCGACAAGCCGAGCTCTCCGCCCGGACCAGGCGGCGTCTCGCGGATATGGGCAAAAATTCCGGAATCAAGGGCCCACCTGGCCGCGACCGCAAATCGGCTGGGAGCATCTGCCGAGGACGGCTTCTCCACAATTCGCCCAAACCTGAATGGCGAGCCTGATCCCGCCTCGGGCGCCGCAATCGGGGCGACGATTCCATATCGAGAGACGAGGTCAAGGCCTACTTCCTGTGTTAGGACGGACGCAAATGCACCTTGAGTTGAGTGAATTTGCAGGAGACGCCTGGTTGCCTCATGGTCCGCGGAGTCGAGGAGGCAGTCACCAAACGCGGCCAGAAATGGGCTACCGTCAGCCCATTGCTCTCCATGCAAAACGGCGTCGCCGAGGCCTCGCATCTCTCGTTGAATAACATAAGAGATTCGGACTCCGAAAGCCGCGCCATCCTGGAAGTAGGCCTCAATCGATTCCTTGCCCGGAGACACTACGATAAGAACATCGCGGATTCCACAAGCGACGAGTTCCTCGACGATGTATTCGAGCACCGGCTTGCGCCCGAGCGGGAGCATTTCCTTCGGAATCGCGCGCGTCAGCGGGCTCAGCCGCGTACCATGGCCGGCAGCCGGAATAAGCGATCGCGTGATTTCGGACATTACACAAACTGCGCCAGATGCGCTTGGGCGCGCACCAGACCTTCGGATTCCGCTTCCCAGGTTCGGTGATAGCGGAAGTCCTCAAGCTCTACGCTGATGAATCCGTCGTAGCCAAGCGCGTCCAGGTCGGCGCAGATTCTCCCCCAATCCGCGATGCCTTCCCCGGGAATCGAGTAGCGCCACCAGTCCTCGCCGAACGCCTTCGCCTGGCCGAAGGTTGGCCCGAGGTTACCATGCAAGTAGAGCGCCTCGGAATCGAAAATGGCGTCTTTGCCGTGTACGTGGATGACCTTGCTGCCGAACTCGCGAAGAAATCTCAGGTAATCGACACCGATGCGGATAAGGTGGCTGGGGTCGTAGTTCAGGCCGACGGCATCCGAAGGAAATGCCTCCAGAACCGCCCGCACCGTCTCCGGGGCGACGCCGAGCGCACCATAATATGGAGCCGGGCCAGGCCATCCTTCTATGGCAATCCGCACGCCATTCTCTTCCGCATGTCGCACAACCGGTCCGAACGTATCCTTAAATCGATCGAAATTGGTGGCACGTCCTTTTGCCGGCTCCTGCGGGATGATCACGCTGAACAACCTCGTGACCCCGTGAGCCGCGGCGGCGTCAATAACCTCCCGGCTGCTCTGGATCGCCTTTTCCGCTTCCTCATCTGACCCGCACAGGCCGTTTAACGTTATCAGATCGGAAGTACCCACTTCTAGCCCAGCGGATTCCACCGCGGCCTTGATCTCCGCGGTCATCGGCCCAACATCCACCCCGTCGAACCCGCTTCGCTTACACCAGCGGCAAAACTCACCGAACTCCATCTGCCGCGCTGTTCCCGGAATCCTCAGCCCAATCTTCAACTCTCGTCCTCCTTGTGTCAGCGACCGATTATGGAATACCCGGATTTGCGTGAATCCGGCGTAGCCGTTTTGGTGATTCACGAGTCTCGTATTATCAGAGCCGCAGAAGATTGCTCGAAAACCCGGACTGCGTATCGTAACTGTTCAGGAATGATGAGAGTGCAAAATCCCATCCTTCGACGGTTCAACTGTCTCAGGATGAAAGGCTCGGTACGGAATCGCGTCCCATATCCCCTGACGATCGTGCAAAACCGTCATGCTGAGCCGCCGTTGCGAAGCATCCGCTTTTCGCTCTCACTATCCCTGAACTGTTACTGCGTATCTGATTCTTTGACAGTCGGGAACAACGGGCGTTATAATTGCGTGATAAAGTATTATCTCGTTCAACCGCGCGCTTCGGCGCGCTTATTGCTATTCGGAGGCTGAATTGATCCGACCATTAAAGACCACTCTCTTGCTGTGTCCCCTGGCGCTATTGATCGCATTCTCCTTCATAGGGGGTCGCAAGCTTCGGCAGGTCGCGGCGGCGCCCATTTTAGAGAATGCCCGAGTGACCTCGCTTCCGGAGGCTAAGATCGGTGGGATTCTCGGCCTCGGCGCCCGTCAGGGCGATACCGGTAACCCGGCCAAGACCTTTCAGGAAATCTATAATTACATCCGGGACGAATACGTGGACAAGGTCGAAAGTGATGCGAAACTATCTCACGGCGCGCTGCGCGCGATGCTTGCTTCTCTCGACGACCCCCGGACGCGGTATTTGGAGCCGGCTCAACTCAAAGCGCTCGAAGAACAGTTGAATGGAAAGTACGCCGGAATCGGCGCGACCGTTTCAGTGGTCAAGGCCAAGAAAGGGTCGATCGAGTACCGCCGGCTGGCCGTCGTGGCGCCCGCCCCGGGAGGGCCGGCGGCGCTTGCCGGGGTACAGCCGGGAGACGTCATCACGCATGTGAATGACCGTTGGATAATCGCCTACGACCCTCGGCTCGAGCTGGACCAGATTCAGACCAAGGAGATGACCGACGCCGAATACCGGAAGTCTCTTAAAGATCTCACGAAAAAGATCACCGATGGCGTCTCGCTTCCGAAGGCGTTGGAGATGCTCGTCGCGGCGGACGGTAAGAAGGTAGAGTTGACGGTCGAGCGCGTGGGCGCCACGGCGCCACTTAAGCTCGCAATGACGACGAGCACCGTGACAGTCGCTCCCGTGGAAGTCAAGCTAATCAGCGATTCAGTGGCCCATATACGGATCCCGCACTTTGGACCTTCAACCGCTAGCGCGCTTACCGACGCGCTCAAGGAAGCTGGGTCTCGTTCGCTTATTATCGATCTTCGCGACAATCCGGGCACGCCCGTCCCCGCGGACAAGACACTGCCGGAGGCCGCCAGAATCCTGCTGGCCGCAACGACCAAGGGCGGCAAAGTAGGCAACCTGGCCCTAAAGGGTAATAAGAGCGACGCCATCATCGTTGGCGGTACCGCCACGAGCGCTCCGAAGATTGCCGTACTCGTGAACGGCGGGACTTCCAACGTGGCGGAGCTGGTTGCCTCCGCTCTCAAGGAACGAGCCGGGGCGACGCTGGTAGGCGGCAAGACCTTCGGTGACGCCATCCTACAGAGGCTGGTGAACCTGCGGAGCGGCGGCGCTATGACCGTCTCCGCCGGTAAATACCTTACATCGAACGGATCCGATTTCAACGGCAAGGGCCTTCAACCGGACATTACCGTAACCGGAACGGCCGGAGCTGCCAACGACCCCGCGGTCCAGCGCGCTGTTAGCGTCCTGGCCGGCGCATAGGAAGGGATGATTCATGAGTAAGCGACGCTTCCTCCTCCCGACAGCCGTAGCGCTTGTAGCGCTGCCGATGTTCGTCGGGTTCGCCGGGCCGGACGCCTCCGACGGCCGCTGGGATCTGGTCTCACGCGATGGCCTCCGCCTTGTGCGAAACTTGCTCTCAATGCGTTCCGCCGAGGCCGCCGATGATCATCCGTTCGCCGCCTATTCCGAAGCGTTGGACGTGCTGCGCAAGAACTATTATAGCGGTGACGTCACCTCCGCGAAGGCGACGCGAGAACTAACCGAAGCCGCAATCCGCGGCATGCTTTACAGCTTGAACGATCCCTTCACCAGCTTCCTGGATAAGGAAGAGTGGGACCAGATGCAGCAGACCACTCGCGGCGACTTCGAGGGTATCGGCGCGGTCCTGGAGCCTTTTGGCCAGGACGTCCGCGTTGTACGCACCATCCCGGAGAGTCCCGCGTTCAAGGCCGGGCTGAAGGCGAAAGACGTCATCCTTTCGGTTGACGAGTACGAGGGCGAAAAGAAGGTCAGGACGAAGGCGGCTCTCGGCCTCAACATAAACGAAGTGGTCAAGCTGATCAAGGGCCCCAAGGGCACAAAGGTTGGCGTCACTGTTATGCGTAAGGGCAGCGCACAACCGGTGAGTTTCGTCATCACCCGCGCCCACATCGAACCACCCACCGTGCAGTATTGGATGGAGGACGAGAAAAACAAGATCGGCCGCATCCTCCTCAATGAGTTTAACGAGAAGAGCGACGCGCAATTTGGCAAGGCGCTCGACGCGCTGACGAAACAGGGAATGAAGGCCCTGGTCTTTGATCTCCGCTACAATCCGGGCGGGCTTCTGAACGTCGCGGTCGACATCGGCAGCAGGTTTGTCGAAAAGGCCCCGGTTGTGGTGATTCAGGAGAAGAACGGTCATCGGCAGCCGATTCCGGCGCGTGGCCGCAACAAGATGCCGCGTGGCTTGCCCATCGCAGTTTTGATCAACGACAGCAGCGCGAGCGCTTCGGAGATCGTCGCCGGCGCCATCAAGGACTATGGAGTGGGCACGCTGGTAGGCCAGCATACGTTTGGAAAGGGAATGGTCCAGACCCTCTTCCCACTCGATGACGGCTCGGCGCTGAGGCTGACGACGGCCAAATACTTCACACCCCACCTGCACGACATCAACAATAAGTTCGATGACGAGCACCGGCCGAAATTCGGCACCGGCGGAATTAAGCCGGACGTCGCCGTGACCCAACCGGATGACTTCGTAGCGCAGGACTGGACTGAGGATAACAAGAAGTTTGACCTCCAGCTCAAGAAGGCCATAGAGTTCCTTCGCACAAAACTGGCGTCAGCCACAGCCGCACGCCCACAACCCTAACGGTCGCAAATCGCATTGCATCGGGGCCGAGAATTCTCGGCCCCGTATTTGTTGGCAGTCACTACTGTTGGGCTACAATCCAAATAAGATGCCACGCTTCATCGCCTTCTTGCGCGCAATCAACGTGGGCGGCCACACTGTCAAGATGGATGAATTGCGCAAGCTGTTTGAGGACTGTGGATTCTCCAACGTCGAGACGTTCATTGCCAGCGGTAATGTAATCTTTGACGCGGAGTCCGAGAGCGCTCAAGCGCTCGAAATACGAATTGAAAGCCATCTAAAGGAATCACTCGGCTACGAAGTAACCACTTTTATCCGCACACCTTCCGATGTCGCGGATATTGCTGCGTACAATCCTTTCCCAGACTCGCAGCTCGGACACGGCGAAACCCTGTATATATCATTCCTGCCTGCTCGCCCGGACGCTGATGCGCAGCAAAAGCTCCATGCTTTCCACACGGAGGTGGACGAATTTCACCTGCAAGGTCGCGAACTATACTGGCTCCGGCGTGTGAGGATGAGCGATCCCGCATATCCCGACCCTCCGTTCGGAAAAGCGTTAGGGATGCCCTCTACCATGCGGAATGCAACGACCGTGCAGAAGCTGGCTGCAAAGTACGCGCCCTCGGACCGAGACTCAGCTTGAGCAAAGGACGCCTCGAAGCTTTTAGTGATGGGGTCATCGCCATGTAATCACGAATATTGTGTTTGGAGCTGAAGGTCCCGCATGGTACGGACCTAACGGCGCTGCAGCCGCTGATTCCGGTATTCTTGAGTTATGTCCTGAGCTTCGTCTTCCTCGGAATTTACTGGAACAATCATCACCACCTTCTCCAGGCGGTGCGTCAGGTCACTGGCGCCGTGCTCTGGGCGAACCTTCACCTGCTGTTCTGGCTGTCGCTAATTCCTTTCGTCTCCGCCTGGATGGGAGAGAACCACTTTGCTCCGCTGCCGGTTGCAGCCTACGGCGCGGTGATGCTCATGGCAGGCTCCGCCTATTACATCCTTACGCGGGCTCTTCTCGCGTGCCACGGAAAGGACTCCGCGCTCGCCGCCGCCGTGGGCCGCGACACCAAGGGAATAATATCGGTCGTGATCTATGCGGCGGCGATTCCGCTCGCATTCGTCAACTCCTGGATTGCCTGCGGACTCTACATCGTCCTCGCCATCATGTGGCTCATTCCTGACCGCAGAATCGAACGTGCTCTTTCTGCGCGCAATCCGTAATTAGCCGGCGTGCTTCTCTCCGCGGCATTCTTGTTCGATTCCGGGCGCTGTGATATACTCTCGCAGGCGCCCAGGTGGTGGAATCGGCAGACACAAGGGACTTAAAATCCCTCGCCGTAAGGCGTGCGGGTTCGACCCCCGCCCTGGGCACCGATCGCTTGAGAGACAGGCAGTTACGTCCTTTTCGGAGTCCATTCATGCAAGTCATAAACGTCGCACTTGTCGCATCGCTCATTTCGGCTGCAACTGCGTTAACGCTATCGCCGTCAGAGATCGATCGGCGTGTCGATGCCTGGCAGCCTACGGCGAAGGAGCGAGCGTTCGAACGTATCGGATGGGCCAAGGATATCCGGGACGCCCTGCAGTTAGCCAAGAAGCACAATCGGCCGGCTTTCCTCTTTACGCACGACGGCCGGCTGGGAGTGGGCCGCTGTTGAGGCGGCGCATTTGCAGTGAGGGCCGTGTCGCTCTCCGATGACCGGGTGATTTCTCTACTGAACAGCTCCTTCGTCCCCGTTTTCACATCCAATGAGGACTTTCGAGACAACGGTGGCGCTCCTAAAGAAGAGCGGGAACTCCTGCAGCAAATCCACCGCGACGGGCATGCGAAAGGCTTATCCGTTGGCAGCGTCCACGCGTATGTGATCTCTCCTGCGGGCCGGGTCACGGATTCCCTTCACACGGTTGAGGTTGCGAAACCGGCAAAACTCATCGCGATGCTTCAGAATGCCGAATCTTCCCTTACCATTCGCCCCGGGCAGCCAGTCGTCCCTGTCCGAAGCGGCGGAATCCAATGTCCCCCTGGCGCAGCGCTGACTTTGCACGTGACCTCGCGATACCTGGAACGCAAGGGGAACGAGCTTGTTCTAGTCGAAAACGCGGGAGGCAACTGGTCGGCCCTGCCGGGCGAGGATTTTATTCCGTTCTCTAAGGCCGAAGTTCGCGGCTTCTTATCGCCTGCCCCGCGCATCGGGACCGAATGGTCGCTCCCCCGCTCGACCAGCGACAAATTGCTGGTGCGATTCTATCCCCCCACTGAAAACAACGATCCTGCGAAGAGCAAAATCACGGAATCGGAAACGACATGCCGAGTTCTGTCATCAAGGAATGGCGTGTCGCGCGTCGGGATCCTCGGTAAGTTCAAGATGAAGCACCCCTTTTACCACCGCGATGACGACTGGTTCGTTTCAGCCGCCTTCTCCGGATACTACGACCTAGACGTCAAGCGCGCGCAAGTAACACGGTTCAGACTGGCGACGGAATCCGCCGAATATTGCAATGGAAGCCAGTCGCGCCTGCCGTTCGGCGTCGCGGTGCGTTCGATTCCATAACAGGCCTGATAATTAGGGGTAAGATTGAAACACGGTGGACAGAATCATTGTCGAGGCGATCGAGTTCTACGGCTACCATGGCGCGTTCTACGAAGAACAGGTCGTGGGGCACCGCTATTTGGTGGACGTGGAGCTCCGCGTTGACACGCAGGCCGCCGCCGCGAGCGATAGCCTCCCGGATACCGTGAACTACGCCGAGGTTGCCCGGCGCATCGTGGAAGTCGGCACGCGCGAGCAATTCAGACTGGTAGAAGCGCTTGCCGAGCGGATTGCGGCCGTCATCCTGAAGGAGTACGAGGTGGACTCCATACGCCTGCGCGTCTGCAAGATGCACCCGCCGATGGAAACCATCGCCGCCCGTGTCTGTGTTGATATCGAGCGCACACGTTGAATGAGATAAAACGCAGGCAAGCTGAAAACCGTAATGGTTATTGAGCGTTGAACGTTAAGCTCAGACGCTAGGAGCTGAAAACCACAATCAGGCGCGGCCAACATCCCCGCCAACACGAGTGTTGAACGTAAAGTGTTAAGTGTTAAGGCAGGTCTAAACACTCAACACTTAATACTCAACACTTCACCGAGGCTGGTCCGCCAAGAAGGAGAAACCGGCTATGTTTCAGCAGCCGCTGCCAGTCGAGTACACCCGGCTCGACGCAGAAGAGACCGCCGCCCGAATCGGCAAAGCGAAAGAATCGCTCGGCAAGGACCTCATCATTCTGGGCCACCACTACCAGCGTGACGAGATCATCCGGTGGGCGGACTTTCGAGGCGATTCCCTCAAGCTGTCCCAAATCGCCGCCGAACACAAGGACGCGAAGTACATCGTCTTCTGCGGCGTCCACTTCATGGCGGAATCCGCCGACATACTCGCCGAAGAAGGCCAGGTCGTCATCCTTCCGAACATGGCCGCCGGCTGCTCCATGGCGGACATGGCGAACATCCGACAGGTCGAGGATGCCTGGTGCGACATCACGGAGCATGTCGACGAGCAATCGATCGTACCCATCACCTACGTCAACTCGGCTGCCAACTTGAAGGCATTTGTCGGATTCCACGGCGGCGCCTGCTGTACATCGACAAACGCGCGCAAGGTCATAACCTGGGCCCTCGATAAGGGCGAGAAGCTGTTCTTCTTCCCCGATCAACATTTGGGACGGAACACCGCGGTGGCGCTGGGGCTCGATCCCGAGAAAGATATGGCGCTGTGGAATCCGCAGGAATCGTTTGGCGGAACGGACGCCGAGAAGATCAGGGCCTCGCGGGTCATTCTCTGGAAGGGCCACTGTTCCGTGCACGGGCGCTTCACCGTAGAGCAGGTCGAGAAAGCGCGGCGCGAGCACCCCGGAATCAACATCATCGTCCACCCCGAGTGCACGCTGGAAGTAGTGAATGCTTCAGACCTTAACGGCTCTACTGAATTTATCATCAAGACCGTCTCGGCGGCGCCCTCTGGCAGCAAGTGGGCGGTGGGCACCGAGGTCAATCTGGTGAGCCGCCTTCAGAACGAGCATCCGGACAAGCTGATCTACTGCCTTGACCCCGTGGTCTGCCCCTGCTCCACGATGTATCGGATTCACCCGTCTTACCTCCTCTGGGTCCTGGAAAACCTGTCGCAAGGAAAGATCGTAAACCAGGTGAAGGTTAAGCCGGAGATCAAACAGTGGGCGCGCGTCGCACTTCAGCGAATGCTCGACATTTCGTGACGATTGACTTTCGCGAAACGAGCAAGGGTTCAATGGTAGGGAACGGGCCTGCGGAGTAAACGCGTGAGCGAAATGGAATTCATGCCCAACACGGCGATTATGGACCTGATCGGAGTCAAGGTGTCTGTACGGTCTAATCCGACGGGCAGCTCGGATTGCGAGGATTCCGGAATACTGGAAGATTACGACTATCCGTGGATACGCTTACGGAAGCCGAAGGGCGAGATAATCTGTTTCCCGGTGCACAACATCCGGCTGATCAAGAACCTCGAGCCGGTGAAGAAAGTGCAGATCGCGCCCGGCGAAGCGCTTCTCAGACCCGTGGAACCCGTTGGATTGATTCCGGGCGGTTAGCGCTCCAGACGAATCCGTCTCCTACGCGACTAAATTGTCAAGGTGCTGATGACGCTGCCTCGCCCTTGTTTGGGCATCTTGAGGCATCGGCCGATTTATCGTGTCTCGCGCGAACGTATTACCACGCTAGCGAATCCGAGATTCCCTGCCTTTGGGAATGCTTCGAATCCAGCGCCAAAGGGATTTGTATTACCAGGCGATCAGAGAGCGGCTTCCTTGGAGCGGTTGAAGGCAGACTCCGCAGAAGGCGTTTGGATTTCCCTGGCCCCAAAGGGATTTGTATTACCGGTTTGGGCTGCGATTGGTTACGCAGAGCCTCGCGTGGGCGTTAGAGCGTTCCGCAATGTCCAATGTCCAATGACCAATGAACAATGGATCGGACTGGGGTTGCCATGCCCTTGGGCCGTCGCCGGACCGGCTCGGTGCGGACGGTTCCGCGGTTTGGTTCCTCCTTTGTCTGAACTCGGATTACACGGATTTCGCAGATTTCGCAGATGCGGAATCCGGCGCATGGGTGTCTACTGGTGCAGTATAGTGGACGGGCGGCGGGGTTGTCAAGGGGGTTTGAGAAAAAAGTCTACGTTTTTCGAATCAGGGCCGGGGGCGAGGCGAGTGAGAGCCGGGTCCATGGGGCAGATGGCGAGGGCGAACAGCGGCATGTAGGAATCCGGGCTGTTCAGGACTAGCTTGGCGTAGTTCGCGCGGTTGGTGTGGTTTGGCGTGGCCGGCGCTTCCGCCTGAATCGCGATGGCCGCCGAGCACATAGCCACCTGCACCCGCCCGCTTGAACTCATCATCCGTCGCCAGATTCCACTGATCTTTGTAGGCCATCCGCACATTACCTCGCAGCCGCGGAAGAAGATGCCCCGAGCGGCTCTGAAAACGCGGGCTTATCCCTGAGGCCGGCGAATGCTAGCTTCGCGCTCAGGGCGATCGTTCTGAACGAGGTAGCCGATCGCTCGGATATTGTAACCTTGCTGAACACGATACCGGCATAAATCCATCCCCGTACCATTGGCGCGCCGAACCCAATCACGGACCGGATTTTAAACGGCTTAACAAACTCCTGCTGCGCGGGAATGAAAGGGCTGCCGGCCGCATCTTCCACATGAAATATGTCGTAGATGTCCGACGTGCCGGTGAATCGCAGACCGGTCTCCGATTGGAAGAGACCCGTCCCATGCACGCCAAACTGCTGCATTAGCCGCGAGATCATCGGCAACTGGCCCAACACCTCATCGGAGCCGAGAGGAATACACTGGTGCTCTCGTGACTGGCGGCGATCGTTCCATTCCGGCCGATCTCCGCGGGTGGCCAACAGCGTTAAGCAGGGAGTGGTCGAAAGCAACATTTGCCCGAGACTGCTCGACTCCGCGATGGAGCGCAAATCCTTCGGCAGCGCGGAATAGGGAGCAAGCACGAATATCCGCACCAGCACGGCCAACTGCTCCGATGGATTGCCGGCGGCCATATCGTCATACAGCTTGCCGACGATTCTGCCGGCGCCCTCCTCCAGCGAGCGCGCGTCAGCGGTGAGGTCCAGCAGCTCGGCGCTGATGCGGACAGCCCGTATTCGCATAAGAGGATCGAGTTCACTCATGATGGGATTCTTGCGGTCCGGAATACCCTCGTCTCAAATCTCAGTGAAGAGCTGGCGGAGTTGTTCTTGGGGACGCGTTGGCACCCGGTTCGGTCACCTCTACACTTACCCCCAGCACACCCGAGAGCGTGCCGTCGAAGTCCCGTACCGCCTGGTAGCTCACGTCAAAGTATCCGTCTTCCAGAACTCCGTCGTTGTTCCGGTCAAATCGCACATAGATGTTCTGCGCCTGAAAGGGGGTGCCCGTCGTCAAAACCTGCTCTACGATATCAAACAACTCTTTTTGCTCAAGGTCCGGCAGCGCCTCCTTTGCAGATAAACCCATGATGTTGCGGTCTCCCACGAGCTGCCTGCTCCGACGGTTCATGTACTCGATTACCAGGTTTTTTCCCCTCATGATGCTGATGGCGACGGGAGCCTCCTCGAAGACGTTTTGCAAATAGACCCGCTCGGCTTCCCGCCTTATCAGCCACTGGCGATCGGTAACGTCGCGCATGAGCAAACCGATTCCACCGCCGGACACGGGAATCACCTTCACATCATGCCAGCGATACTGCGCAGGGTAGAAGATGGAGACGTCCCCACTTCGTCCGCTCTTCAGGAGCTCGACGAAAGCCGGCCAGTGTTGGGAGCGGTTGGCGTCGGGAATGAGCTCATCCAGCGTCTCGCCTAAAGCGCTGGAGCGATCCCTCCTCAAGAGGGTTTCCGCATTCGCATTCATGTCCACGATGTGCAGATTTGAATCCAGTTCCACGTACGCTTCAATGATGTTAGATACGAGGTCTTCAATTCTTACCGGCATTCTCGGCCTCTCCCGATTAGGAGATCGCGGCTTAGGTCACGCTCAACTTATCGACTGTCTTTTCGTCCCTTTGCTCGAAGTCATCAACCTTCGCCCTATTCCACGGGTCTTTATACGCCCTGGTATGAGTTACTTCCCGGCAAGAGCCGATTCCGGCGCGGAGTCGCGTTCGTTTCTGCCGGGCGGGGGTGTAGACTGGCTAGATAACGCCATTGTAGCGAATGGGGCGGGCGAACGTCAAATTGCACTCCAAATCGGCAAGTACCCAAAGATGCAGATTCGCACGGTGAAGACCTGCTTGAGAATCCGAGGAACCCGATCGAGATCCCGGATTCCGCCCGCCAGCGGCGAAGCCACGGAATCGCGTGCTCCAGCCGGGGCAGGAAGGGATGGGGTTGCAGCCCGATGAACGGCGGAGTCCTCCACCATGGGAAGACTCCGCCGAAGTGTTGTTTCCGAAGTCTTCCCTATCGCCCGGAGGGACCAGGGGCGCCGGGAGCGCCGGGGGCGCCCGGGGCGCCAGCAGGTCCGGGAGGTCCTGGCGTGCCGGCTCCCGGGGTCACAACCGTAGTACTCGACGGCGCGCCGGGCGGGGTCACCACCACGTCCGGTTCATCTTTCGGCGCGCATCCGCCCGCTAGCGCCGCCGTCAGCGCGGCAACGGCGACCGGCACCGCAAATCTCTTACGCTGCTTGCATCCTTGTCCAACCATTTGTGCTCTTCTCCTTGATGA
>JBKJZI010000088.1:0-5839 GCA_046715155.1 Chthonomonadales bacterium | reverse complement strand
GCAACGCTGGTGTAACCGTTATTGAGCAGGTAACGGAATTCGTATTCTCCCGGTTCGGCGGGGGCGTTGAGGATATGGCTCCCACTCGGCGCTCCTGCGGTGTATCGCCACCAGATGTACGAGCCATTTAGCGTATTCACCTTGTATAGCCCGATCCAATCCGCCGTAGAGCTGCCTGCCGGCGCCGTCCAGCTCACGGACATGGCAGCTCCAGCGACGACGTTTGCGGTCGAGGCGGTTACAGAGTAGCTTGCGGGCGGCGCTCCCCCGATGTTGAAGTCGGCGGCCGGAATATCGCATCCGGCTGTCACCACCGTATTTGAGAGGGTTTGCGTCTCGCCGAAGAACCTCGCTGTCACGTTGTAGGTCCCGGCGAGGGCGTTGGCTATGCGGTACGTGCCGTCGGCGCGGCTCGTAGCAAAGAATGAGGGGCCCGAGCCCACCGGTACGGCGGCAACGGTCGCGTTTTGTACTGCAGTATCCTTGTACCGCACCTGGCCGACGACGCTTCCAACGGTGTCTCCGCGCGGGTTGGGATCGACATCCAGGTTCATCGTGTCATAAACGCTGATTCGACCATATCCGTAGTAAAGTCCCCAGCCGCCTGCGCCGAACGCGCCGCGCTGGATGGCCTGCCATATCTGGCGCGGTCCGTTCGCAGTCGCCTGAGTTATGCCTTTTTGCCCCGCGAAGAGTGCGGCCAGGCCAGCCACCTGCGGCGACGCCATCGAAGTCCCCATCAGGTAATCGTAGTTGTGCAGCAGACCGTAGGATGGGTCATTGAGCGTTACGTCATAGGTTGGGGTTGTGCTGTAGATCGCCACGAACCAACCGACCAGGATGTCGAAGTCGCCGCCCGGCGCCGCGACACCGATATAGTTCCCGTAGTTCGAGTACGTGGTGAGGAAGTCGTTGGCTTCGGTCGCCGATACGGCCAGCACGCGGCTGAGCGCCGCCGGGTAGTTGGGCGAGAGGTGAGTGCCGTCATTGCCGGCCGCGGCCACGACAAGCATGTTCTTACCCCACGCGTAGTTGACCGCGTCCTGCTCCGCCTGAGAGTAATCATAGCCGCCAAGCGAGATGTTGCAAATGACTACGCCGTTGTCTGCCGCATAGGTAATTGCAGCGGCAAGGTCGCTCTCGGTCGCGTTACCGAAAGCATCGGTTATGCGCAGTGACACCACATTAGCGTTGTAACCCACTCCGGTAACGCCTGTTGCGTTGTTGGTGCCGGCCGCGGCGATTCCGGTGACGTGCGTACCATGGCCGTACGCATCCGGCGCATCGTTGGTGACCACCCCATTAAAAATGGTGCGGTCAAGCGCCCGTTCGAGCTGGCCGCCCCCGGTTATGTTGCTGCTGGTCCCGCCCGCATTGCGGAAGTCCGGGTGCGTGTAATCGATTCCGGTATCGATAACGGCGATTCGCACAGCCTCGGACCCTTTGCCGCCCGCGGCTGTATAGTAGCGATCGGGCCACCTGGTCCAGCCCGGCACGGAGTCCATGAGGCGTGCATCCCATTCATAGTAGGTATTGGTATCGCTGTCGATACTGCTGTAAAACGGGTCGTTGGGATCCAGGACCAGCGGGGACCGATAATGGTTTTGGGACACCCATCCAACTAGTGGATGATTCCGGTACTCTACCGCAGTTTGCGTGCTCGGAAGCTGCAGCGTCTGGATGCCGATCTGCGGAACTTCGCTCACCACCCGCGCGCGGGTCCGCCTGTGCAGCGCCGCGATGGAATCGGCAGTGGCTCTTGGTGCGAGCTTGATAATGATTTGATTCGGAACGGCGCCGCGTTTTGCCCTGGTGATTGATGGCGGGTTCGTATTCCGGGTGAGGACCGGCGCTTTTTCGGAAGCGCGACGGAATTGAGGATGAACCGGTACGGCTGCGAGCGTTACGAGCAAGAATAAAAGTGCGGCGACTGCTTGGCGAGGTCTCATGTGGGTAACTACCTCCTATTCATTACATGGTGGATCTTATGGGAGCAAAACACGTGAACAGATGGCCGCCAGGGCTCAGTTCTCCAACGGGGTGTCGATTCCGCGTGATACTCTTCAGTTCGCCTATGTCTTGCTCGGAGTCCTCCATTCCTTGCCACGCTTTCCCAAATCAAATCGAGCAGGCTTCCAGTGCACCAACCCGGTTCGTGGAATCGGGCGCTTCAAAGGGAACTTTACGTCGGTGTGTGAGTTTGCGATACTGCAGCGTGAACGGAGCGATGATGCGCGGGGAAGTATCCGTCGAGTAGGGGCGATCCGCGAACCGCCCCTACCAGCACGTGAATCAATCGGAAAGACTCGGGGATCTAGAGCAGCGACGTGACCGTAGTTTTCGTGCCGTTAAGGTATGTGACGGTCACTCGGTAGTAGGCGCTCTTGTTCGTAAGGGGGAAGCGGGCTTCGGCTGGCAGTCGGTCTACCTTCTGCTCGATGATGACCTTCTTGTCCGGGTCCAATAGGGTAAAGACGATGAGCTCGACCGCATCGGGCTCGCCTTGCCACTTGATTCGGACCTTGCCATCCTTTTCTACTTCCGCGTCGATAGACGCCGAAGTCTGCGGAAGCACCTGCTGTTGGGGGGCCTGGTAAATGGGCTCGTAATAAGAAGGAGGCTGCATCCAGGTCCCGCCCAGCGGAGCGAGACGGCCCGGCGCGCCAATAGTGCGCGCGCTGTAATAGCCGGATTGAGCGACTGCCACCGCGCCGCTGAGCGTAACGCCTACGATTAACAGAAATACGAAACGGCGCGACTTAGACATCGTGATACTCCCCTTCCATAATGAGCGCAATGCGCAAGTTCTACCTGACTATACGCTCATTCCACATTCGCCGTTGCCGGCCTGCTGTTGGGAGAGGTGTGGAAGTGTGGAGGTATGGAAGTGCGGAAGCAAGTGCAGTGTCTTCCACAATTCGGTACCTCCGTACATCCACGCTCAGCCGTTACTTGCCCGCCACTTTCCGCCCCCGTCCTTCCAGTCCGGCCCACATGCGTTCGGCGGCGGCTCGGTCGCCCTTGCCTGCATACAGGTAAGCCAGCGCCAACCGCGCTTCCACGTCCGTTGGGCGGGTCGCCAGGCTGCGCTCGTGACTCGCGATGAGCTGAGACGCTTGATTGGTCTTGGCGGCGTAGCGCGCATATCGCGCGCCGGCCCACCAGTCTCGGTAGAACGCCATGTCGCGCGGGCCTTCCGATTGATGGCAGCCACCGCATTCGGCAGATTGACTTCCGAATTTAACGAATTTGGCATACCAGTGGAGGGCTGCGGAGTCATCGCCAACGCCTTCGAAGGCACGAGCGGAAGCGCGGAGATAATGGCGCGCCTCGTGGCGATCTATGGGCGGAGCCTGCATCCGAGAAAGTTCCGATAGAACAGCCTCCCCCTCCGCCTTCGCCTCCGCTCCTAGCCCGATGTCACGGAGGATCTGGGCAAGCCGGGCGCGAGCATAGACCGGCTTGTGGAGAGTAAGCCCGTCAGTCGCTGCGTCCTTCAACGCGGAGCGGAGCTCGGTGACGAACTCCGTCTGAAGCAGCCGGCGGCAGATCGCGCGTGTAGATTCGTCCTTTGTCGTGAGGAGCGTTCGACGCAATATCGGCTCCACGTACCGACCCTGGTCGCGCAGATATCCAAAGGCTGCGCGTCGCTTTTCGGAATCCGCGGCAGCGAGGTTTGTGACGGCTGATTCCGCCGCGTTCTCGCGCTCAGGAGTAAGCAGCTCGGTGCGGCCGACCATTACGCGAACGAGGGAAGTCGGTTTCGGTTCAATATGCAGCGGGATGAAGGAATCCGTCCAAGCCTGCGGCAGCACGTAGAGGACGCGTATTCCGTCGGTCTCCAGGTAGCTCGTCCGCCACGTATTTACCATGGCGCGCGCTTCCTTCTCGAACAGGCCCGATTCCGTCAGCCGCCCGGCGAGCGCATCACCGGTCTTTCGGCTGAAGGTCTCCATAGGCTCCGCGGCCTGCATGGATGGAATCACGGATTCGATCCGCTGACCCGGTTCGAGAGAGGGTATATACCGGAATGCGCCGCGGCCATCCTCCACCCGAAGCACGAAGAGATGGTGCATGGCCGAGGGGGAGGAAGCGCTGCACGAAATGACGCCACGCTCCGCCGCGGAGAATTGAAGCGGGAGGTCCGCCCGTCCGAGGCCGCGATAGAAGATGAACCGCTCGGTCTCGAATGCCGACTTCTGTCCCAGCCTGCCGACGGGCGGGACCTGGTTCACGCGCACAAATGCGGAGTCTACCTTTCGGGCATGATTCCATAACGCGTCCTTGGAGGTTGCCGGTAGGTGCAAACCCATCCCTGCCGGAAGTATGTCGACATTCCAGTGGATGCGCCCGTCCTTCAGATTCAGCGCGTCACGGGTGGTTGCCAGCGATGGGCCGATGAGGGAGGCCTGCGGAAACCACTGGGTCCAGACCCCGGAGGGGAACTGTACGGACACGTTGACCCGCTTTCGGCTCTCCGTGTAGAAGTAGATGACCGGCGTCTCGCCCTTGGTAATTGCCGTCGGTAGGCGGAGTTGGTCTTTGCTCCGGGAGTGGACGAAGTCGGGCAGCGCGTGCTCCTCGTGGTACATACCATCCAGCGACACGCCATCCGATCCGCTCATCGAAAGGAAGGTGCCCCATTCGTGTACGACGAAGTCCTGAGGAGGTCTCCCGGCGGCGCATACCGCCAGCGCCGCCGTCAGCATCCCCAGTGCCCACAACGCATTCTTGTTCACCGGAATCCTCCAGGTCTTGGCCGATAGGTCTGACCTGTCCGACCGGTCAGACGAAATGACTCTGATACACCTTGGACGCGCGCGGAATCCGGATTCTTCCGTCGGGATTCCACTTTTTCAGGAGGAAATTCCGCTCTCGGAGAGAAACTCGCAGGTGAGATTTCCCGTCAATTCAGGGATGCCTCGCCGCCGTCCTCATATCATTACCTATAGTTCGTTTTGGAGGAATTCTATGTCCAGCCGAATCCTTTACCGGGTTGTCTGGGTGCCCTCTCTCCTGGCCGTGATCGGTATGACCATCGCCTTCGGGAAGGCGCCGGCAACGGTACCCCAGCCTGGCTCGCTCGTGCAATGGGAAGCGGGCGACAAGTCCATTATGATCATGCGGCCCGACAACTGGCGCCCGCAGTCCATGGGCGCTACCGGGACCTCGATGGAGGTCTGGTTCGAGCCGGCCAACTTCTGCTACTTCGGCGCTAAGAGCGATCTTGCCGGCTCGCTCATGGCCGACATTTCGCGAGGACCGAGTATCGGCGGAATGGGTGGAGACGAAAGCGGCGAAGGCGGCGAGGGTGCCAATATACCCCGCGAAGCTCCGGCATCGCCCACTGAAAAGCTGCACGCCGGCGCCGCCGAGTCCTTGCCCCGCAAGTACAAGGGGTATGAAGAGGGTCCGACCGACAAGACGTCCATCAATGGTGTTGAGGCGGTGATGACCTCCTTCACATTCAATAAGAAGGGACTTTGGGGCGAACGCCCGATGGCTGGCAAGCGCGTGACCATGCTTACGAGCGAGCGGCGCATGACCGTCTTCTGTTACTGCCCTGAGAATCTGAAAGCCATCCTGATGCCCGTGTTCGATCAGATGATCATGAGCTTCAAGGCCGGGGAGGGATCGCAATAACCATGAAATGCCCCGGATGTAAACGCGAAACGGTCGCCACAGACTATTGCGAGTGGTGCTTTAATCCGATATTGGCGGCCCAAGCAGCCGTCGGCGCCCCGGCCGCGTTGGGTTTGGATATTGCTGCGGGCCACGCCCAGCCGCTTGCGGCCCCCGCGCCGTCCAGGCAGCCGGTGGGCGCCGGGCCGGTGGGCGG
>JBKJZI010000087.1:0-8736 GCA_046715155.1 Chthonomonadales bacterium | reverse complement strand
GCCCTGACCTGCTCCATGTCCTGCGATTCGTACCTGAGCCGACGCCGGTAGCGGACGACTCCAAACCATCTGAAATACCTTCCCCTGCGGCCACGTACTGTAGTCGATTCGCCGGAATGCAGAAGCTACCACCCAGAATCCGTAAGCGAGCGTGATCAATGCCAGCGCTGCGATGAGAAGCCGCCATCTCATTTTCATGTTGCGCTAAATGTCTCCAAGAGCTGAGACCCAACTAGTTGCTATACGTCATTCGGCGTTTGTGGGCGGGTTGGAATCCGGCACTGCCTGACGGATAGCGCTCGAATAACGGGTGGATTCCGCCGAACGCTACGGGTGGGGATTCCGGCCGGCGGATTCCGCGGAATTCCACTGCGGTCATTGTAGCGAATCGGGCGGCGGGACGTCAAATGCGGGCGGAATCCGGGGGAGAGCTAGCCCCGCTCACCATCCTGGCAGATTTCTCGGACCCTCTCCGATGCGTAATCACGAGCGGAGAAGGGCACGGTTCCGTCCCCGGTCATAATGAACGGATCTTCCCCGTAGAAAGCGTACTGAGTCAGCAGCTCTCCGGTAGTCATGCCCGGACGGAGGTTGGAAATAAGGAATTCATCGACGACTTTCTTGCACGCCGCCACCGCCGCTTCGAGCGAATCGAACTCGCCGAGCTGGTACCGCTCAGACTCATCCATGTAATGGAAATTGTCGTCAACGAGAACTCGGTATTTCATCACGTCTGCCAAACTTGGTGTTATGCGTCAATGCGAGTTGAGAGCTGAGGGTTGAGGGTTGAGAGTTGGACAACGGGCGTCATGCGGTCCAGTCTTCGCATTGGAGGTCTGGAATGAGTTCAAAGTCACCTAGGTTCCGCGTGAGGAGCGTTGCGCTTTGAGCGAGAACGATGGCGGCGATTCGGCGGTCCATGCTTCCGATACGAATCCGCGATGCGAAAAGACGTTGGAGATGCGCAGCGGATTCCGCGTTGAAGGGAAGAATGGGAATTCCGGCAAACGTCTCGATGTGAGTCTGTAAACGACTGTAAGATTCTGCAAGTTGATCTATGGTCTTCGCGCGGGATGCGCGGGCCAGCCAGCCGCGCACCTGCTCTTCGTAGTTGACGATGGTTGTGGCGATGGGGTGGTCTTGAACCTGGCTTAACCGAAGCTGGAGTGGAAGCGACTGCGCGCCACCGCGCTCCAAGACACTCAAGTGATCGGTATCGAGGACGAACATCTACAGTGGCGCCGGCTCATCGCCGTTCGGCCGGAAGGATTCACGCCATTCCCGTCCCAGCCGCGCGGATTCCTCGAAGGCCGGATCATCCTGGTATACCCCCACGACCTTTCGCCACCATGCGTCTTCTTGTGCAAAGGTGGCGATTGCTTCTCTGAGCGCGGCCAATTCTGTTTCCAGGGCGGTCAACCGCTGTTCGATGGACGTTGACGGCATTTGCGGATTCTCCAAGATTCCCATTCACATGCTCGCCAATTGTACCATGACAGGAGGGACAGAGCTTGAGGCGGAATCCGCGGCGGTAGGGCCATTGGGGCGGCGGGGCGTCAAATGCGGGGCGAATCGGCGCGACGAGTTGAGAGTTGAGAGCAACGGCGGAATCCGCGCGTTCATCAAACGGAATCTGTCCACCAGCAGCATGAATCCGCTCCCAGGTCAGCCGGATTCCGATTCCGTAAGCATTGGACGTCGAGAATGCACCGATTCCCTTCAGCGGCGGGCCGCGAAAACAACCTCTCGCACTGCACAGATGTCCGCGCGGCGCGTCCGCCGCAAGGGAGTGTTGAGTTGCTCTGCTCAAAAACCCGACAATTTCGAAAACTTATGGCGCGCAAGGTCCTTGCCGACGGCAATTGCTCTGAACTTCCATATGTGCCCCGGTTCCAAGCCGTTGATAAAGTCAAGTGCAGTACCTACCTGCGCGCCGCTCTTGTCGAAGACGTTGAACGTAATCTGCGTGTAACGGAGCGTGCTGTCGCGCAGATTGACAACCGTGCCGGAAATCACCGCGAAGTCCTTTCCGCGACCGAACTCGACGGTCTTGAGGTATAGAACAAGGCCGCCGCCCGCGTCGTACACAATTGTGGGTTTCCACTTAGCTAAGATTTTCCTTTTACTTTCAAGTTGCGCGGAGCGCAAAGCAACCGCGTCGTACTCACGTTTGGCTTTAACTTTAATCTTAACTGTGTTCCTGCGGCGCAGCTCCATGCTGGTCCCTAGAACGGCACCCGCCAATGCGATTGCAATGATAGCCGTCCAAAGGAAGCCTCGTATGTTCGAGCCCGTTCTAACGGAGCGGAGAACACTTAACCATCCGACGGTGGTCAGGACCGAGGCGGCGAGGGCGCAGAGAGTACCGCTCGCCACGACATGGCGGTCGCTCAGGAAGGCGTTGATGACGAGCCCAGAGAACGCCAGGATAATCGCCCATCCCGCGCACGAGAGGAGGCCCAACGCCGCCGCGACCCCAGCGTTCCGGCGCCCAATTAGGAAGCTGACAGGCACCGCCAGATACAGCAACGTGAACGGGGGAAAGAGAAAAAAGTAGCCGTTCATCACCCCGAACCACTCGGCGCCGTAGGCGACGGGCAACCCCAGCGAGAGGGCAAGCAGCGCCAGCGCGGACCATCGCAGGAGAGCGTTTGGCGCATAGGACTCAGAGACTGGGATGAAGTCATAAACTCCTGGTTGTTCCTCGTTGTCTGGCATAATTCTTCCTCCTCGTTATGTTGAACGAAAGGGCCACGTCCCGCAGCCTATCTGGCTCTTCTTTTGATTACCATCGACCCATTATGGGATCGCAGGAGGGCCGGCGGAATAGGGCGAACGGCCCATTTTTCGTCCACGACGGGGCGAGGGGCGGAATCCACTGCGGTAGGGCCATTGTCGCGAATGCGGCGGCGGGCGTCAAATGCGGGGCGGAATCCGGCGGGTGGGAACGGGATGCGGGGGCAATCCGTCGCTAAGGTATAATGGGTCGTCGTGCGTAAACCTGTTAGATTCCCCATCTCCACTATGCCTAGAGCTCTCCTTCGCATCGTATTCGTAACCATTATTGCGATTCTTTCGTGCCCGGTATCGGCGCAGAATCGCGAGCGGGTGCAATGCTTCTCCGCGTACGATGACGACTTTTTCTACCTGGCGGCCGTAGTCCAGAAACCGAATCTGGCCGGCCGGAACGCCCCCCCGTTCAGCAATCCGGTCGCGGATGACGCGATTGCGGTCTTCCTTCAGAAGGGCGAGGCGGGGACGAAGCGCTCGGCCGATTCCGTGCAGATGGCGGTGAGCGCGGCCGGCGGGGCGCAGATTTACCGGGGCGAGGACGCGAAGCCGCTGGCAGGGTTCCAGGACTTCAAGACCGACTCCACCGGCGCGCGGATTCCGTTCAAGTACCGCTCCAGGGTAAGCGGAGAGCTAAACAAGCCCGGCGGGACCGAAACCGGCTACACCGTGGAGATGGCGATTCCGTGGGTGGAGCTCGGCGGGCCTCCGAAACCCGGCAACCGGATGCGGTTCAACGTCGTCGCATTTAGCGCGGCTGCCGGATCATCGCCGATCGTCAGCCTGGCTCCCGGTGTGAAAACCGCGGCAGATCTACACAATCCAACGCTATGGCCGGAGATCGCCTTTGTAGACTCCGCGATTCGGCAGATTGAAGGCGCGCCCGAGCTCCGAATCTCACCCCGCGTATTCGCCATTAAGCCGCTGATCGACGGCGTGGTCGCCTCGGGCGAGTGGAACACTTTGACCTCTTTCATGTTCGGTGAGGGTGCCGGAATCGGGCCATCTGCTGCCTTCACGGCGAATTCGGCAACCGGGCGCGCCAAACCAAAGGTCAACCTATCGAAAGCGCCGCCTCGACTAACCATTCCCGCGCGTCCTGCGGCAAAACCCGCGCCACGGAATCCGCAGGCCGTCCCAAGGCTCGTCTTTGCAGTGTATGACTACTCCGTTCAGGCCGATCCGCGCAAAAAGCTTCCGCTCAATAGTCCGCGCAAGGAGGACGGCACCTCGCTCCTCGCGACGCACCCCCTGGATGGCGAAGGGCCGTGGATGACGTACGACCGCGTGAACTGGCACGTGCAGAACGCAGATCAAATGAGGCAGGCCGGAATCGATGCGATCTTGCCCGTCTATCGAGTCGGCGGCGAGGCCAGCGCAGTCTACGCGCGTCGCGGTCTCCTGACCCTGGCTTCCGCATTGCGCGCTCTTCAAGCGGCGGACCGTCCGCACCCCGCCGTTGCGATGATGCTCGCCACTGATTCGTTCGCGTTCAACAGCAAGCCCGATCTCAAGGACCCCGTTACCCAGGCCCGAGTCTATGGCGCTATCAAGGAGTTCTTCCTTCACATTCCGTCCCCGTTCCGACTATCGCTTCCGCTCGACGCGGCGAACGGCGGCGGTTTCGCAAACGTAGTCGTCCTCTCCTCGGCGAGCCCGTTCTCATCGGTCGATGGCAGCTTCCTTCAGTATTGCCGCGCCCGATTCATGGAAGACTTCGGCTCCGACCTCATCCTGCTCGGCAGCAGCGACTTCAAGGCCGCCAACCTCGACGGCTACGTGAATGACACGCGCGGCCGAGGATTCCAGATGGACGAATCCGGCTGGATCAAACCGGCTTCGATCGGAACCGGAGTAGAAGGATCTGTTTCAAAGGACGTAAAGCTCCGGAATGAGGGAGAGACGTATCGCGGTGACTGGAAGCAGGCGATAGACCGCAAGGCCGATTGGGTGTTTATTGAAGGTTGGAACGACTTCCGGGCCGGCTCAGAGATTGCGCCAACGCTCGAACACGGAATGCGCTACTCGGACCTGACTCGCCTGTTCACGCGCGTATTCACGACGGCCGGCGCGCGTAAGCCGGCCGTTCTCTCTCACAACGTGCCGAGGTACTTACCGGTGGACTCAACTGCCGGAATCTCCGTACGTCTGCAAGGCTCCGATGCGGACCCATGGGCCTCGGATACGCATGTCGTGGTTTATCAGTGGAAGAAAAGCGCGGCTACCGCCGGACAGCGACATACCCTACCACTACCCTCGACAGCAGTTCCAGGCCGGCCATTCGCCGTCTCCTTCCACACCCCTACACCTGCGGAGCCAGGCGAGTACACATTCGCGGTCGATGTCGCGGCCCTGGACAAAAATGGCGCCATCGGCCCACCGGCCGCCGGAGTAGCTCCGCTTCTCAGTAAGGCAGTTCGGATAGTTGGCGCGGGCGAGGCCCCGGACGCTGCGCTGTCACCTGTTCTGGTATCTTCCGATGTTTCCAATTCAGTCGAGGCCGGTGGAACGTACGATGTCGCCGTAACCATCAAGAACGTAGGGGCATCTACGTGGAAAAAGGGAGGCGCCAGGATCACGGCTCGCCTCGATCGAATTAGCTCCGGCGCCGCGAGCGCAGACGGTAGAGAGACCGTCCAGCCGGTTGAGATCGCCGATGCGACCGCGGAACTGCCGGCCGACCTCAAGCCGGGCGAAGAAGTAACGGTTCGGATTGCCCTGACGCTCGCAAATGCAGAGGGTGAACCGATTCCGATCTCCTCGCCTGCCGCGGATTCATCCTACCTTTTGTTCTTCGAGGTCACGGCTAACGGGAGAGGGGCGCTCACACATCCACAGGCCATCGGCATCGCCGAACGAGATCTCGGCGCCGTCTTCTCTTCGATACTTATGCCAGTCGAGCTCCCGGCAGGCCGAAGTCTTCCGGTGCGAATGAGCCTCCGTAATTCCGGCCCGCAGGCATGGCTCAAAGAATCCACGGTCGTCGGCTACCATTGGTATTTCCTGGACGGTGTCGAAGCGCAATGGGAAGGCCAGACGACGCCGATTCCCCGGGACCTGGAACCCGGAGGTGAGATCACAGACCTTCTTTCCTTTGTAACCGCGCCTCCCACGGATGGCCGCTACTGGCTCGTGTGGGACGTCAAGATCGGCGATACCTGGGTCTCAACGCAGCCCGGAATCCGTCCGAATGAGACGCGGGTGCATGCAGTAGAAGTGATCAAGGGCGGCATGACCTATGCGGACCTGACGAGCGCGTTCAACGTGGACGGAATCACTACGGACGAAGATCGCGCGGACGGCAGCATCGATGCCGGCCGTTCACTCCCAGCCGAGCAGGTGCCTCCCTTCGCAGCCGGCGAAGTGACGCCAAGCACGCTGTGGCTACCGAACCGTGGGAGCGGATTCGCATCGTCCCGCGGGATCGGTTTTAAGTGGGGTCCAAAGGGGCCGAAAGAAAAGAACATCATCCAGGCCGTCGGCCAGAAGGTGCCGCTGGTGGGCACCGACGGAAAGGCGGAGATCTACAAAACGATCCATTTGCTTGCCGCGGCAACGAAGGAACTCCCCGTTACCAACTTCCTGGTAGAGTTCGCCGACGGCACCCAGCAGCTAAACTCTTTCCCGCTGAGCCGCTGGGACGCCCTTCCCGCTCACGGCGAAGAGATCGCCTTCTCCGTCACCCGCACGCACACGCCCGCCGGAGAAGACGCCAAACCCGTCCACTTCTACCGCTACACCATCCGAATCGCCGAACCCAAAAAACTCGCCGCCCTGATCCTCCCGAACAACCCCGAAATCAAAATCGCGGCAATCACGCTGGAGAAGTAGAACGTCAAAAGCTAACCGCGGAGGGCGCGGAGATTGCGCGGAGGATCGCGGAGGATTCCCTGAGCAAATCCTCTGCGGTCTCCGCGTCCTTCTCAGCGTGCTCCGCGGTAAATCTTTTGACGTTATGGCGTGTTTGACGCGGCGGGGACGCGGTCGAACTGAATCCGCCAGATGAGGGTGCGTACGGCTTCCACCGTGGATTTGGATAGGCCTTCCAGCGTGGACTTCTGGGCGTCTGCGTCCGCCTGTACATAAGCGACCAGGGTGCGACCGCGGGCGATGACCCGCGCCTTGTCCGGACTGATCTTCACCTCGAACATCTGTAGTTCGGAATCCAGCAGCTCGTCGAGGGCGTTTGTGACCTTCTTGGCGCGCTCGCTGCTCTTTCCCGCCTCGCTGTCTGCCAGTCGCGCCACCACGGTCTTGCCGACGGTAACCTCAGCCATCTTCACTCCATTTACGTCCACCGCCGCAATCTGAGCGACATTGGACGGATCGGTGAGACGTCGGTCAACCGACACTTCCAGCAGTTTCAGCTGGGCGAGAAGCGATTTTGCGCGCTCGGGCGATGGCGGGTGGGTGCGGTAGATTCCGAGGATCTGCTCCGGCCGGCGGCTCTCGTCCCGCGCCAGCCGCTCCATGAAGGTGAGGATTCCGACCGGATTGTACTTCGTCTTCAGCAGGTAACGAACCCCTGCCTGGTCCGCGTCCTTCTCCGCCTCTACGCCATAGGAATTCAACTTGGCAACCATATAAAGCTGCCCGGCGAGCACGGCGGTACCGACGTCCTGCAAGTTCGACTTGCCGAACAGGGCAACGAGGGCCGCGGCGATGGTGGCGACGGTCTGCATCTTGTTCTGCTCTTTGATAAGCTTCACCATGTGGTGGTGCGAAGCGTGCGCGATTTCGTGCGAGAGTACGCCCGCCAGCTCATCGTCCGACTTCACGTAATCAAGGATGCCCTTGTTCAGGTAGATGAACCCGCCGGGCAGGGAGTACGCGTTAACATCCTTATCGTCCACGATCTTGAAAGTGTAGTTGAACTGCTTGACCTTGGAGCTGCCCCATATCGCCGGAATCTCGTCCGTGTTAGCGACCTTCGCGATGTCCTGGCCGATGCGGTTAACACGCTCCAGCAGCTTTGCGTCCGTGATTAGCTTGACGGTCTTGTCGTTCTCCGCCGCCGCCTCCCGCCCCATCTTGACCTCAGAATCCTCCGCCGGAGGCTTGGCCTGGGAGAATCCGGTCACGCCTAGGGATGAGAACCCCGCAAGGACGACCAACACTCGTATATATCGCAGCAACGGCATGTAGTCTGATTCCCGATTTGTATGATTTCTAAATGGTCTCTACCACATTAGACTGCGAATCCGAGCCACGGGATTATATCACGCTTAATACTTCGACCGCGGAGTCGTCATAGTTCCCGCCTTAGGCATTTCGGCTGCCACGAATCGGGGAGAGCCGACGGTTGCGCACGAGGCTGGCGGACAGTATAATGAGACCCACACTGAAGGAGCGGACGCGCATGAGCGAGTGGGTCTTTCTCAACGGCAACATGGTCTCGCGAGACGAGGCTAAGGTCGACATTTACGATCACGGATTCCTCTACGGCGATGGAATTTTCGAGGGAATCCGGGCGTATGATCGGCGTATCTTCAAGCTGGACGAGCACGTCGCGCGCCTTTACCGCTCCGCCAAGGGTCTTAACTTCAGAATCTGCATCGAGCCGAAGGAGTTCCGGGCCGCAATCATCGATATCGTCCGCGCGAACGAGCTGGAATCCGGCTACATCCGCGTGACTGTTTCTCGCGGGGTCGGGCTCGGCCTGGACCCCAGCCACATCGACTGCACGTCGACGATAGTCATCTCTGTCCGAGGCTCTACGAAGCAAACGCCCGGCAAATTCCGGCTCTACCCAGACGAGGCGTACGAAAAGGGCCTGGAAGTCATAACAGCCTCCACGCGCGTTCCCCCTGCCCACGCTATCGATCCGCAGATCAAGTCGACTGGAAAGTATATCAACTCCATTGCGGCTAAGATGGAGGCGAATCGGGTGGGCGCGGGCGAAGCGCTCATGCTCAACGTGGAGGGCCGCGTAGCGGAAGCCACCGG
>JBKJZI010000086.1:0-18765 GCA_046715155.1 Chthonomonadales bacterium | reverse complement strand
AGGAGCTTAACCCAGTTTGTGCGCCGCTGCTGCGGCTCCGGAAAGTCGTCGACGTCCCAAGCCGGCAGGCATCCGGGATCGACGGGCGGCGCTTCCTTGGACGGCCACTCCCCCACCACCGCTTCGGCGGAATCAGCAGTAACGCGGACATCTTGGTCGCTCATAGGTGTTTGGATGATACGGGGAGAAGAGTGGATTTGCCGCGGAATTCGGCAGGAAGCATAGTTCACAACTGGCTTGCGGAAGTCCTCCTTGTGGCGATTCCGCGACGGTGGCGGTCGCAGAGAGATCCAATGTTTACAGTCAAAGACGCTGAGTACGAACTCTTGATCAAAGTCTTGGACGATTGGGATGTAATGAGCGTCTCTGCGGTCGCCTTCTCTCCCGATGGAAAAACCCTCGCAAGCGGACATGAGAGGCGCGAGTTTAACGGTGACGCCCGATTGTGGGATGCGGAAACGGGAGCGCTTCGGCATGTCATTGCCACTGGTCGCGGCGGTACTACGTCGATTACGTTCTGCCCAGATGGGGCTTTGCTGGCGGTCGGAGGGGGATTCCCTGAACGCGGCGAGCTGTCGTTGTGGGATACGACGGCAGGAGAGCTCCGCCGGGCGTGGCAGGAATCCGCCTGGTGGATAGAAGACGTTGCATATTCCCTAAACGGCAAGATGTTGGCCTCAGCCTGCGGTGGAAGTGCGACGATCTACGCCACAGATTCGGGCACCGTAATTCATCGTGTGCCCGGTGGGTCGCTGGCCTTTTCGCCAGACAGCACTCTTCTAGCCACCGGCGATGCCGATGGCCTAGGGGCGAGATTCTGGGACGCTCGTTCTGGCGCTCTCAGGAAGACTCTTCAATGTCCGGGAGTCGGGCTATCCACGATGGCATTCTCTCCTGATGGAGAAAGCATTGCGCTGGGAGGGGAGGGCTCGGCCGGGGAAGGCGTGATCGCACTTTGGCACTTGCGTAACGGGGAGATGAAACGGCTTTCAGCCGATTCCGAGAACGTTTGGTCGGTCGCATTCTCACCAGATGGAGCGACACTCGTAAGCGGTGGGTCAAAAGGCCAGCTAAAGTTCTGGGATTCTGCATCCGGGGAACAGACTGTCACCGCTCAGATCGGACGTGCGGACGTCAGTGATTTAGCTTTCTCGCCAGACGGAAAGCGGCTCGCTGCAGCGTGTGGGGAGGAGGGTATCAAGTTCGTCAGCGCGGAGGACGGGCATTGGATGGCCACCATTCCCGTCCTTCCGCCCAATGCCGGGCAACATTCCACGGCAGAGTGGATCGTCCTCGCTGCGAATGGCACTTACGACGCATCGCCCGGAGCTGAACGCTTCATGGTTTGGCGAGAGGATGGATATGTTTATCCCCCTGATCGCTTTAGCCATCTGCACAATCCCGATCGCGTGCGCGCCGCGCTACGAGTCTCGTGAACTATAGGGCCACTCAATCCGTGCCATCAGCGCGACAAAGATTAGGTCAGGCCGACCTCGAGTGGCTTGACACCGGAAGGTGGCGACAGTAGAATCGGGGTACATCTGTACGGTAGAATCGGCTTACCTGAGTTAATATGCTTCTCTCGCTATCCATCCGCAACTTCGCCATTATTGACAAGCTCGACATTGACTTCGGGCCCGGTCTCAACGTGCTGACCGGCGAGACGGGGGCCGGCAAATCCATTCTGATGGGCGCGCTGAACATCATCCTCGGCGGGCGGGCGGGTACGGAAATGGTTCGCGGCGGCGCGGAACGGGCGTCGGTCGACGCGGTTTTCGATCTTTCCGGCAGCAGGGGGACGCTGGACGCCCTGGCGGAGATGGGTTTTGAAACAGAAGAAGAACAGCTCTTTCTCTCGCGAGAGATCGGCGCTTCCGGCAAGTCGTCGGCGCGCATTGGAGGAAGACCGGCGTCCGTCGCCCAGCTTCGCGAGATCGGAGAATGGTTAGTTGATCTCCACGGGCAGCATGAGCACCAGTCATTGCTAGCCGTTCCCCGACACCTCGACATGCTGGACGACTGGGGAGGAAAGGAAGTGATCCGCCTCCGTGCGCAGGTTGGCGAAGCGTATCGGATTCTGCGTTCGCTGGAGGCGGAGCGCTCCGCACTGGAGACCGACGCGCGGGAGCGTGCCCGCCAGTTAGACCTCTACAGTTTCCAGGCGCAGGAAATCACTGACGCGAACCTGGTCGAGGATGAGGAATTAGGACTGCGGGCCGACGCCCGCCGCCTGTCAAACGCCCAAAAGCTTGCGGAATCCGCCGGAGGAGTTTGTGCAGGCTTGACGGGTGAGAATGGCTCAGTCGAGGCTTTGTCTACACTGAGCCGTTCGCTGGAGGAATCCGCGGCGTTGGACGTTCGACTGGCTCCCCTCGCAGAATCCGTCTCCGCAGCAAAGTACAGCCTGGAGGAATCCGCGCGAGACCTGCTGCATTACGTGGATTCCATCGAGCACGACCCCGAGCGGCTGCAACAGATCGAGGAGCGGCTGGAACTTATCTCCAACTTGAAGCGCAAGTACGGCGATACGGTGGAGGAGATCATCGAGTACGGCCGCGACGTGTCTCGGAAGCTGGAGGCGCTGGGATACAGCGAAGAGCGCGGCCATGAACTGGAAGCGGAGATCTCGACCGCCTGCGAAAGGCTGCAGGGATTCTGCGCGGAGCTATCACGGCTCAGGCAGAAACTCGCCCGTGAGTTCGCGGATTCCGTCCTCACTGAGCTCCACGATCTCGCTATGGAGCGGACGCGCTTTGAAGTCCAGATCGAGCAGGGCGAGCCGACCCCAACCGGGACAGACCGAGTCGAGTTCCTCATTTCACCCAATCCCGGCGAGCCGCTCCGACCACTTGCCAGAATCGCTTCGGGAGGCGAGATTACCCGCGTTATGCTCGCCATCAAGAGCGCCATGGCCCGCCAGGACCCGCTGCCGACGATGGTGTTCGACGAGATCGACGTGGGCGTGGGCGGCCGGACGGCAAGCGTCATCGGCGACAAGCTCGCCTTCCTCGCAAAGAACGCGCAGATCGTCTGCATCACCCACCTCCCCCAGATCGCCGGCCGCGCGGATTCCCACTACTACATCGAAAAGCGCGTCTCTGGCGACCGTACCACCGTCGCCGTCAGCCCGCTTCTCAATGGCGACCGAGTCGAAGAGTTGGCCCGGATGCTCGGCGGCGCGGACGTAACCGAAACCGTCCTGCAGCACGCCCGCGAAATGCTGAAAGTCTAGGGTGTAGGGTGTCGGGTGTAGGGTGTCGGGTCAAAATCGTCCTCGTACTCGCTCTCGTCGTCGTTCTCGGTCTTCTTCCGGGCCGCGTTCAGGCCCAACGACCCAACGACCCAACGACCCATCGACCCGCTATAATCCTCATCCTCTGTGAAGGCCTCACGCTAGACGACCTTGAGAATCCGCGGAATCCGGCTCTGCATACGTTTGCCAGGAACGGTCGGGTGGCTCTCATGAGCGCGCCGGTCGCGGGCCGGAAGACCGATACGGCAGCGATGCTGGCCCTCGCGACCGGGATGCTCGCGCCGGCCGAAGAGTCAGACGAAGAGGCGCTCATGTACCAGGAGCGGCATTCCGAAGGGGACTCCGCGGCTGAGGTATTCCGGCGCCGGACTAACAAAGAACCGCCGGACGTGGCGCGATCAAGTGGCCTTTTTGCGGACAATGGCCCGGCGGTGCACCTGGGAATCGCAAGCCTCACCCGGCGGAAGCTGAACAACCGAACGCTCGCGGCCGCACTTGCGAACAGACGAGTCCGCGTTTCGGGAAATGCAGATACGGACCGACTCTGCCGACGGGCCGCTCTATTCGCTGCGGACTCTGGTGGCGGTATTCCGTGGACGAACATTGGCGAACAAGTTATGGACTCCTCTCCGAATGCACCGTACGGACGCCACGATTCGCCCAGGCGCCTGGCTGCGCCCTTAATCTTAGGTGTGGACCTCGAAATAATCCACATGGGAGACCTCGCGCGGGCAGAGTCGGCACGCCCCCGCCTAGCGCCAATTGCGTACCAACTCGCCCGGAAACGTGCTCTAAGCGCTCTTGATGAGTTGATAGCTAGCCTGGACAAGCAGTCGCGTGAGCGCAGGGAGCGCTTGGGAGTAGATGAGCGCTGGCGAGTCTTGTTAGTTTCCAGTCGACCGCCGCTGGACGATTCCGGCGGATGGAATCGGCTCTCCGTTTCGGTGCTGGGTGGATTTGGAACGATCGACGCCCCAGGGCTGTTGACCAGTGCCACAACGCGAACGCGGGGGCTGATCTCCAATCTGGATATTGCTCCCACCCTGCTCGCATGGCTCGGTGTATCACAGCCCGCACATATGAGGGGTCATCCTATTAGTACCGCGGATGGTTCGCTCACAGACCTACAACGCATGGATGCTCTGACACGGGCGAATGCCCGTGGAATCGTTCCGATTTTTGCCGTCTTAGGAGCCATCGCCGCCATTGCCGGATTCGGAGGGCTGCTCGCGGTTCGGCTGGGTCGCGGCGCCGGTCTTGCCTCCGCATTGATGCTTATACTCTCGAACTTCCCGCTGGCAATGCTCCTGGTGGTGATGGTTCACCCGAAGAATGTGCTCGAACTAGGCGCGCATACCGGAATCCTCATGCTGGGCCTGACCGTGTTGGAGTACCTTGCGGGGCGTACCATTCACCAATGGCAACCGCGTCTATCAGTCCTTCATGGCGCGGTCCTTGCGCTTGACGCATTCACCGTCTTTACCATTCTCATCGATGCCCTCTTCGGCCAGTATCTCATCAAGTTCTCGCTGTTCTCGTCGTATCAGGTGAACGGAATCCGGTTCTACGGAATCGGCAACGAGTATATGGGCGTCCTGGTCGGGATGGCGCTGGTTCTCGCTTTCCTTGGCGGATTCCGGCCCCTTGCGGCGGCAGTTCTTTTCGGTGTTGCTGCGCTAGTTCTTGGTCTTCCATCGCTAGGAGCGGATGCGGGAGGGCTCGTCGCTGCATTGGTTGCGTTTGGAATCGGCGTCCTCATTCTCGCAGGTCGAAAGGCAGATTGGCGGCATGCCGCGGCCTTCACCGTTTTGGGATTCCTGGCCGCCTTCTTACTGGCGTTCTTAGACCGAGCGGTTTCCGGTGCGGAATCGAGCCATTTAGGGGGCGCCATCGAATCCGCGAGCACTCAAGGCTGGGGGGCGCTGCTGGAGATTATTGAACGCAAGGCTCGAATGAATCTCACCATTCTCCTCAATCCGTTTACGATGACCGCCATCGCGGGAGCTATCGCGGTGGTCATTCTGGTTGGCGGCCCGCTGCGAGCAAAGCTAGCTTCGATCGTCGAACACTATCCCGGTTGGAGGCGCGGGATTCCGGCCGCCGCATGGGGCGCGCTAGCCGCATTCCTGTTCAACGATTCCGGCGCCGTCCCCGCGATCTTTATCCTGGGCGCGTTCATCTCCAGCGGCCTAATCCTCCTATTTGCCCAGCCGCGTAAACCGGAATCTTCGCAATCATGAAGCACTTTGTGGCGCAAAGTACGTATGAAAGAACGGTATGGGTGTGTGGGTGGGTGGGTGAAGCATCCGAATACGGGATACAAGTCACCCATACACCCATACACCCATGCACCCATACATTGAGATGTCAGGTAAACTACACGCTGGATTCTTAACACTCGCTCCGCCCTGAGGCGACCGCAACGAAGCGTGTGCTATAAGGGGTCAATTGAATGCCCGATTTGCTTTCTCAGATCAACACACCCGCCGACCTTAAAGACCTTTCCGTTGAACAGCTCAAACAAGTAGCCGACGAACTCCGCCAGGCCATCATCGAGAACCTTTCTCGCACCGGGGGCCATTTCGCCTCCAACCTCGGGGCCGTGGACATGATCCTCGCCCTACACTCCACCTATGACGTTCCGCGCGACAAAATCATCTGGGACGTCGGCCACCAGTGCTACGCCCACAAGATGCTCACCGGCCGCCTGAAGGACTTCCCCACTCTTCGACAGTACGGCGGAATCAGCGGATTCCTCCGCCGCGATGAGAGTGAATTCGACTTGTACGGCGCCGGGCACGCGAGTACTTCGATCTCCGCCGCCTACGGATTCGCAGTTGCGCGTGACATTCGGGGCAGCAACGAATCTGTGGTCGCCGTAATCGGCGATGCGGGTCTTACGGGGGGCCTCGCACTGGAAGGCCTGAATAACGCCGGGCACAGCGGCCGTAATTTTACGGTAGTCCTTAACGACAACGAAATGTCCATCGCCCCGAACGTGGGCGCATTAGCGAAATACCTGGCCAAAGTAAGAGTTCAGGGCTGGTATCAGGACGCCGAAAAGCGCACCAAGAAGGTTCTGCGCAAGATGCCCGCGGGAGACATGCTATCGCGAACGGCCGGCGGAATCGTAAAGCACAGCCTCACCCACCTGGTCGCGCCCCAAAACACCGGCGTCGTCTTCGAGGAGATGGGCTTCGAGTACATCGGCCCGCTCGACGGCCACGACCTGCCCCTACTCCTCGACGTTTTCAAGCACGTGAGGGAGATGGAAGGCCCGGTACTCGTACATCTTATCACCGTCAAGGGCAAAGGCTACGAGCGGGGCGAGCACGACCCGCGGACCTGGCACGCCGTAACTCCCTTCGAGCCCGAAAGCGGTGAAGTTCACAAGAAGTCGTCCGGCGCTACCTACACCAGCGTATTCGCCAACACCCTCATCGAGTTAGCCGACCAAGATGAGAAGATCGTCGGAATCACCGCCGCGATGCCGGATGGGACGGGACTCAACAAGTTCGCGGAGAAGTTCCCGGATCGATATTTCGACGTGGGAATTGCCGAGCAGCATGCCGTCTGTTTCGCCGCAGGATTGGCTGCCGATGGAATGAAGCCCGTCGCCGCGATCTACTCCACTTTCCTTCAGCGCGCCTACGACCTGCTCATACACGACGTCGCCCTGCAGAACCTGCCCGTGATCTTCGCTATCGACCGTGCGGGGCTCGTCGGCGAAGACGGCGGCACCCATCACGGCGCCTTCGACGTCAGCTACCTCCGCCTGATTCCAAATATGGTCATCCTGGCTCCGAAGGACGGCGAGGAGCTGGCGCAGATGCTACGCTTCGCCATGCGACACGTAGAATCGGATCTCGCCAGCCCCATCGCAATCAGGTACCCCCGCGGCGCCGCGAATCCTATAGACTGGGGACGCGGATCTGCGCCGGTTACACTCGGGGAATCGGAAGTCATCATGGACGGCGACGATGTTGGCTTCATCGCCCTCGGCTCCATGGTCAAGCCCGCCTTCGACGCCGCGCAATTGCTCCTCTCGGAAGGAATCCGCTCGACGGTCATCAACGCCCGCTTCGCCAAGCCGCTGGACGAGACGACAATCCTGGACGCCGCCCGGCGCACGCGCAACATCGTCCTCGTGGAAGAGAACGCCCGAGCCGGCGGATTCGGCGAGGCCGTGCTCGATCTACTCGCCGCCCACGACCTGGCCGACGTCAAGATAAAGCAGTTCGCCATCCCCGACCACTTCATCGAACACGGCGCTCCCGACATCCTCAAAAAAGTCTGCGGCCTGACATCGGAGGATTTCGCGACCGCCGCCCGGGAGTTACTTTCGACCAGTGAAGGCCTCCTGACGGGTCGGGTATCCTCTGCCGCTGAACGATGAACCCTATTGTCACTGATACGCACCCGCATGCAGGGGCCGTACACCGGCGGATGATGCGCGAGGCCACTCCTTCAGAGCGTACGGCCCTAACGCGTGCCCTCAGTGCGGGAACAATCGCCCGCGCGCGCGAGGGTCTTAGGCGCGCCCGCCCAAATGCTAGTGCGCGAGAAATCGACCTCTGGTTCGTGGAGTTGACCTACGGCGCGGACCTGGCGCGAAGAGTCGAGCGGTACCTTGCGGAACGGGGGCTATGACCAGCCGGGACCCGGTCCTGGCGTGCTTGCCCGTCATTGATGCATTGGAAGCCCTCGGTGTGCCCTACTATATCGGCGGTTCAGTCGCCAGCACCCACTTTGGAGTTGCCCGCTCAACCGTCGATGTGGATGTCATCGCTCTGATGGAGGATTCCCAGGTCGAACCGCTCGTTGAACTGCTGCAGGAAACCCACTACATCGATGCGGGCATGATAATAGAAGCCATCGATCAAAGGTCGTCGTTCAACGTAATCCATCTTGCGACTATGACAAAAATCGATGTCTTTGTCCCCGGAAGAACCCCTGATCAAGAAGTGGTTTTGAAGCGGGCAAGACGAGATGACGTATTCGCGCCTGAATCCGATCGCGAAGTGTTCGTCGCATCACCGGAGGATATCGTTCTGAGCAAGATCAAGTGGTTCAAAATGACCGGCGAGCGATCAGAGAAGCAATGGACCGACGTGCGGGGAGTACTGCAATCACAGGCCGAGCATCTCGACCGAGGCTATATGGAGGCGTGCGCGCAGAGGGATGGGATCTCGGAACTCCTTTCAAGATCAATCCAGGAAGCGAACATCTAGATGGCATCGCTCGAATTCCGAAACCGTGATCTGACGGCCGTGGTTGGCGACAACGCGGCGGAGGGACAGCACCGATCGGGTTACAATGGCGTCTGGAGCTTGAAGCATCGGACCGGGACGCGGAATCTGTTCGTTCCAACCGTCTGCGGGCTCAACCTCGAACACATCATCGACGGATTCACCGACGACAACGCGCTGGAAGTGTTCTTCGAGCCACGCCATGCTCCAATGGAGCTGAGGAAGGTCGCGGATAACGCCGCCGAGCTGCACCAGCCGCCCACCCCAACTTTCCACTTGGAGAGCTGGACGCGATTCACCTTCGTTGAGCCGCACTACATCGACTTCCACCTCCGCTGCATCCCGCGCCAGCACGTCTTCAAGCAGGGCTGGATCGGCCTCTTCTGGGCGAGCTACATCAACGCGCCGGAGGACAAGTCCATCTACTTCGTCGGCGACGGCCCGCAGGGCAAGGGAAACTGGGCGCAATACTGCACTCAGTTCCATAACGACCAGTCTACGGTCCGCCACACTGCGGATTCCGTGGACCTGAAGTTCCGCCCGGGAAACCGTCCGTCCCTCTTTCGCAATTACTCCCAGATCCGCTACGAGCAGCCCTTCTACTACGGCAACTTCGACAACCACATCTGGATGATCATGTTCGACCGCACGGATGGAATCCGCTTCTCTCACTCCCCGTCCGGCGGCGGAATCAATGCTGAGCGCAAAAGCTCGAACCCCGCCTGGGACTTCCAGTTCATCATCCCGCGCTACGAAGTGAACAAGGAATACGGATTCCGCGCCCGTGCCCTCCTCCGCGAACGTTGCCGTCGCGAGCAACTCTTAGATGAATACCGTCAATGGGCCGCAGCGGTGTAACTGTTCACTCATGATGAGTGCGTCGACGGAGAAGGGAGGGCGAGGCTCCCGATAATCGCTCTCATCAACCGTGACCTCTTACGCAGCGTCTAAAACTACGTAATCAAGCCAATCCGCCGTATAATTACATTAGTTTGAGGTCGCGACCAAAGCGGCCGACAGTTGGAGCAGGGCTCGTGGATTCGATTACAGTAGGCGGTTTATACGATCACGGACGCGTAGAGCTGGATGAGGTCCCCGCCGGCATTGATCGCGCTCGGCTGGAGGTCACCTTCCTTCCTGATGAGAAAGGCGCGGAATCCGTTATCTCAGTGAACAAACGACGCCGCGCAATCCAACGCATGATCGCCAGGATGAGGCAAGGCATCGACTTCGGCGGCGAAACGTTCCATCGACAGGAAATCTACGAGGATAGAATGCGCGAGTTGGATGCGCGCCAGAAGCGAAGTGGATGAGTTCGGACGAGGAACTCGAGAGCGCCCTTGTCGACACGAATATCTTCGTGTACGCTCACGATCCGTCCGACGTGCGGAAGCAGGCGCTCGCAATCGAGTTGATCGAATTGCTGGCGAGCTCAGGCGACCTCATCGTCAGCGTTCAAGTGCTGAACGAATTCTACGCCCGCGCCACGCGGCCAGATCGAGCGCCCGGCTTCAGTCATGACGAGGCCGCGGCCGTTCTCCGCGACATAGCTTCCGCCTCTCGCGTTCAGCCGCTGACCTGGACAGTCACAGCCCGCGCTTTGGAGGGGATCGAACACTACCGATTGTCCTTGTGGGATTCCCTCATATGGGCGGTCGCCCGGGAGAATGATGTTCGGCTGATCTACACGGAGGACATGCCCGGCACTGCGCCGATCGATGGAGTCCGGTACGTGAATCCGTTTGAAACTCCACCATAGTTAGTCGATGTTTGGATTTCGCGGGTGCCCTCTTCCGCGTGCGCTTCAGCCGCGACGATCTACTGGTCAAATTCCGGAAATGGAATCCCCCAAATCTCTAGTCACGCGCTATTATGAGGCATGCCTGCTGTCGACGTAGCACCCCTTCTCTCGAGCCTCTTCACGGACCAGAGCCCCGTTTCCGGAAGCCTCACCGGACCTACTGCGTCCTCGGAACTCAAGCGCGTCAACATAAGACCTGCAATTATTAAGGGACGCAAGGTCCACCAGTTTGAGTATCTCCGCGTAAATAAGGCGTTGCATCGGAATCTGGAGGAGGACGAGGCTCGCGAAGAGCTCAAAGCTCTGCTGTTCCGATTCCAGCAAGCAGTCCTCCGCACTCCGGAATCTGACCTCCACTTCATCGTATCCGCCTCGGGGAATATCAGGGTGAAGCGCTGCCCTCCATCCCACCCGCCCAAATCGGAATCCCACGATCAGCCCAAAGCCCATCTTCTGCGAGAGGGTGAACGGATTCCGTTCCTGGAGCGGTTGGGAGTTATGACGGCAGATGGTCGTGTCATCGCCGCGAAGCGAGACAAATTCCGCCAGATCAATCGATTCCTGGAAATGGTCGCGGACGTGACGGATCATCTCCCCAAAGACCGCTCCCTGGAGATAGTGGACTTCGGCTGCGGCAAGTCCTATCTCACCTTCGCCCTCTACCACTACCTCCACGAAGTCCGCGGGCTGGAAGTGAAGATCTCCGGATTGGACCTCAAGCACGACGTGATCGCTCACTGCAATATTGTGGCGCGAGACCTGGAATACGGCGGGCTGGAGTTTTCGGTCGGAGCGATTGGTACTTACGAGCACGAAGGTCCTGTAGATATGGTCGTCTCGCTCCACGCCTGCGATACGGCGACCGACGACGCGCTGGCGAAGGCCGTGGAGTGGGATGCAAAAGTGATCCTCTCGGTCCCCTGCTGCCAGCACGAGCTGAAGAAACAGCTCCGGAGTCCGCTCATGAAACCGATGCTCAAACACGGAATCATCCGCGAGCGAATGACAGAGATCGTCACCGATTCCGCCCGCGCGGCGCTGCTGGAGCTTTGCGGCTACTCAGTCCAGCTCATGGAGTTCATCGCCACCGAACACACGCCGAAGAACTTGCTCATCCGCGCGGTCAAGCAGGCAAAGCGGCCCGAACCGTCGAAGTTCGAGCAATATCACGCCTTCGCTGAATTCTGGAGTATTAACCCTGCCTTAGAACGCGCGCTTCAGAACTACGTGAGACCTGGAGAACCCAAATGAGGACGCTTGGAATCCATCGCTTGCTCTTGGTTTGCTCGGTCATCTTGCCGTCGCTTTCCGCCTGCGCGCAGACACGCCCGGCGGCGCCGCGGCAGATCCCGGTCATCGAGGGCGTGGACGCGCAGCCGCTGCTGGCGCAGGTGCGGAGGCTCTCGGAGGCGATGGAGTTCCTGGGAACGCCCTTTCCCGCCGAGACTCGCAACGCCCTGCAGCGCGCGACCGATGAGACCGATGACGCCAAAGCCGTTCGGATGGTTCAGCAGGCGCTCGACCCCTACAGCCTCGTCGCGGTGAACATCAACCCGGAATCACGCGTAAAAGCGGCCTCGGGTACGGCAAAGGCCAGGCTGGTGCAGAACGGTTGGCGGCATTATTTGGTGAAGGTACACAACGAGGCAGGTTCGACCGCCGACCTGAAAGCCGTGAGCCCGAATGCTATGGCCGTCTTCGAATCATGGTCGCTCCAGACGCCGTCCGACCAGGCCCTCCGTCCAGGTGGATTCAAGATAAACATCAACGACCGCCACCAGAAGCCGAAGCCGGACCAGCGTGGGCGTTGGCTGGACATGATGATGTTCAATCGGCAGCCGCTGCAGCCCACACTGAGCGGTCTGGCTCTCGAATACCGAATAATCCAGCTCTACAGCCGCGATGCCGGCAAGCGCGAGGCGGTCATCTCCTTCAACGTCGGCCAGGGGACCCAGGACCTCGGATTCCGCAGCGAAGTCGCCCTCCTCTTCGATGCCGCAGCCGCGCACGACGTAAAGATCCGCGTATTCGACGAATTCGGGAAGCCGACGACCGCGACATTCGTCATCCGCGATGCGCAGGGCCGGGTGTATCCATCCCAGGCCAAGCGGCTCGCTCCGGACTTCGGATTCCACCCGCAGGTCTATCGGGCGGATGGCGAATCCGTCAAGCTCCCCGCCGGCGCATATACCATCCAAACGGGACGCGGCCCTGAATACCTCGTCAAGACCTCCCAGGCCCGCATCACGGCCAAGACCACCCTGGAGTTTCGGCTGGAGCGCTGGATCGATCCGTCACGCTCCGGATGGTGGTCCGGAGATCACCACATCCATGCCGCCGGGTGCGCTCACTACGACAACCCGACCGAAGGCGTTCACGCTCCGGACATGGCTCGCCATTGCCGCGGTGAAGATCTGAAGGTCGGCTGCAACCTTACCTGGGGCCCCTGTTTCGACTACCAGAAGCAATTCTTCACCGGCGCGATCGACAAGGAATCGAAGTACCCTTATCTGCTGAGATATGACGTAGAAGTCAGCGGATTCGGCTCCCACCAGTCCGGCCACCTCTGTCTTCTGCGGCTGAAGGACCAGATGTACCCCGGAGGCGACTCCTGGAAGCACTGGCCGACCCTTGGATTGAACACCCTCAAGTGGGCAAAGGCTCAGAACGCAGTCACCGGCCCCGCTCACTCCGGTTGGGGACTGCAGGTCCCGGGCAAGGACCTCCCCAACTACAACATCCCACCCTTCGACGGGATCGGCGCGAATGAATACATTGTCGATGTAACCCACGAAGTCCCCGGATACGACGGCCGTCTTGTTCCCGCCGTGGACTTCATCTCAACCGTCGACACGCCCTACGTCTGGGAACTCAACATCTGGTACCACACCCTCAACTGCGGATTCCGCACCAGAATCAGCGGCGAGACCGACTTCCCCTGCATCTATGGCGAACGAGTCGGTCTGGGCCGCTCCTACGTGAAGCTCGACGGCGCCCTGGACTTCGACCGCTGGTGCGAAGGAATACGCCAGGGCCGCAACTACGTCAGCGACGGCAAGAGCCACCTCCTCGACTTCAAAGTAGGCGGCATGGGAGTCGGCGAGAACGGCAGCGAAGTGCGGATTCCGTCCGCCAGCACCGTCAGGGTCAGCGCACGCGTTGCCGCCCTCCTATCAGAGACCGTCGATTCCGCCCTCCAGAACCGCCCCTACGAGCAGCAGCCTTACTGGCATGTCGAACGCGCCCGCATCGGAACTACCCGCCAGGTCCCGGTCGAGCTCATCGTCAACGGCAAGTCGGTCGCCACGAAGAACATCGTGGCGGACGGCCGCATGAACGACGTCGCCTTTGATCTCCGCCTGGATCGCAGCGCCTGGGTCGCCATGCGCATCCTCCCCTCCTCCCACACCAATCCGGTTTTTGTGATTGTCGACGACCGCCCCATCCGCGCCTCCCGCAAAAGCGCCGACTGGTGCATCAAAAGCGTGGAGCAATGCTGGAAACAAAAACAGCGCACCTACAAACCCGAAGAACAAGAAGAAGCCCGCAACGCCTACAACCACGCCCTCACCACCTACCGCCGAATTCTCTCCGAGACGGAAGTGGATTAGCCGGATGAATTAACGGCTGAGCGAACACGCGCGGAATCAGATGACCGACCGGGAAATCCCGGAAGAGATCGTCGAGTCCGCGATTAGTAAGCCAGGCAAAGTTTTGGAGGCGCGAAGGGGCCGCATGATGTATCAATCAAAATCGTTGAGATGCGCAAACGCACATTTCTATTGAGAGTCGTGGTTCGCGAGCTCCGAGAGGAACTACTGGTCGTCTCCGTCTATTACCCTAGCCAGATCGGGCGTTATTGGGAGGATAGAAACGATGACAGTACGTTATGATCCAGAGGTGGATGCTCTCTCCATCAGGCTTAAGAGCGCCACGGTCGAAACCAGCGACGAAATCCAGGAGGGAGTGATCCTGGACTACGGCCCGGACGGCGCGATCATCGGAGTCGATATTCTTGACGCCTCAGAGCGCGTAGACGACCCCATGAAGGTGGAAGTAATAACCTTTCGCACCCCAGCATTAGCCTGACCGAGCCGGTCGCACCACGTGCGTTTGGCCCCCCCGAAATTCTCCCGGCAAAAAACCATTGTGTTAGAATCGTGAATACGGTGCGCGAAATGTTCAGTCTGTGATTCGGGCGGTATTGGCGATCGTTTGGCCTCGAAGCCCTCTTAGCGTAATTCCTCAAGGAGCGAATTCATGTTTTTTTCGACGCGCGTCTTCGCGCGGGCACTCTTATTGGTTTCCCTCTGCTTCTCCTTAATTCCGGCGGCGTTCGCTCAGGATTCGCTGGAACAGAAGTTGGCCGCTGTGGAGAAGGCGATTGACGCGAAGCGCCAGGAGCTGAACATTCCCGGAATCTCCCTGGTTATCGTGAAGGATGACAAGGTCATCTATCTCAAAGGCCTCGGCGAGAGGGACGTTGAGAAGAAGCTCCCTGTCACTCCAGAGACGTTGTTCGCTATTGGATCGTCCTCCAAGGCGTTTACGTCGCTGACCGTGCTCATGAGCGCGGATGAGGGCAAGCTCTCGCTGGAGGACAACCCGAAAAAGCACCTCCCCTATTTCAAACTGCGCGACGCGGAGGCGGATTCTAAGATCACCATCGCGGATTTGTTGAGCCACCGCTCCGGGCTCGCTCGCACCGACCTGGCGTGGTATACCGGCAGGCTCAAGACCAACGAAGTCATCCAGGTGGCGGCCAACGCGAAGCCAATGGCCAAACTGGGGGAGAAATTCCAGTATCAAAATGTGATGTACCTGGCAGCCGGCGAGATAGTCGGGAAAGTCAACCAAACCTCCTGGCCGGCTTATGTTGAGCGCCGCATCTTCACTCCGCTCGGCATGAAGTCCTCGAACCTGAGCATCGTCAAGATGCAAAAGGCGGCGGACTATGCCCTTGGGTACGCCTACGATGGCGCCCAGAAGAAGCACCTCCGGCTGCCGATGCGCGAACTGACCTCCATCTCGCCCGCCGGCGCCATCAACTCCAACGCGAGAGACATGGCGCAATGGGTCCGACTGATGCTCAACGGCGGGATGCACAACGGCAAGCGGATCGTCTCAGAGAAGAGCTTCGCAGAACTTACCAAAAAGCGGATCACGATCGCCGGACCGGTCGGCTACGGTCTCGGCTGGATGCTGCCGACCTGGAAGGGCCACCATATCGCCGAGCACGGCGGCAATATCGACGGATTTAACGCCCAGGTCGCATTAATGCCGGACCAGAAGCTCGGCTTCGCGCTGCTGACGAACGTCTCCGCCTCCCCCCTCGGCAGCTTCGCCATGAAGACCATCTGGGAAGAGTTGGTCGGGCCGAAGGACACGACTCCCGCAGCCACTCTGGCCGCCGGCAGCCCGGCGGTCGCTCCCGAAAAGGAATCCGGAACATACGTCATTACCGAGGCGAACGTAAAGATGGAGCTCGCTTTCAAGGATGGGAAGCTCATTCTTACAGTCCCCGGCCAGCCACCTTACCCGCTGGAGAACATCGGTGGACGACGCTACAAGTTCGGTACCCCGGCGCCGGCAGGTTTCTACGCTACCTTTAGGCCCAAATCCGGCGACGCAGGCAAGACGGAGATGTTTTTGGAGCAGCCGCACGGCAACATCGTCCTCCCTCGCGAGGAGTCTGCACCGTTCAGCGCAGCAATATCGGTGGAAGAGCTGATGAAGAAAACGGTTGATGCGCTCGGAGGAGAGGTCAATCTGAGGAAGCACCGGGCCCTCCTGCTGAAGTTCCATGCCTCGTATGAAGAGCAGGGCCTAACCGGGAAGGGCGAAATCCGGCATCACGCGCCTAACAAGCTCGTTGAAATCGAGACGCTGTTTGCCGTCGGCAAAAAGATCGCCTCCGCGCGCGATTATTGCGATGGGAAAGTGGCCGGCGTGGAGCTGAGTTTCGCATCGGCTGGCCCGAAGAGCGGACCCGGCCTCACGGACAGCCTGATCGCCGCTGACTTCTACGCGCCGCTCAATTGGAAGACTCTATTCAAGAGCCTCAACATTATCGGCGAGGGAAAGGTCGGGGAGGAGGAGGTCTTCATTCTCGAAAAATCGCCCGATAAGGGCAGCCGTCTCAAGGAATACATTTCCAAAAAGTCGTTCCTTGTTGTCAAACGGGAAGGTCCGGGGCCAATCTCCGAAACCCTTAGCGACTACCGGGAAGTGGACGGCGTGAAGATTCCGTTCAAACGAATCCGAAGCAACCCGATGACGGGGGAAGGCATACTCACGATCATGGAAGCGCGCTTCGACGTCAAGATTCCGGATTCCGCATTCGCGCCGCCAAACGTTCCTAGGAAGGCGCCGCCCGCCCCTATCTTCGCGCAAATCGACCCGTTCGAGTAGACCTCACCGATCTATTCCGAAGCCCCGGGCAGGACATACCGCCCGGGGCTTTAATCTTGTGTCTGCTGCTCCGTCCGATCCGACCGATCCGACCGATCCGCCAGATCCCAGCTTACAAGAAAAGGGTCTCCCACTTTGCCTAAAGCCCTTCAAATCACGGACCTTCGCGTCGCCGTCATCGCTAAAGCCCCCTTCACGTGCCCGATCATACGAATTGACACGAACCAGGAAGGACTTTATGGCCTGGGCGAGGTTCGAGACGGAGCATGCAAGACGTATGCTCTGATGCTGAAGAACCGTCTGCTGGGCGAGAATCCGCTGGATGTGGACCGCCTCTTCCGAAAGATCAAACAATTCGGATTCCACGGCCGGCAGGGCGGCGGTGTCTCCGGAGTCGAGATGGCACTTTGGGACCTGGCCGGAAAAGCCTACGGAATCCCCGTCTACCAACTCCTCGGCGGCAAGTTCCGCGACCGAATCCGCGTCTATGCCGATTGCCAGGTCGAGCCCGGCATGAACTTCGACGAGATCAAACGCGTCGTCGATGATGTGCTGGAACGCGGCTTCACGGCGCTGAAGGTCGATCTCGACATTCATGCCTATGGCCATTCGGGGAGCGAGGTCGAGGGCTTTACCAAGGACCCGTTCAACTACACCGCCGGCGAGTGGGAACACGACCGCATGGTCCACCTCGCCGAGATGGTGAAAGACGCCGCGGGGAAGACGGTGGATGTCGCCTGCGACGTCCATACGCGCCTCGACGTGACCAGCGCCATCCGCCTCGCCCGCGACCTCGAAGGCCTGCACCTGATGTGGCTGGAGGAGCCTGTGCCGCCGGAGAACATCGCAGCGATGCGCGAGATCAAGCGCTCGACCACGACGCCGATCTGCGCCGGGGAAAACCTCTACCTCCGCCAGGGATTCCGCGACCTGATCGAGAGCCAGGCCGTCGACATCATCATGCCGGACATCCCGAAGTGCGGCGGTCTGTCCGAGTGCCGGAAGATCGCCAACCTCGCCGAGATCTATTACATCCCGTTTGCGCCCCACAACGTCGCCTCGCCGATCGGCACGATGGCGTCAGCCCAGGTCTGCGCGACGGTGCCGAACTTCCTGGTGCTCGAGTTCCACTGGCTTCACCGGGATTACTGGACGACGATCACCACGGAGAAGGGCGATATCATCAAGGACGGCACCATCGACTTGACCGACCGGCCGGGGATCGGGCTCGAGCTCGACGAGACGGTGGCGCGCGAGCACCAGTATCCCGGAACCACCTGGTTCGCGTGAGGCAGCTCATGCATCACGGGCTCGCCGAGGTGCGGTCGCGCATTGCAGCGGCGGAGAAGGCGGCGGGTCGCCCGCCAGGGTCGGTCCGCCTCATCGCGGTGTCGAAGACGTTCGAGGCCGACGCCATCCAACCGGTCATCAACGCAGGCCAGCGCGTCTTCGGCGAGAACCGCGTCCAGGAGGCGAAGGCGAAGTGGCCGACGCTCATGGAAGAGGCGGCGGGTATCGAGCTTCACCTCATCGGACCGCTGCAATCCAACAAGGCGCGCGACGCGGTGGCACTGTTCGACGCGATCCATACGGTCGACCGGGAGAGCATCGCGGTGGCTCTCTCGACCGAGATCGCCAAGCAGGGGAAAAGTCCGCGGCTCCTCGTCCAGGTCAACACCGGCGCCGAGCCGCAGAAGGCCGGCGTCCTCCCCGAGGAGACTGACGCCTTCGTCGCCCGCTGTCGCGATGTGCACGGTCTCGCTATCGACGGGCTGATATGCATCCCGCCGGCCGATGAGGCGCCGGCGCCGCATTTTGCCCTCCTCGCCAGGATCGCGCGCCGCCTTGGCCTTGGGTCGCTGTCGATGGGGATGAGTGGCGACTTCGAAATCGCGATCGCTTTGGGTGCGACCGATGTGCGGGTGGGCAGCGCAATCTTCGGAGCGCGGCCCGCGCCGCGCGAATGACCGCGGATTTCGCGCCTCCGCAACCGCGATTGACTTCCTCCGCGGATTCGCGTGACCAATGCCAAGCGCTGCCGGGCGGACGGC
>JBKJZI010000085.1:0-2011 GCA_046715155.1 Chthonomonadales bacterium | reverse complement strand
GTAACAGGCACCTCTTTTGTGGCGGGTAGAAAGCCAATCGGGCCGGGGCCGGCGCAGCGGAATATCCAATGGTCAAAGTCCGATTCCGCGATTGAACTTGCCATAGACTGCTTCACGGAGGCCCTGGATGTAGCCTATGGCGTGGAGGCGGGCGAGGTTGGCGTAGCAGGGGTCGTCATTGGATTCGCCCTCCAGAGTCGGGACGTGGTCCGGGCGGAGGACGCCTTCGAATCCGATCTCTTTGTATGCCTTCATGCAGGCCAGCATGTCGGTAGGACCCTCGTCGTGGAAGACTTCCTCGAAGTATTCGGGCGTGCCACGTACGTCGCGGAAGTGGACGAAGTGAATCCGGTACTGGCCGCCGAAGTGACGGATCACGGACGGCAGACTGTCGGTCATCAGGGTGAAGTTCCCCTGGCAGAGGGTGATTCCGTTTACTTCGCTCGGGACGAGGTCGAGCAGGTGCTGGAAGTTGTCCACGCTTCGCATGATGCGGCCGATTCCGCGGAGCGGTGAAAGTGGTGGATCATCCGGGTGCATCGCGAGCTTGACCCCTGCCGATTCGGCGACCGGAACGGTCCGCTGCAGGAAATACTCCAGGGATTCCCACAGCTGTTCTTCGGGCACGATTCCGTGCTCGGTAAGTCCCCGAGCCTCCATGGCCTGGTGGTCGTATGCCGTGGCGAGGGCCCCACCTCGCGCAGGGATGTTGAGGTGCGTGCGGCTCCAACCGATGACAGCCATCCAGTTGTAACAGAGTACGGGGATGCTGAGCCGGCCCATGCTTCGAATAAGCGTGCAGAACCACTCGATCTCTTCATCCCGCCCGGTTACGCCGAGTCGAGCGCAATTCAGGGGAGGTGATCCTTCAATGACTGCCAGCCTAAACCCGCCGGATTCGTAGGCGTCCTTCGCGCGCGCAAGAGAATCATATTCCCAGAAGGGAGTGTCGGATTCCGCCGGCCGGGTGAGGGCTCCGACGACGTGGTCCACACCGACTTGCTTTACCAGTTTCCACAACGGGGATGGCGTGGGGCGCAGCATCTCTGCAATTGTGATCAATACGACCTCCCTGCATGGCGCCGAAGCGACTTGCCGTCATTCTATCACACGCTGGAGGCCCATATGGCAGGGCGGCTATTGACAGGTGGGGCTGAAAAGGACTACGATGGGGGCGGTGGTCATCCTCGGCCGCCAGGGAGCAACGCATTGCAGCGGCCCCTCCGGACAACCTCAGAAGAGAAGGAACGCCATGGTGAGCTTTAACTGTGAAGTGGCGGACTGCTCCAACCCGCCGCGTTGGGTGCTTCAGGAGGAAGTGGGAGAAGTGACGCCCGGCTGCATCTGTTCGCAGCACTGGCAGGAGCTGCGGCGGGACAATCCGCACGCTGCGTACCTCTATTCGCCCCTCGCCGTGGTGCGAGTCCGCGAGCGCATCGCCGCCGTCTCAGTCGAGACCGACTGAAACTCCTGCGTTGTGCGAAGTCGATAAATTCGGTCCTTGGTAATGCACGTTTCGAGTAGGTAGCTTTGATTCCCCATATGCACGGACTTCGGGGCGAAAACGTGCTCCTTCGATAGTCCGTGGCAGTGCGGGCAGGTTCCCACCACCAACAGCTCCGGCGGGTCCGCGTTGACATCGTGGATCAGCTCGGCATGCCACCTATCCCTCAACTTTGCCGGAAAGAAGATGGCGCCCACGATCGGCTCATTGCTGAGGTGCCGCGTTGGGGCGATGCGCTTCGATAGGAAGTAGATGGCGGGGTCATAGTCGAAGACCAGGACCTTTTCGCGCGACGACGTGTGATTCCGGACGTATTCCGCGGTTGCGGCGCTCGTACCGAAGGGGTACCACCCGGGCGCTGCGAAGCAGGCCCAGTATTGCTTCTCCTCCATCCCACCCGTCAATCTCTGAATCGCCATTCCATAACGCCGCATGCCCAGGGCCACGGGCGCCAGGAACACAATGAGGCCCAGACCGAGGACCGCCGATTTCAACCCGGTTTTTGTT
>JBKJZI010000084.1:0-6116 GCA_046715155.1 Chthonomonadales bacterium | reverse complement strand
TTCCCCATCCAGCAGCTCCGCGGAAGGCAGTTTGCCGCCGTCATACCAGGTCATCGTCAGCGCGGGCCGTCTCTTGATCTTAGGAAACTCGTAGTGGATTATGGACCACTGCGGGAAGCGGTAGTCGCTATACTTCCGCGCGCCCGGATATTTGGCTCCAGCGGCATTCAGAGTCGATTCGTCCACGTCGCAAATAGCTACCAGGCTGCCGAATCGCGCGGCGTCCGCCGTGTCACTGTCTCCCTTGCCGCCGACACCGATGCACGCGAAGTTGACCTTCTCGTTGGGAGTCTGGAATCCGGCAGCGAGCGAGCGGTCGGCGACGAAGATTCCGATTCCGGTATATGCGGCGCCTTTAAGGAACTCACGCCGGCTAGCCGAACTATTCATCAGTTACCTCACAGTATCATCGGATTAGGGATTGGATGTTGAGAATTCGACGTCACCTGTTCGTTTTCCCTTTAATGCTTGAAGGTTTCCGCGCCGGCTGCGGGGAAATAATGGGCTGCCGGCAACCGTATGGTTGTGCGGATCGTCCGATTTACCGGATGCAATCATCACTCCGCCAGGTCAAGGAGAATCCCGATATGAAACAAAAGCCGATTTTCATAGTAGTCGCCGCTGTGGCAGTGTTTGGGGCGCAGTGCTTTTCGGCAGGCATGGCGGCCGGCCAAAAGCCGAAGCCGAAACCGGCGCCCAAGAAGCCCGCCGCGCCGGTGAAGAAGCCTGCAGCTCCGGCGGCCGGCGGCGCCCAGCTTATCGCGAAGGGCGTGAAGGTCTATAACGCCAATAGCTGCGCCACCTGCCACAAGATCAGCGGCAAGGGCGGGCCTATCGGGCCGGACCTGACAAACGTGGGCTCTGCGCGTGACGCCAAGTGGCTCCGGGTCCACATCGAAGATCCCAAGAAGCACACGCCGGCGTCCACTATGCCTGCCTTCAAGGACCAGATAAAGGGCCAGGACATGGACGCGATAGTCGCTTACATGGTCTCCCTCAAATCCAAGACCGGCGCGGCGACCGGAGGGAACATCGGGCCAAAGGCCGATCCTGCCGTGGTCGCAAAGATACTGAAGGCCGGTGGTCGCGTCGAGCCGCTTGCGCAGAACGATAACCGCCTGGAAGTCGCATTCAACCTCGCCGGGCCGACCGTGAACGACGCCGCCATCGCCCCAATCGCGTCCCTAAAGCGGGTCTACATGGTCAACCTCGCCCGCACCGGAATCACGGACGCCGGATTGATCCATGTCAAAGGTCTTACTGACATGGTAAAGCTGCACCTTGAGAACACCAAGGTCTCGGACGCCGGACTTGCGCACCTGAAACCGTTGAAGAACCTGGAGTACCTCAACCTTTACGGTACGCAGGTGACGGATGCCGGCCTGGACAATCTCTCGGGCCTCAAAAGGCTGCGGAATATCTATCTCTGGCAAAGCAAGGTGACGAAAGCGGGCGCCGACAAGCTAAAGCAGGCCCTCCCCCAATGCGACATCAACCTCGGAATCGAGGCCGAGGTGAAGGCCGGCAGCTAGCAGTCGCCGTGAAACCAGCCGTAGGGACGAATAAATCGCCGATGGGGCTCTATCCAGCGGATGAAGGCTGGATCGGCGATTTATTCGTCCCTACATAGGCCGACCGCCGTCGTGAAGCGCGTGCCGAATCCTGTCCATCAACCAGTCTGCCAGGGATTCTTCCGAGGCGGAATCCACCCACTCGGCCGGCAGCTCCCCCAGCTCGAAATCTACGCGCTCTGTTTCCCGGAAGCCATTGTAACTCACGCTGATCGCTCCGGTGACGTTGCTCTCCATCACGAGCGCATGGTCGAGCGCTTCTGCCGCGGATTCGTCCAGTGGGCGCAGCCGCTGCACGGCGAGAAAGCGGGCGCGTTCCGATTTGTCCAACCGCTCTGAAATCATTGCTCACAAGTCCTCAGCAGGAGTATCCAACCCGCCGGCCAATTATGGCCTGATTCGATGACGGATTTACCTCCGGGAGCATTCTGATGAGATTAATTCTGGGAGCCGTCGCACTGGCTTTCACACTCTGCGGGTGTGGGAAGAACGGCGATTCCGGTACTCCTTCTGCGAGTAACACGCCGAAGACCAAGGGGACGATCGGTCTTTCAGTGTTAAGTACGACGAATCCGTTCTTCAACGTAATCGCGGAAGCGATGACCGAGGAGGGAGCGAAGAACGGATACCGCGTCCAGGTCGTCAGCGGGGACTTCGACGTTGCAAAGCAGCAGAATCAGGTCAAGGATTTCATCGTCCAGAAGGTCGCGGCAATCGTCCTCACGCCATGTGACTCCAAGTCCATCGGGCCCGCGATAAAAGAGGCCAACGAGGCTGGAATTCCCGTCTTCACGGCGGACATAAAGTCGCTTTCGCCGGACGCGAAGGTCGTCTGCCATATCGCGACCGATAACTACGCGGGCGGCAAGGAAGCCGGCAAGGCGATGATCGAGGCGCTCGGCGAGAACGGCGGCAAGGTTCTGCTCCTGGATTTCCCCCTGGTGGAATCCTGCCAGCTCCGCGTGAAGGGGTTCAAGGAAGTGATCGCCGCGCATAATCAAGGCCGAACAAGCGGCAAGATCGCCATCGTTTCGGTACTGGACGGCGGCGGACAAAAGGACAAGGGGTACAAGGCGGCCGAGGATTCGCTCCAGGCGCACTCGGACCTGAGCGGAATCTTCGCTATCAACGACCCTTCCGCGCTCGGCGCGCGTGCCGCGCTGGAGAAGGCCGGCAAGGCGGACCAGGTGAAAATCATTGCCTTCGACGGCCAGCCGGAAGGCAAGCAGGCCATCAAAGACGGCAAGATATACGCCGACCCAATCCAGTTCCCCGACCGAATTGGCCGCGAGACGGTCAAGGCCATCGTCAAGCACTTTGCCGGCGAAGACGTCCCGCCAGAGATCCTGATTCCGACCGCGCTCTATCGCAAAGCGGACGCCGAAAAGGACCCCGAGCTTAAATGACCTCCGAGGCCGAGACGCTCCCGTCGCGCCTCTTCTCCGACTACGGAATCCTCCTCACCCTTATCCTTCTCTGCGGCTACTTCATCTGGGCAACCTATTCTGAACAGCATCTCACCGGCGCGGCGGCTGGCCGGCAGCTCGCGGAACAGATTCTCAAGGACCACAAGGGGGCGTCCACAATCCTCATAGTCGCCAGAGATTCCCGGGAAGATTCAGCATTCGCGCAGGAGCTAACATTTAGACTGATCGACGCTGGCCTGAGCGACGTCTGGGCGATAAAGGGTCAACCCGCGGACGCCCGCAAGGAACTGGAGCGAATCTCATCCTCGGGTCTTGAGCTGGATCTGATAGCCTGCAACGAGGCGACGGCCGGCTGGTCGGTGTTTGATGATCTGGGAAAGAGATATCCGAAGCTCACCCACGTCACGGTCACGTCCCCGCTACCGTATCGTGGCTCTAACTTTCTGAAGACGGAGAACCTGCTCAACATCGCCAATCAGATCGCCGTAATCGCCATTATCGCGATCGGGATGACCTTGGTAATAATTACGAGCGGCATCGACCTATCAGTCGGAAGTTTGATCGCGCTCTCCGCGGTGGCGACGACGATGTTGATCAGGGACGCTGCAGGGGCTGAAACGGCTTCCGCCGTGGCGATGACGGTCTGTTCGCTGGGCGGAATAGTCCTATGTGGATTGATAGGATTTGCCTCAGGGATAATGGTGGCCGTCATCCGGATTCCGGCTTTCATTGTTACCCTGGCCATGATGCTGGTAGCAAGCGGCATCGCGTTCATTCTGGCAAAGGGCCAATCAATATATCAGGTGCCTGATTCCTATGTCTGGCTTGGCCGGGGTGCGGATCTGGGGATTCCGAACGCTGTGTTGATGACGCTGATTCTGTATGCGGCAGCCCATCTGTTTTTGACTCGGACCGCCCCCGGACGCCACATTTATGCGGTGGGAGCGAACCAGGAATCCGCGCGATTGTCCGGGGTTCCCGTGAAGCGGATACTTGTCTTTGTCTATACGGTAAGCGGGCTGCTCGCCGGCCTGGGCGGCGTTGTGATGGCTTCGCAGCTCAAGAGCGGGTCGCCCACTTACGGCCAAATGTATGAGCTCTATGTCATCGCTGCGGTCGTGGTAGGAGGCACGTCGCTTGCCGGTGGGCAGGGCAAGGTATTCGGAACGCTTATCGGGGCGCTCATCATCGCGGTGATCCAGAATGGAATGAACCTGACCGGCGTCGAGAGCTACACACAGAAGGTCGTGCTTGGCCTGGTGATTCTGGGAGCGGTTGTGCTCGACCAACTCAAGAGAGGCGGCGGTATTCGGCTCCGGTTAGGCCGGGCGTGATTCCGTTCTCGCGAAACTGACAGCCATGTGCCAAACGTAGTGCTACCCGTGTCGCGCCTGGATCGTCTATATCTTTCGGGCGCGATGCTCGCAACCTTAGTGTCGGATTCCACGTCACCCTAGCAGCCTAATCCCACATTTACTTCGCCGGATTCGAACGCTCGACCATGCCGGCTTCAAAGGAGACGATTCACATGATCTGGCGCTTGATCTGCCGAACGCTCGTTCTCTGTACCGTACTGTTTGGACCTGGTGCCGCAGTCGCTCAGGAGGGCGCGGTGAAGCCCCACGCCGGGATGCTGCGCTATCCCGATGTGAGCTCATCGCACATCGTGTTCGTCTACGCTAACGACCTATGGATCGCGCCTCGCGAGGGGGGAGTTGCTTCGCCGCTCGCAAGTCCGGCCGGGCAAGAGATGATGCCGCGCTTCAGCCCGGATGGCAAGACAATCGCCTTTCAGGGCAACTACGATGGCGGGCGCGACCTGTACACGGTCGGGCTCGACGGCGGAATCCCCACGCGCGTTACCTATCACCCCTCCAGCGAGTTTCTCTGCGACTGGACTCCGGACGGCAAGTTGCTGTTCGCTACGAGCGGGCGTTCGCTGAACACCAAAGTACAGGAGATGTTCACGGTCGGCGCCAAAGGCGGCTATCCGGGGCGGATTCCGGTCCCCTATGGTACCAACGGCGCCGTCAGTCCCGACGGCCGGTGGATCGCCTACACACCCCACTCTACCGATTTCCGAACCTGGAAGCGCTACCGCGGCGGAATGGCCACCGACATCTGGCTCTTCGACCTGAAGGACCTCAAATCGAAGCGTATGACGACGTTCGAGGGTACAGATTCCCTGCCGATGTGGCACGGGACGAAGGTCTATTACCTTTCGGACGACGGAGCCTCCCACCGCGAGAACATTTGGGTCTACGACACCACCAATGGGCGGCGGCAGCAAGTGACCAGCTTCAGCGACTTTGACGTGAAGTGGCCGGCTATCGGCCCTGGTCAAGGGGGACGCGGCGAGATCGTATTTCAGCTCGGCTCAACCCTCCAGCTTTTCGATATCGCTACCGGTAAGTCACGAGCGGTGGAGATTCGGATTCCGGGCGCCCGGGCCAATATTCGGCCACGCACGGTGGATGTTACGCGGTTTGTACAAAGCTGGTCGGTCTCTCCAACCGGCAAGCGGGCCGCCATCGAAGCCCGCGGCGACATCTGGACAGCTCCGGCGAAGGAGGGCTCACCGCGCAGCCTCACTCGAACGAGCGGAATCGCAGAGCGCGACCCAGCCTGGAGCCCCGATGGCCGCTGGATCTCCTACTTCTCCGACGCAACCGGCGAATATGAGCTCTATCTGCATCCTGCCGATGCAAAAGGCGAGCCGCGCAAGCTCACATCGGGCGGAAACGCGTTCCGGTACCGCCCGATCTGGTCCGCGGATTCGAATCACATCGTATTCTCGGACAAAACCGGCGCTTTCTTCCTCCACACCATTGAATCCGGTCAGACGAAAGAGATCGACCGCGATCCGATGACCTTCAGCATCCGCGTGAGCTGGTCGCACGACAGCCGCTGGCTTGCCTACTCCAAGAGTGACCCGAAAAGCCGATTGTCCGCGATCTGGATACTTAACGTGAGGAACGGCGAACGCCGGCAGGCCACACGCGGGATGTTCGACTACGTTAATCCGACGTTCGACCGTAACGGCGACTGGCTCTACTACGCATCGACGCGCGCATTCCAGCCCACCTACGGCGACGAGGACACGACCTGGATATACAAC
>JBKJZI010000083.1:0-22930 GCA_046715155.1 Chthonomonadales bacterium | reverse complement strand
GTGATCAGTGTGGGCGGTTACTGATGACTGATAACTGATCACTGGCTCTCCCGCCGTATCCCCTCTGGCATCGAACCAGGTGATAGGGTAAGCGGAATCCATGAAGGTTCGAGTCCTCCCGGCGGGTCGTGATCCCGGGTCGGCCAATGGTAGGCCGCGAGACTTTGACTCTCGATATGGTGGTTCGAATCCATCCCCGGGAACGGCGAAATTATCAGTTATCAATTATCAGTTATCAGTTATCAATTATCAGTTATCAATTATCAGTTATCAATTATCAGTTATCAATTATCAGTTATCAATTATCAGTTATCAATTATCAGTTATCAATTATCAGTTATCAGTTATCAGTTATCAGTTATCAATGATCATTGTCAATTTCCGTGCCGATGCATTGTTCAATGATGATTGATAATTGATAATTCCCCTGCCCTCGTAGCTCAGGTGAAGAGCGCCACTCTGCGAAGGTGGAGGCTGCCCGTTCAATTCGGGCCGGGGGCGTTTTGATCGTTTAACGTGTGAAGTTTCTCACACGTGGAACTACGCGAACAGCGTGCGCGTCTTTGTCTGCAACCGGTTAAAGAGGTCTTGCACCTTCTGGTTTTGTGAAGCTGGTCAGTGGCCGCGCCCGTCACGGCTGGCAACGGTAGTCCGCGCAGCGGTCCGACTCTGGACCGCTGCGCGGTCTAATTCAGGGCTAATGATTTTTCCCGGTTTTCCCAGAATCTGTTGTAAGAGCGGGTGGATTCTGTGGAATAACGCTCGACTACTGTAGAAAACAGCAGGTTCACGCGCGACATGCTAGTACGATTCTGGGGGACTCGCGGATCCATTCCGGCGCCCGGACCACACTCCGTCAGATATGGCGGAAACACCGCTTGCGTCACGGTAAACCTGGATCATGGCCCGCTCATAATTCTGGATGCCGGCACCGGAATCCGAAATCTGGGGCGGCATCTTAGCCAGACGAGCGGACACTGTCAGGCGTTTCTTCTCCTGAGCCACGGCCACTGGGACCATATCCAGGGATTCCCCTTCTTCGCCCCGCTCAACGATGAGCATTGCCGAATCCGCGTCATGGGCGGTCCGACCGGCACGCGCCAGTTGGAAGAGATCCTGACCAACCAGCAGCGGGAGACCTACTTCCCCGTCGCCCTCGAAAACGCCGGCGCCGAGGTCACATTTGAGGACCTGCGGCCCGGAGGCGTTTCTGCCGGCCGCGGGCATGTAACGGATTTTCCTACCCGCCATCCTGGCGGGGGGCGCGGATTCCGGATCGAGGAAGCGGGAGAAGTCGTGGTCTACCTGACGGATAATGAGCTGCCGGAATCGGGGTATGAGTGGGACTTCTATGTTAATGCGTGTCAAGGCGCGAGCGTGCTTATCCACGATGCCCAGTATTGGGATTCGGAGCTTCCGGATAAGGCCGGATGGGGACACTCATCCTGCGAGCAGGCTACTCGCCTGGCGCTCGACGCGGGCGTAAGCCAGCTCGTTCTATTCCATCACGACCCGGACCGGACGGACGACGACGTGGATTCCATGGTCCGCGCCTGCCGTCGCTTGACCGCTCAAAGGGATCCAAGCCTCATAGTCCAAGCAGCCACCGAGGGCGCCGCGCTTGAAGTCAAGAGACGGGAACGAGCACCCGCCGTTCGACCGGAACGTCCGCGCGCTCCAGCCGGTATATCCGCCATTCGCGTACCCCGCCTTTCTCGCTGATTTCCTTACACGAAAGAACGGGCGAGCCCTATCGGACCCGCCCGTTTAGTTTGGACCGAGACTATAATGCGCGAATCTGGGCCACGACAGCGGCAATGGAGTTTGTCTCGCCGCTATACCGTCCCTCCACCCGCACACGATGCGCTTCGCGCAGCAGGCGGAAGAACTCCGCCGCGCTGATCACGTGTCCCTCCGCATTCCGAAAGACCGTCTCATGCGTGGTCGTGATAAGCACGCGATGATCCCGAGGTGTGAATCCGGTCCACTCAATGACCGGGTTGATGGTGAAAACACCGCGCTCTCCGTTAACCTCCGTGGGCTGACCGACCGCCAGCGCCATCGAATGAACGGCGACGATCACTGCCACGGCGGCTGTGATCGTATTGGTCTCCCGGTTGTAGGCGCCCTCCACCCTGACGCGCGACGCAGTGCGAAGCAGCTCAAAGAAAGCCGACACGGTGATGACCTGTCCGTCGCGCCCGCGGAATACGGTCGCGTTAGTTGTTATGACGTGAACGCCGCGGTCCGGGGGGTCGAATCCACTGTGATCGTCAACCGGCCGGATATCGAACGCCCGGCGATCCGGACTGACCTCGACGGGAGGCCCGGCTGCAGATACGTTGCGTGGCGGTTCGTGACTTTCGACAATGCGCGCGACCGCGGCCGTTATGGTATTGGCCTCCCGGTTATACGTTCCCTCGACAAGGACCCGCGCAGCGAATGGCAGGAGCTCGAAGAACCTTTCCGGCGTGATGACCTCGCCATTTCGCAGCATGAAACGAGTGGTATTCGTCGTAACTACCCGCACTCCGTGTTCGCCCGGCCGGAACCCTTCGTATTCGTAGACGGGATTCAGGTGGAATCGCCGCTCTCCAGCCTGTATCTCGATAGGCTTGCCGACGGCTCGAACGTGGCGTGGCTCGTGGCCGCCGTGGCCGAGCCTTGCGTGTTTGGCCGTAAACGTATTCGATTCCCGGTCGTAGATTCCGGCGGCCTTGACGATGTCGGCATGCGCGAGCCCTTCGAAGAACGCCACGCGGGAGATGACGAGTCCTGATCGGTCATGGAATACCGTGGATTCCGTAGTGCGGACCAGAAGCTCGCGGGTCCGCGGCACGAAGCCCTCGACGCGGATTATGCGCACGACGAACGTCCCCGCTGTGGAATCCCACCGTAACGGTACGCCAATAACGAATGCCCGGCCGTCGTGATGATCGCCTCCGCTAAAGGCCTCTACTTTGATCTCGTCGGCCCTAAAATGACGACTGCCGAGATCGAAAGCGCCCTCGACCTTAACATGCTGGCCGTTCGCCAATTCGACGTTCGGAGCGCCGCTCGCGTGGTAGATGACGGTTTCCGTACTGGCTGCGACAGGAAGCAGTAAGCCGTTTGCAAGCTGTAAGAGGAAGGTAGTTCCCGTGGCTGTTGCGCTGAGGTTCGTCACAACCCCATTGAAGTGATTTCGCTCATGCCGATCTGCGTTGGGCAGAATCTGGCTAATGGCCTCTCGCAGGGCCGGGCGGATTTTGCCGCCGGCCAAAACGAAGTTGGCCAGGTCGAAATCCACGATGATGCTCCCGCCGGGCCCGCTTAGATTCCGTGGCGATTGGAGTGGGAACTGGATGGTCGGCCTGCCGCTGGAGTCGCGCGGAACGTCTGTCGATATCGGAATCGACTGTGCCGCGCTTGCGCCTCGAGGCACCGCATTAATGGATTCGCCGATCGTTACGCGGACCGAAGAATAAGTTCCCGGCCGGACCCGGCCATCGGCGAGCAGCTCGAAGCGCTCTCCCGCCGCGTCCCGCAGCGTCCGCAGGTCGAGCACCCGTCCTGCATCGTCCACGAAAGCGGTTTCAGCCTGTCCGGCGGAATTGAGCAGCTCCACTTTGTGGATCGTGACCCATACCTGGTCATAATCGTCTCGGAAGCTGTCGGTCGCAAAGACTGCAACTTCGGCGGTACGGTCACCCGGTAGAACCGAGGCGCTGCCGCCTCCCCCACCACCGCATCCGGCGGCGAAGAACGGCAACAACATGAGGACTGCCTGGAAGCGATTGAATCGGCTCATGGCGGACTCCTGATTGCGGGGCCGGGAGACGAATTGGAGGATTGGTGGGGGAAATGGTTCCGGCCGCCAGTGAGTCTGACGAAAGGAATCAGGCGTTTGTTCAAAAAACCTGGTTTCCCGACTCCGACAATTCAACCCGGCCCGAACCCATTACCCACGTGTTATAATTATCCATCGCACAGTGATGATCGACGATCGATGATTGAATGAAAGCCGTTCATTGTTTCATTGATCATTGGCAATTGATAATTGATAATTCCCACGCCCTCGTAGCTCAGCGGATAGAGCGCCGGCCTCCGGAGCCGGGTGCACAGGTTCGATTCCTGTCGAGGGCGCTACAAAGAATACACCGGCTGTCCGTAATGGAAGCTGAGGGCTGACTTTCGGTTCAGCTCCCAGCTTTTTGTTTTCTGTCATCGGACTTGAACGAGATCATCTTCTCCATCTGTTTATTGAAGTTATGACATCAGACATCTCCTGGAGCGCTGGGGGCCCAAACTTGCGCGGTCGCAGCGAACGATTTGATCGCGCGATGGACCTATTCGACGAGGGCGCCTATAAACAGGCGCTGGATTTGTTCGGCGACGCCCTGACTGAATCGGAATCCGACTCCTTTCTGCAGCGGATGATTCTGTTTCGATCGGCGGAAGCCTGGGTTCGGCTGGGCAAGTCGGCGCTCGAGCGAGGTGATTTCGCCGAAGCGCAAACTCATCTGGCGCATGCCGTGGAGTTGAACCCTCGGTATCCGGACCTGCATTACTTGCTCGCCTACACCAGGCATAGCGAGGGTGACCTCCCTGGGGCCTTAGAATCGGTTGATCTCGCCATCGAGTACAACCCGGTATTCGCCCGGGCGAGGATTCTTCGAGGCGCGATCTATTACGCCCTTGGTCAGCACGACAGAGGCATTACGGAATTGGAATCCGCGCTCAGGATGGACTCTGATCTTCCTGACGTTCGATCAGCGTTGAATGCCCACGAATCCGGCGACGTTCGCACAGCCTTGAAGGCGATCTTGCATTCGATCCAGCCGACGACCAGTGAGGTCGAGGTACACCAGCGCCAGGGCGATGAGCACTTCCGGCGCGGCCGTTTTGAAGATGCCGCCATCGAATACCTTCGCGCGCTCGACCTCAGCCCGGCCTACGCCGACATCCACAATAAGCTTGGAGTTACCCTTGCGGCCGCGGGCCGAAAGGCAGAGGCTCTAGACTCGTTCGACCGGGCTCTGGAATACAACAGTGTCTACGTCGAGGCCTGTATCAACCGCGGCGCACTGCTCTGCGAGTTAGGGCGTCCGGCGGATGCCGCTCAGTCTTTCCAACGGGCGCTGGAGCTGGACCCCGAAAACGAAGTCGCCCGAGCGCATCTCGGTTCTCGCCCCTTGGAGGAGTAGGATTCAGTTCAGTATCACCACCCGATGCGTGGAGTCGGCTGCTCGAAGAGGTGTGCTTGAGCTGCCGCATGCAACGGTCGAAACTCCCGTCTTCATGCCGGTCGGCACGCAAGCCACTGTCAAATCCCTCACGCCTGGCGAAGTGTGGGAGCTAGGTTACCGGCTGATTCTGGGCAACACCTACCACCTTCATCTTCGGCCTGGAGAAGACCGCATAGCGATGGCGGGCGGCCTGCACCGATTCCAGGGCTGGGACGGGGCGCTGCTAACGGACAGCGGCGGATTCCAGGTATTTAGTCTCTCAGGCCTGCGGCGGATCGGCGAGGATGGCGTACAATTTCAGTCGCATATCGACGGCTCCCGCCACCTCTTCACGCCGGAATCCGTCATGGAAATACAGCGGAAGATCGGCGCCGACATTGTGATGGCCTTCGACGAATGTCCCCCTTACCCGTCCGATCACGCCTATGCGCGGGAGGCGATGGAGCGTACACATAGATGGGCGGAGAGGTGCCGGGCGCCGTACCTTAGTGCGGTTCGGAAGTCCGCCGGTGGTTGGGAACAGGCGCTATTCGGCATCGTCCAGGGTGCAACGCATCGAGATCTGCGTGAGGAGAGCGCGCGATACCTCTCCGGTCTCGATCTATCCGGCTACGCTATTGGTGGACTGGCGGTCGGCGAGCCGGCGGAAACAAGGAATGACACGATCGAGTGGTGTACGACTTTGCTGCCGGAGGAGAAGCCCCGATACCTCATGGGCGTGGGAACTCCCATCGACATTCTGGATGCAGTTGAGCGCGGCGTGGACATGTTCGACTGCGTGCTGCCCACCCGCAACGCCCGAAACGCCCAGGTCTTCACTTCGACGGGCGTATTTAATTTACGGAATGCGCGATTTGCGGAGGATTTCACGCCCATCGATCCGGAATGCCGGTGCTCGGTCTGCTCTCGGCACAGCCGGGCATACGTTCGGCATCTGTTCCAATCCAACGAAATCCTGGGCCCGAGGCTCACGACATACCACAATCTGTTTTTCTATTCCGAATTGATGCGCGGAATCCGCCAAGCTATCGAGCAGAAGGTATTCCGTCAGTTTCGCAAATCGTTCGTAGCTCGCTACAATAACAGCGAAGACGTAATTTCTGAGACACCCGAGTGACTTGAGCGGTGAGCAATTTGGATTGCGGCGGCTCGACGCCGCTTTGTCTAACGCACTGCAACTTGGTAGTGAAAGCGGCGTCGGGCCGCCGCACTCCAAATTGCCGTGACTTTGTGAACTGTCACTATTACGCCGAATCCTATACCCTGTCGTCTGGAGCAGACTATGGCGCTGGATATCACAGCGGCCCCCAAAAAGAAGACCCTCGCCCTGAGAGACGTTCGGGCGAACCAGAAGATACGTACCTATATTGAGAAGGCGAACGAGCAAATGGCCGCAATCGGATTTACGGAGCATGGCCTGCGGCACGCCGCCCTCGTAGCCGCTATCGCGCGCAATGCCTGTAACAGTCTCGAGCTGGGTCCGCGAATTGCAGAATTGGCTTCTATCGCCGGCTACATGCACGATATCGGCTGTGTTGTGAGCCGCTACGTTCACCCGCAGATCGGGGCGTCCATGACGTTCACGCTTCTGAACGAAATGGGATTCGACGCCGAAGAGATCGCGTTCATTATCGGGGCTATCGGCAACCACGAAGAACCGGAGGGAATCCCGATCAACGTCATCACCGCCGCTGTTATCCTCGCCGATAAGTCAGACGTCCATTTCACCCGCGTCCAGAATACGGACCCGGCGACGTACGACATTCACGACCGGGTGAACTTGGCGGTGCAGAAATCCCACCTCGTGGTGGAAGCCGAAAAGAAAGCCATCACCCTGCAGCTCGAGATTGACGTGAACGTCGCCTCCGTGATGGAGTATTTCGAGATCTTTGTGCTTCGTATGGTCATGTGCCGCAAGGCCGCCGAAGTGCTGGGCTGCCAATTCCGGGTGATTATCAATGGCGTGGACCTCTGAAACGGAATCGGACCGCTATCTTCTTGCCGCAGTGTTACTCGGCCTTATCCTTTCTCTATCCGCCTCAGGACAGGACGTTTCGGAGAAGCCCATCCTGGTGGTGGAATCCTTCGGAGCGGCGAGGGCCTACGCGACTGGAACGGACCCCATTACCCTCGTCGCAACGATTCGCAACGTCGGCAAGTCGCCTTTGCCCGCGGATTCCGCTCGCGCCAGACTGATAACGCTCGCCGGCCTCGAGAACGTCGCGGGCGATGCTCATCCGAAGCTGCCTGCTCTTGCGGCGGGCGCCGCTGAGACTTACAAATGGCAAGTCGCGCCCACGCGTCCGGACGCCTCCCTCGCGGCCTCCCTCTCAGTGGCCATTCCGGGCGAGCCGATTCTCGTAAGGGCGATTGCGATTCCGCATCTGGAGACACCACCCAGCTTGGAATCACCAGCAGTGTCGCGGACTCCAGAGGCAGAATCAGGACCGTCGCTCTCTGTGCTTGAAAACGAACGGATTCGCGTGCGGATTCTGAAAGACGTCTCGGGAATCGTCGTCCTTATTCTGTCTGCGCGGACGGCTGGCGGGTGGAGGCAGGTAGGGGCTTCCGTTCCTCTCGCGGAAACGGAATCGGGCGAACCCGGGCAGCATCCCTGGTGGGAGCAGTTCGAATTCGAAGAAGCGCGCGCGGCGAACTCGGCCGGTCAGGCGTCGTTGACCTTGAAGGGCCAAGTCGGCCCCAAGTGGCGAGCGGACATCGAGCTCATCGTCCGTACCGGCTCCGCAGTTGTAGATGCCGAACTGAAACTGACGGCGTTGCGACCAGTGAACCTGCTCGGACTCCGCTTCCTCCCCTTACTTGCAGGCGAGGGCAGCTTCGGCGCAGCGGTGTCAGAATTACTTGACACGCAAGGTTCCGGGCCCGCGGCGCACCGGGCAGTACGATGGGGCGGGATTACCGTTGGGACCGTCCGAAGAAACGAAGCCGCACTCGCTGGCTGGCAGGTTTCAAATACTCCGGTCGTTGAAGGCGCAGACTTTAGACTCCTCGCGGCCGAGCATCGTGCGCCTGAACAAAAGACGCACCTCGTTCGCGGAGCCGTCATTCGGCTAAGGACACGGCTGTTCGCGCTCTACCCCAGCGCTTTAGTACGTGAGGCCGTAACTGTCGCTCCGCCTGTATCCGTTGCCGGGAGCCGCCCGCATCGAACACCCGTAAAGTAGTTCAAATTGATTCGTAATTTGGAGGGCCCAATGCTCAAACATCGATTAGCGCTTATCCTTTTTGTCAGCCTGTTCCTCACTCCGCCCGCTCGGAGCGTCGCAGCCGATCCGCCAGGCAAGCTTTTCGGTCAGACGCGCGAGGAGTTTGCGGCCCGGCGCGCCGCTTTGAGAGCGACTGTAAAGGGCGTTATTCTCCTTTTTGCGCACGGCGAAGGGCCGGACATCGACCGCGTGCGGTATCGGACTACCAACAGCATGATGTATCTTACGGGCGTCGAAGCTCCGCGGGCAGTGCTTGCGCTGCTTCCTGACGGAGACCCATCTGCCGCGAAGGAGATACTCTTCCTTCCTGAACAATCCCCATCCAGTCGCCAGTGGGTAGACGCCGTACCAAATCCGGATGAGGAAACGCGCAAGGCGACCGGGATTGAACGATTGATAGACGTACGCAAATTCTGGGAAACCGTCACGCAATCGATAATGAAGGCGGAATCCGTCTACTTCGAAGGACCGGTCGGAGACGCCGGGTCTCGCGCCTCCGGGCGTTATGGTCTAGGAGCAAAGTTCGCCCCGAATGGCGCCGCGGAGGAGCGAGTCAAAGCCCTCAACCCAAACGCGAAAATCGTCGGCGGAGTCGAGCGAGAGATTCACAAGCTTCGATTCGTCAAGACGCCCGCCGAAGTCGCCAACCTGAGGGCCGCAATAGCCGCAACCGGTGGCGCGCAAAATGCGGCCGCTCGCGCGATCCGGGAGGGAGCTACCGAGCTGGCGGTTGAAGGCATGATCGTGAGCGAGTTCCGTAAGGGAGGCGCGGTTCGAGAGGGCTTTCCCTCCATCGTTGGCGCCGGTCCGAACTCCATTATCCTTCACCACTTCTCCAGCGATCGCAAGATGCAGAACGGCGAGACTGTGGTCGTGGATATCGGAGCGGAATACAACTATTACTCGGCCGACGTGACTCGTACTTTTCCGGTAACCGGCAAGTTTACGCCGCGACAGCGTGAGCTCTACCAGTTAGTGCTGGACACGCAGTCCGAATGCGCAAAACAGGTGGTCCCCGGCAAGACCACTTTAGGCGATCTGAATCGTCTCGCAAGAGAGCTTATGCGGAAGAGCCCGCTCCGCGCCCAAGATTCCAACGGCAATGAGGTCACCATGGACCGGTTCTTCGTCCACGGCTTGAGTCACTGGCTAGGTATGGACGTTCACGACGTGTCTGGGGCCACGCCCGCGCTGAGTCCCGGCGCCGTCTTTACCATTGAGCCCGGGATTTATATCGCGAGCGAAGGTATCGGAATCCGCATCGAAGACGATTACCTGGTCACCGAGTCGGGCCTGGAAAAACTCTCCGGACATATCCCAAGCGAAGTGGCTGAGATAGAGTCGCTGATGAAGAGGGGTAGAGGAGTAGAGGAGTAGTGCAGGTCATAATTAGGAAGATTCGATGAATGCATTTGCCAAATCGCACCGTGACCTGGATGTCTATAAACGCGCATTCACCGCATCGATGCGGATTTTTCGCACTTCAAAGGGTTTCCCGAAGGAGGAAACCTATTCGCTCACCGATCAACTGCGTCGGTCCTCACGGTCCGTATGCGCGAACCTTGCGGAAGCATGGCGTAAGCGCCGTTACGAAGCGGCATTTATCAGCAAACTGAGTGATGCGGAATCCGAAGCCGCAGAAACGCAGTGCTGGATTGAGTTTGCGGTTGCATGCGAGTACCTTTCGAAGGAGGAAGCGCGCCACCTCTTCAACGAGTTTGAGGAGATTCTCAGCATACTGGTATCCATGATCGCGCGAGCCGACACATGGGTGTTGCCGTCCGGCAGAAAGAGCGTTCCGTGAGGTTGCCTCTACTCCTCTACTCCTCTACTCCTCTACTCCTCCACTCCTCTACTCCTCTACTCACGCTCCTCCTCCCAGTCCACCAGCCGGCGGGGACGGGTGGCTGATGCGCGGACGGAGCTTTCGACGAATCCGCTGATCGCTTGCTCGCCGCGCAGGACTTCGATCTGCTGGTCGACTTCCTCAATCCGCGTTGACCAATGCTGGCGCGTCTCTTCGTCGGCCGCCGCCCGGAGCTCGCGTCCGAAGGTCTCTCGGCGCGCGGTGAGCGCTGCGATCAATTCGGCCAGCTCGTCGGCGCGGGAATTGTCGCCCAGCGCCTCATCTATGGCCTCATCCAGCGGATCGAATCGTTCCATCGAATATCACTTCCAGAAGACATAACGCGGAATCGGAACGGTCGTGGCCGCGTATTGACTCGCCTATCCCTTGCGGTTATACTAAGCCGGTTTACGCTTGGGGCTGTGGCTCAGTTGGGAGAGCGCTTCGTTCGCAACGAAGAGGTCAGGGGTTCGAATCCCCTCAGCTCCACCAAGTCTCCCTTCCGATTCCCCCTCTTCTATACTGCTATATAGCTTCCTCCGTTTGACTCCGCAACGCTTCCGTTGAAAGTTTCACTTCCGGTACTGTACAACCATAATGGATTCGGACTTCGCAGCCGATATTATTGACAGGGCTGTCCCATCGGCGCGAACGGAGGACGAGGCGTCATGACGGCGGATGCGGAAGAGCGAAGACAGGACTTCGGCGCCTGGCTGAGGCGGCAGCGCGAAGACCGCGGCTATGGAATAGACCGCGCGGCTCGGATCGCAGGAGTCGCAGCTACGACCCTGCGCCGTATCGAGATGGGCGACGTTCCCAGCATCGAAGTGGCTCGCCAAATAGCGCGCGGACTTGAGCTCGACCTCTCCGAAGTTTTCCGCCGCGTCGGATATCCGCTCGGCCTCTGGACCGACCGGCGCTGCGACGACAAGTCGTCAACGGCTGACATAAATGCGGATAACAAATCAGCCGCTGAATCCAGAGAATAGGCTAATACGTGGCGCAGTGCGCCCTGGAGCATCGATCGATGGCCATACTCGGGGCCGTTCTAAACGAAGGCGGATTCCGCCGGCACCTGATCTTTATCGAAGATGTGGGGACCGGCGGGTTGAAATTCCGGTCGGACATCTCCTACGCGCAACACGACCTGGTCGAGCTGCTCGTGCAGCTCGTGGATAAACAATACAAGGTCCGCGGCGAGATCCGCCACATCACCCAGGATTGGTTCGGCTTCTTATGCGGCGTCCAATTCATCGATCCTGACCCTGTGTTCGTCCGTCACATATCCCTTCTGTTTTCACATCTCACCCCGGACGAAGTCGCCGCGCCTGTTTGAAGACGCTTGCGTCACTGCCTTGGGCCCTCTTCCCAACTATTCCTCTCGGTCACTTGAGCACGCTTGCCTCCCTGCGGGTATACAGACTGGAAGGAAACTTCCTGGAGGCGACCGTTGCAGCCCGAATCCCAAGCAGTTGATCGATTTGCTCCATTTCGCCGATGGTTCGAGCGGGCAAACTTAGGCTCGGCGGCGATAGAGGCTTTCCGTTATTACTACGGCGAGCTTTTGAGCGGTGAGACCGGAATGATTCCGGAATCGGAAATCGAACCGGTCGTCACGCTTCCTGATTCCGACCACCTCGAAGAACGAACTGGAACTGGCCGAGACGAGCTGGCGAAAACGGCCATTCTGAAGCTAAACGGGGGACTCGGGACGGGGATGGGCCTGCAGAAGGCAAAATCACTGCTCGTTGCCAAGAACGGCCTCACCTTTCTGGATATTATCGCGAGGCAGGTCCTGAAAGTGCGCGAGCGATCGGGCCAACGGGTACCGCTCGTCCTCATGAACAGCTTCAGCACGCACTCGGATTCACTTGAGGCGCTATCGGCTTATCCTGAGCTTGACATCGGCCTCCCACTGGCATTCCTTCAGAACCGTGTCCCTAAGGTTCTGAAGCACGGGGTACTGCCGCCGGAATCCGGCCCTGACGATGAGCGGAACTGGACTCCGCCCGGCCACGGCGACCTCTATGTGGCTCTGCAGACCTCGGGGATGTTGGATGCGCTCCTGGATCGCGGAATCGAATATCTCTTCGTGTCGAATTCAGACAATCTGGGAGCGGCGCTCGACGAACGGATCCTCGCTTACTTCGCGTCAGAAGAGCTTCCCTTTCTGATGGAGGTGGCTGACCGTACGGAAGCGGATCGTAAAGGCGGACACCTCGCTCGGCGAATTCGAGACGGACGGTTGATACTGCGCGAATCTGCGCAGACGCTTTCGGAGGATGCTCATACTTTCCAGGACGTGGCCCGGCACCGCTACTTCAACACGAACAATATCTGGCTCAACCTCCTTGCCCTGAAGCGCCAGCTCAAGGACAGCGGATCGGTGCTGAAGCTACCGCTCATTGTCAACGAGAAGACTCTCGATCCACGAGACCCGGCTTCCCCACCGGTTTACCAGTTGGAAACCGCGATGGGCAGCGCCATCGAGGTGTTTCAACGCTCCGGGGCCATCCGTGTCCCGCGAACGCGCTTCGCTCCGGTAAAGCTCACCTCTGACTTACTGACCCTCTGGTCGGACGCCTACCTGCTCACGCCGGAGTATGAAATCATACCGAACCCCGAAAACCGTTTTGGCTTGCCCGTTGTCTCGCTCGATCAGCGCTATTGCAAGTTCGTGGACGCGTTAAGCTACCTATTCCCGCACGGCGCGCCTTCCCTCGTCGAGTGTCGCCAACTGGAGGTCGAGGGCAGCGTCCGGTTCGGCCGCGACGTTCGCGTCATTGCCGCCGCACAGGTTCGAAATCCAGGGGATGAGGAGGCGTTTGTGCCGGATGGAACCATTCTCACCGGTGAGATCGTCCTCCACTAAGCTCAAATGCAGTTGGACTACTTGAGGTATTCTGAGAATGGATAGGGAGAATCCACAAATCGGCGACGTTATCCTCATGCCGGAGATACTCTTTGTCGGTGTAAAGCCGGGATATTATGTGCTGCTATCGCACGCCGAGGATTCCGCGACGCTTGGCTTCGTGGACATTCTGGATACCGGAATCGCCGCTACGGGGCGTACGATAAACGTGCCTCGCGACGCCCTCGCTCGCTTCAATCCGACCTCCCACAAGATAGACGTCAGCGGTTTTCCCTATGGCTGGCCGCCGGCCGAAACTAACACCCAGGAGTAACGATGGCCGATTCCGCACCTCTGCGCTGGGGCGTCCTCAGCGCCGCTCGAATCGCGAATAAGTTCTGTGAAGGCGTGAATTCGCTTCCCGATTCCGAGGTTGTCGCCGTGGGCGCCCGCGACAAGGGACGCGCCGAAGAGTTCGCAAAAACATGGGACATTCCCAGAGCTTACGGTTCCTATCGTGAGCTGGTGACGGATCCGGAGGTCGACGCCGTCTACGTGGCGGCCACCCACAACTTTCACCGCGAACACACTCTGCTGGCGTTAAACGCCGGGAAGCCAGTACTTTGTGAGAAACCCTTCGCCATCAACTCCAGCGAAGCGGAGGACATGGTCCGCGTCGCAAGGGAGAAAAAGCTATTCCTCATGGAGGCGATGTGGACACGCTTCTTCCCGATCATGTACCGCGTACGGGAGCTGATCCGGGACGGCGCAATCGGAGAGCCGCGTATCGTTCAGGCGGACTTCGGATTCCGAGGCGAATACGACCCGCAAAGCCGCCTCTTCAATCCTGAACAGGGGGGCGGAGCTTTGCTGGACGTGGGCGTATATGTGGTTTCGTTTGCCTCCATGGTGCTTGGCACGCCGGATCGAATCGAAGGCGTCGCGACCCTCGCGCCAAACGGAGTAGACGAGCAGGCTGCCATTACCCTCGGTTACCCAAACGGCGCCCTCGCATCTCTTACTACCGCCGTGCGGGCTAACACCCAACACGAAGCGACCATCCTCGGGACCGAAGGCCGCATCAAAATCCATCGTGAGTTCTGGAAACCGCAGAGTATGACTCTTTACCGCGACGGCCGCGACCCGGAAGAAATCCACCTGCCGTCGGAAGGCAGCGGATTCAACTACGAGGCCGATGAAGTCGCGCGCTGTATGCGCTCCGGTAAGCTCGAATCCGTTGTCATGCCCCTGGATGAAACCCTATTCATCATGCGGACTCTCGACAAACTTCGGGAGAAATGGGGAATCCGGTATCCGATGGAATAGTGCGTAATTCGTATTGCGTAACACGAAACCGCGATCCCTTCCGAAATACGAAATACGAAATACGAATCACCGAATTGCAGCTTTCTCGGAGACATTCTTGAAGTACGGTCATGTGCCCGGAATCGAAAAACCGATCTCCCGACTGGTGCAGGGAACGATTCCGGTCAATTCTAAGCGGCTCGAGGAGAGCTTTGCGCTGCTGGACGCGGTGCTGGAGGCAGGCGGCAATGCCTTCGACACGGCGCACGTCTATGGCAGCGGTGATAACGAGCGAGTGTTCGGGCAGTGGATCCGCGACCGGGGCGTCCGCGATAGGATTGTCATTCTGGCAAAAGGGGCGCACCACAACCAGGACCGGAATCGAGTCACTCCGTTCGACATCGCCGGCGACCTGCACGACTCCCTCGCGCGCATGCAGGTGGACTACATTGACCTTTACCTGCTGCACCGTGACGATCCCTCAGTTCCCGTCGGCCCGATCGTCGAAGCGCTGAACGATCAGTTTCGCGACGGCAGAATCCGTGCTTGGGGAGGATCCAACTGGACCCATACCCGGATTCAGGAAGCGAACGCTTACGCACAGGACAAAGGCCTGATCCCAATAGCCGCGAGCAGCCCGCAGTTCAGTCTGGCTGAACAGGTTAAAGAACCCTGGGCCAACTGCGTAACTATCACGGGGCCACAGAACGAGGGGGCCCGACGCTTCTACGCAGAATCTCAAATGCCGGTCTTCGCGTGGTCAAGCCTCGCGGGGGGCTTCTTCTCCGGCCGAATCCGGCGGGACCTACGCGAGTTCGAGGATTACTTCCTAAAGCTAGCGGTAGATTGTTACGCGACGGAACCTAACTTCGAGCGTCTGGACCGCGCGGAAGAGCTGGCGCGACAAAAGGGCGTTACGCTGACTCAGATCGCAATGGCCCACGTAATGAATAGCCCTCTTAACGTCTTTGCTCTTGTCGGCTGCCAGAATGGCGAAGAGTTTCGAGCAAACGCCGCCGCCCTGGACATAGCCCTTAGCCCTGTCGAGATCGCCTACCTGGAACTGGGAGGAGATTCCTCAGGATAGGACGCGGTCTGCAGGTAATGTGCTCGAATGCGCCTGGCAGGGCGCAGAGGCTCCAAGTTGACCAGATCGTCGTCCGCATATAACTCCTCCCAGAACGCTTTCTCGCTTGTGGCGGTACCCAAAACGACCCACGGCGGTCCATGTGACGTTGAGGCAACCCACAACTGGACTTCACCCTGGAATCCGGGGTCCAAAAGGATATCGCCCACCGGGGCACACTGCAGCTCGCCGATTTTACGACAATCATAACCGACGGCTAAATTGGAAGTCTCCGCGAGGAATTGCCTCACGAGCAGCTCCTCATCCTCGGTCGCCCTCTGGCCGGCATGGTCTTCATCGACCTGATTCCAGTTCGCGAATCCGCGCCGGCGCACGCGGGTGAGCAACAGCCGTTTTATCGACTCGCCGGCCAGCGTGATCTCATGCAGCGAATAGATGTCAGTCGGAACGCCCATTAGATATGGATTCAGAATAACCCGCGCAATAGAAAATGCCCCCGAGTTTACCTGGGGGCATTTGGTTCAGGACAGCGCTGCTACGGGGACTGGCGCGGGATCGTAATTCCGTTCGTGTATGCGAAATCAACCGTTATGATCGGGAGCGAGAGCGGGGATCCGGGGTTCGGGTTCCACAGGGCGGAATCGAACCAGCCGCGCGCGCAGTCACAGTTGACACCATTGCCGGGCCGCGTGCCGCACGGTCCTTCCGTGTCGTTGCCTCCCGTGAGCCGGACGACGCGGGTCCATTTGGCGTGGCCGTCGAAGTGGAGCACATTCAGTCCAAGGCTGTGCCTGCCGTAGGGGTAAGTCGACTCATAGAACGCATCGGGGCTTATCGGAGACCAGCTTCCCTCTCCGATGAATCCATCGGAGAATCCGCCCTTTCCCCGCCACGTAGTCTCAATGAGCATGGCCAGCTCACCGGCGCGCTGGACCTCCGCATCGTTAGCTCCTCTGGCCGGGCCGCCATAGCCGAAGGTCGGCCCATAACTGGCGAGCGTGTTGTTGAAGGAATAGACCACGTTTTCGTAGGGGTGGCCCCACGGAATCCGGGACCCGAGGCTTCCAGTGGGACGGTTTGGGCAGGAGAAGATAGGATCGTTCGCGGGCGGGATAGCTCCAACTCCAAATGGATCGATGTAAGGGTTGCTGCCACTGCCGCCGCCTTTTACGTAGGGCAGAACCATCCATCCCCAGATCGTTCCATCGAATGGTACCATGCCGTCATAGTCGGTCATGTACATGATCACCGACGTTCCGAGCTGCTTGATGTTGCTCAGGCATGAGATTGCTCGCGCTTTTTCTCGGGCCTGCGCAAACACGGGGAAGAGGATAGCCGCGAGGATGGCTATAATCGCGATAACGACGAGGAGCTCGATGAGGGTAAAGCCGCGGTTCGACTTGGAATGACGAGACACTAACATGAAGCACCTTCGCTTTCTGGATGAATGAAGCCGTGGTTGGAAATGCACGTCGAGCAATGAGACTAACGGGGCTGCTGTGCCGGCGCTCCGGCGCCGCGGCCTGCCTGCGACTTCGCCCGAGCTTCTCCCATCTTCTGGAGCAGCTCGCGGTCCTGGGCGTTGGTTTTGCCGCCTGTTATAGTGCTGGGCGCGCCAGCCTTATATATGAAGTAGCCCGCTACGACCGCGATAAGCGCCACTACGACCCAGGCGACTGCGGGAGGAATCTCACGGCCACGCATGTGTCTCACCTCCTCTGTTTGCACTATTTGACGGCCGGGCGGCCGTTCCGTATCAAGGCGGTTGCGTGGCATCACTGTTCGACTTATCGCGCGGAATCCCTTCTCTAAAGGATAACCGCGATGAGCCTTGACAGTCCCGGTCCCCCGCCTGAGCCCACCGTCCTCTCTAGCACGTAACAGCCGCCTGCGGGAGGCCCTCCGGGCCGGCTCATAACTATCATAATCTAAATCCTCGTTGCCGTGCGGTTACAGTGGTTACCCAATGCTGTCCACGGTCGCTGGATTCCTCAGCGCTTAGATTCCACGTGACACGTAACATAATCCCCTCTTGCGACACAGACGAATCAGAACGGTGAGAGGAACACATCAGATGCGGACATTCGTAACCAGCGCCGTCGCAGCTCTATTGCTTCTGTCTTCCACTGCCAAGCATATGGAGGGCCTGGTACACGCCCAGGAACCGCGAATCTCAGAGATCTCCGTATTCGGAAACCAGGTAATCAACCGCTCCTCGATCATCGCAACATCCGGACTAGTGGCCGGCGAGACGCTCGCCCAGGATCGGCTTTTCCATGCGAAGAAGCGAATCCTGGCGACTGGCTACTTCGGAGCCGGACTTATGGATCAGGACGCAGGGGTCAAGGTCGAGGCAGAGGTGACAGAAGCGAATGCGCGGATTGTCATTACCGTTGTTGAGAATGAAGTGGTTCGGGGGTTTGAGATCACCGGCTCCGGTCCGATTCCTCCGGTAGACATTCTGAAGGTCCTGGAACCCCTTAAGGGCATTCTGAACTTACACACGCTACAACGCAAGGTTGGCGAGATACGCGCACTTTACGAAGGCGCGGGATATCAGGGATTCGTCAACGAGGATCTCGCCGTTCGCGACGGAATCTTGAAGGTGCCGATGACTGTCGGCCGTGTCGGCGCTATCCACATCGACGGTTTGCACCCGGACATTACACTCTTCTTACTTGCGCTGATTCGCACAAAACCTAACAGTTATTACAACTTCAACGATCTCCGGAAGGACCTCCTTTTGCTGCGGGCGCTTGGTCTGGAGGAAGTCAACTTCGGCTACCATGACAATTCGCTTAGACTGACCGGAATCTGGCTGAGGGTTAAGGATCCGCCATCGATTCCCCGCCGTCGCTCCCGTTGACTTTTGAGCGGGTGGTCGTTATGCTAGTGCTCGGTCATCGGGGTGTGGCTCAGCCTGGTAGAGCGCACGGTTCGGGACTGTGAGGCCGGAGGTTCAATCTTCTCACCCCGACCATTTCCTATCCGGCCCTCGGCGTTAGACACACCTCTAACTCTGAGAGTAGCCTCGTTTTCCGCCCACGGATTCCGCCCGCATTTGACGCCCCGCCGCCCCATTCGCTACAATGACCGCAGTGGAATCCCCGGAATCCGCCGGCCGGAATCCCCAACCGGAGCGTTCGGCGGAATCCGCGCGATATTCGAACGCTATACGTCACTTTATACGCGATTCGAATTCGTCCCTAGTCGCAGTGACTTGTAGCACCGAGATAGCCAGCTGCACGGGAGGTCAGGATGAGGAAAACTGGACTTAAAGCGGCGTTCTGTTTGCCGACTGTCATGTGTTTTTGCGTGACCAGTGCTTCTGGAAGTGCTAAGGATCCACGGATTGAATTTCGTTCGGCAAGTTCCACTCCAGTCGGCGGTTTCTCAAAGATGAAAACCATCGCGGGAAACACGATTTATGTCTCGTCAAAAGTCGAACTCTCGAACGCAGATATCACGTCCGCGTCCGCCGAAGAGGTGGGTGACGGATTTATCATCCAGCTGAGTTTAACTCCAAAGGGGCGCGGAAAGTTTTCGAAGTTCACAAAACAGAATGTCGGCAAGAACATGGCTTCAATGGTGAACGGCAAAGTTATCAACGCTCCGCGTATTATGCAGAAAATCGATACTGACAAACTTAGAATAACTTGTCCAAACTCACAAGTAGGGAAGAGCATCGTACGAGCCGTAAATGAGTCGCAGCTGTCTAATAAAGCGCTGCAGCCGACCAGCCCCGCGCCGGGCGGTCGGTAATTGGAATCCAGTCAATGCTGTGACCCGGCAGCTGAACGGAGTCGTTATTTTTGCGCGCAGAATTGGGCGGTTGGTGTGCGGAAGGTTCTTCATATTACGTAATTCATCTACTCGATTCGCTTTTTCATTCGCAAAGAGGATATGCACAACCATGTCCCGGCGAAAGATGATTCCGATTGCGTTGGCCGCGTTCTTCCTCGTATTTAGCCGCCTCGACTCTGCTGCGCAGGTAAAGGAACCAGCGCCGCTACCCGTCCGGCAGGTCGACCACATCATGATCAGGGCAGATGATCCTTCCAAGCTTTACGCGTTCTTCACTGAAACCCTGCAACTGCCGGTCGCCTGGCCCCTGGCAACACGCCGAGGCGTCCTGAGCGGAGGGGTTGGGTTCGGCAACGCGAACGTCGAAGCGATTCACTTCCCCGGGCAGAAACCGTCGCACGCGAAACTGGTCGGATTTGGATTCGAGCCCTCCCAGCTGGCCGAGTGCCTGGCCGAATTAGACCGCCGAGGTATCACATACGGTGAACCGCGCCCCTTCGTCGTAACGCAGCAAGACGGGTCAAAGAAGACGCTATTCACAAACGTCATTTTGCGGCAGTTTTCCGACGCCGACAGGCCGGCAGGCGCAACGATGCACATCTTTCTCAGCGAGTACAATCCCACGTATGTTGACGTCGAGCAGCGCCGTGCGCGTCTGCGCAGAGAGTTGCGGGAAAGCGGCGGCGGGCCACTCGGCGTGAAGGCCGTCAAAGAGGTCATCATCGGCGCCACGGATTTGAAGGCGGCCACAAGGTTATGGGAGAAGCTCTTGAAGCCGAGGCGCCCGTCCGCACCCGGCCTGTGGCAGGTAGGCGAAGGGCCGGCGATACGTGTCGTGCGGGCCGGGGAGAGTAAGCTACAGGGACTCATCATAAGCGTCGTTTCGTTGCGGCGGGCGAAGACCTTTCTTCGGGAGAGAGGTCTGCTCGGTTCTGTTACGAGAAAAGTGGTCACGATTGATCCGTCGAAGATTCAGGGCCTGAACATTCGGCTGGTCGAGGGCAGGTAGCGCCGGACCTAACATGCGGATGAACCGGACGCGCAATCAGCGAGCCCCTCATCCTTAAGTTTCGTGCGCGCCGGCTATCCCCGGCGTTACATAGGTGCGCGGAATCGGTGCGTTGGTTTGCGGAATCGGATTCTGAGTTGGTTTGGGGTGGATTCAGACGGGTGATTCGCGGAATCCGCCGGGCCGGAATTCCCACCCGGAGCGTTCGGCGGAATCCACGCGTTCTCTCTTTGGCCATACGGCACTCAATCAAGCAGAGGCTATTCAATGACGGCGAACAACAGACCCTATAAAGCAACCCACGCCGTAGCCATAACCGTTTTGTTGCCCCTGTTATCATTAACAGTTTTCTCTCAGCCTGAGAACAAGCAACCTGGCCCCAAAACTCAAATCGTACTGCTCGGGACTGGAACACCTAGTCCAGACCCGGATCGTTCTGGCCCAGCCACCGCAATAGTCGTCAACGATACCCCCTATCTCATCGACTTCGGTCCCGGGGTGATACGGCGTGCAGCAGCCGCCTACCAGAAAGGGATCACAGGCTTAACGGTTACCAACCTTAGAGTAGCCTTCCTAACGCACTTGCATTCGGACCACACCGCAGGCTATCCTGACCTCATCTTCACCCCGTGGGCGGTCGGCAGGAGTCGCCCACTTGAGGTCTATGGCCCTAAAGGCCTCAAGCAGATGACCGAATACATCCTGAAAGCCTACCGAGAAGATATCAGAATCCGGCTCAAGGATAAAGAAGGGGTGCCAGGCGCTGCCGAAGGGTATAAAGTCCGGGCACATGAGATTAAGCCGGGCGTCGTCTACAAAGACGAGAATGTGACTGTGAAAGCGTTTCTCGTCAATCATGGTGACGTGCCCCAGGCCTTCGGTTACCGCTTCGAAACTCCGGATCGCACGATCGTGATCTCGGGCGACGCGGCCCCAAGCCAAAGCATAATCGATAATTCCAAAGGCTGCGACGTGCTCATCCACGAAGCCTACAGCATGATGACTTACAATTATGTTGCTCCCAAGTACCAGGAATACCGCCGGAAACATCACACGTCATCACGTGAGTTGGCGGAGATCGCGAACAAAGCCCGGCCCGGCTTGTTGGTCCTTTACCACCGAGCCAACCCGGGAGGTGTGGGTCGCCCAAATCCAGAAGAAGCGTTGCTGGACGAGATTCGACAGGTTTACGGCGGTAAGGTTGTAACCGGACACGACCTTGATGTTTTCTGAGAGCGCGCCAGCGCGCGGATTCCGCGTCTAGCGCACATTTGACACCCCGCCGCCCCTATTCGCTACAATGGCCTCACGGCAGCGGATTCCGAACGGGCCCACAGCGGCAAAGCACGCGAGTTCGGCTTGTTGGACCGCAGGTAGCGGCATCATAACAAGTTAGGCAGCATGAATAGTCAGGCGAGGAGAGCAGATGACAGCGCGACAGCCCAGCGAGGCTTCGAGCAATCGAATAAGGGTCAAGGTGCGGGTGATCGGACCAAGGGACGGCGATATCTTGGGCGCCGCAGCGGCCGTTCGCGACCGGTTCATGATTGACGGCCAGGAGTCGGGCGGCGCCTTTTCGTTGGTCGAACACCTGATGCCTCCGCGGGCTTTGGCGGCGCCGCTGCACCGTCACAGTCGGGAGGACGAGTACAGCTTCGTGCTTGAGGGGCGGGGCGGCGCGCATTTCGATGGCGAGGAGGTGCTCGGCAACGCGGGGGATCTTATCTTCAAACCTCGAGGTGAGTGGCACACATTCTGGAATGCCGGGGACGTCCCAGCTCGAATACTCGAGATCATCTCTCCAGGTGGGTTCGAGCAGGCCTTCCGCGAGATGCACGCGCTTGGCGAGGCGCTCGATCCGGCGGCCATGACCGCAATCGCCGCGCGGTACGGCGTCGACGTGGACTTTGAACGGACAGCGCCGATTATCGAGCGCCATGGGCTGGCGTTCTAGCACGCCGTCATGAGGGGTAACCAGCTCCGCTTCGGCCCGACCGTCAAAGAGTTCCTGCGGAATCGGTAACGCACGCCGTCACTCTCAACCCTCAACTCTCAACATCAATTCGGCAGTTCGTCGTCCGGCATGTGGTCTTCGAGCGCCTGCAGCAGATTCCGCCCGGCTTCTTCCATGTTGGCTTTGGAGATCGCGGCCTTCTCATCGGAGATGGCGCTCTGGATTCGCTTCTTCTGCCATTCCTCGAGGCCGTCGCGAACGGCTTGCAGCTTCTCCGCGGGGATTCCACGCGCTTCTGCCTGCGCCTCGGCCTCGGTTAGGACCGCCTTTACGTACGTGGCGAACTGTTCATCGGTCATTTGTCGGGGATCGACTTCGTTATCCATCTTCGCTTCCTCCGGTCAAATCGGATTCGATTCCGGGGCGGCGGCGTCCTGCGGAATCCGCAATTCACAGTTCATACTGGACTCTGGATGAGGGTCAAGGATGCGTCATCAATTCCCAACCGTCAACCGTCGCTCCCGTTGACAATTGAGCAGGGGGTGGTTATACTAGTGCTCGGTCATCGGGGTGTGGCTCAGCTTGGTAGAGCGCACGGTTCGGGACTGTGAGGCCGGAG
>JBKJZI010000082.1:0-22463 GCA_046715155.1 Chthonomonadales bacterium | reverse complement strand
GTGTGGGGCTCGCCGCTTCGAAGTTCGTGGCGCGAAAGGCGGCGGAATCCGGCGTTCGGGAGCGAACCACGGGGGACACGGGGAGCACGGGGAAAGCAGTCGGCCGTCGGCTGGCGGCAGACGGCAGTACTCACTCAGCACACAGCACACAGCACGAATCCCAACGACCGATTACGATTACGAGTACGACTTACCCCAACACCCAACACCCAACACCCAACACCCTACTCTTAACGACCCAACGACCCATCGACCCAACGACCCTGGATGAGCTGTTCTTGCGGATTCCGTCCGGGAAGGAGGCGCGGTTTCTGGCGAGGATTCCGATCGATGGTGTGCCGGGGTTGGATTACAAGACGCGGCAGAAACTGGGGCGGCTGGGGGTAAGGACGTTTGGGGACGTACTGAAGCTGCCGAAGCGGGAGCTAACCCGGCAGTTGAAGGAGCTTGGGTATGTGCTTTACCGCCTGGCGCGGGGGCAGGATTTCGAGCGGGTTCGTCCTTTGTGGCCACCCCGTCGGGTGGAGGACGGAATCGAGTTCGAGGACGAGACCTCGGACGAGTCCACCGTGCGGGAGTCTTTGCGTCGATGCGCGGAATCCATCTATCGGGCGCTTGCCCGAAAGAGAGAGTTCTGCCGATCACTGACGCTGCGGGTCAAGCTGGCGGATGAGAGCTGGCTGGAGGAATCCGAGAAACTCTCCTTGCCGGCGGATTCCCTTCATTCCCTTCACGCGGCCTCCCTGCGACTGTTAAAGCGGATTCCGCTGGAGCAGGCATTGCTGGAAGTCCGATTGCGGGCGGGCGATCTGGGAGTTGGGTCCGGGCTGCAGCTTGCGCTTCTGGATGACAACCGGCATGCGTCGGGGCTGCCGCACGAGCGGAATCGGTCACTAGAGGCAACGCTCACCTTCCTTCGTAAACGATTCGGGCCGGGGGCGGTGGTCTCCGCGGCGATGATGCGGCAGGCGCGGAGGATCGGGCTCTGGACCTACCCGCTCGGGCATCTCCTCAATGAGCCGGTGCAGGTTGCGACGGACGAGCGCGGCCGGCCGTTACGATTCTGGCGGCGGGGCAAGCCGCGCGAAGTTAAGCGGATTCACGACCGCTGGCGGGAATCCGAATGGTTCTGGGGCGGCATCCACGAAAAAACCGTCTACCGCGTGGAAACTGACCCTACGGGTCTTTGCGAGCTGCAATCCATGGGCTCCACCTGGCGCCTTTGCGGCCTTGCGGATTAACGCAGGTATCCGCCACTGCGTGCAGAAGAATTACCTGCCCTTACCACCATGGCAAACGAAGGACTGAGATATGACAACGATATTCACATCGGCGGCAATAACGCTGGCGCTCGGCGCAGTGATCGTCCTGGCAGTCGGCACGGAATCCGCCGAGCAGTCGCTGCCGCCTGTTAAGCCTTACCCGGCAGTATCAGAGCTAAAGCCAAATCAGGAGCTGCCTGACCCGCTGGTTATGTTCGACGGGACCCGGGTCAAGGACAAGAGGCAGTGGACTCGGGAGCGGAGGCCGGAGTTGAAGCGGCTGTTCCAGCACTACATGTACGGCTATATGCCGCCGCCTCCACACGTCCGCTCGAACGTAGAGCGGGTGAATTCGGGACTGTTTGGCGGGAAGGCGACGCTGAAGGAAGTAACGCTGCGGTTCGGCCCGGCATCCGCGCCTCCGATCCACCTGATGGTCATCACGCCGAACAAAAGGAAAGGTCCCGTACCCGCCTTTTTAGGAATCGCTTTCTGCGGCAATCAGGCGATCGTGGACGACCCTCAGGTGCGGATGGCCGAAGGGTGGGTGTATAACGCGCCGGGAGTTGTGAACAACCGCGCGACGGAAGCGACTCGCGGAACGCAGAAGGACACCTGGCCGGCGGAGATGGTCGTCGACCGCGGATACGCGCTCGCGACCTTTTACAACGGCGACGTCGACCCCGACGTAAATGACTTCTCCAACGGAATCCATCCCTTCTTCTTGCGTCCCGGCCAGACCCGGCTCGGATCGCACGATTGGGGCACCATCGCGGCGTGGGCATGGGGCATGCAGCGCGCTCTGGATTACCTGGTGAGGGATAAAGCCATCGACCGCAAGCGTATCGCGGCAATCGGGCACTCGCGTAACGGAAAGACGGCGCTGCTGGCTGGTGCCTTCGACGAACGGTTCGCTCTGGCGATTCCGAACCAGGCCGGCTGTGGGGGAACCGCGCCCAGCAGAGGAACGGTCGGTGAATCCGTCACGCGAATCAACACCGGTTTCCCGCACTGGTTCAGCGACACGTTTCCTGAATTCAACGACCGGCCACAGCTATTGCCATTCGATCAGAACGGACTCGTCGCATTGATGGCGCCGCGACCCGTACTCTTCTCCAACGCGGAAGAGGACACCTGGGCAAATCCGGCAGGGCAGTTCGAGGTCCTCAAAGCGGCCGACGGTGTCTATCGATTCCTCGGCGTTGAAGGTCTAGGCTCCCGCGAGATTCCGCCAATGGGGAAATTGCTGGACAGCCGGCTCGGGTATTTCATACGCGCTGGTCAACATTCGATGACGCGGCTGGACTGGGGGGCGTATGTGGACTTTGCGGACAGGCATTTGGGGAGACCGGGCGAGTAAACTCGCGGCAACGTAAGGCGAAGTCGACCTGCGTCGACTCAAGGGACAGATCATGGCGATGAGCAGGAGGGCGATGTTGAAGAAGTCGGCGGTGGGGGTGGCGGCGGTGGCGGCATCGGGGAAAGCGGACTCGCAGTCGATTCCGGTACCGGCGCCGAGGATTGCCCGGTTCGAGCGGATGGGATTCGGGATGTTCGTCCATTGGGGACTCTATTCGCAGATCGGACGGGGCGAGTGGGCGAAGCACTTTCAGAAGATCCCGACGGGCGAGTACATGAAGTTGATGAAGACCTTCACAGCGAAGGACTTCAGCGGCCGGGAGTTCGCACGGCTGGCGAAGCGGGCGGGGATGAAGTACATCACGCTGACGAGCCGCCACCACGACGGATTCAGCCTCTACGATACGCGTGGGCTTTCGCCCCATGACGTGACGAAGACACCGGCGAAGCGCGACCTTATCAGAGACTTCGTGGAAGGCTGCCGGACCGAAGGCATCACGCCGATGCTCTATCACACGACGTTAGACTGGACAGAACCTCGCTTTGAGAAAGACTTCCCCGCCTACCTTCAATACCTCCGCGACAGCATCGAGATCCTCTGCACGCGTTACGGTTCTCTTGGAGGGCTCTGGTTCGACGGCAACTGGAGTAAGAAGGGCGCAGACTGGCAGGAGGATAAGCTCTACGCCATCATCCGCAAGCACCAGCCGGAGGCTCTGATCATCAACAACACCGGAATCCAGGAGGGGGGACGGTTGGGGAATCCGGAGATCGACAGCGTGACCTTCGAGCGCGGCCGTCCGCCGGCGCTCGACCGCCGCGGCCATCCCAAATATGTGGCGGCGGAAATGTGCCACACCATGAACTTCCACTGGGGCATCGCGGACCGCGACTTCAACTACCTCTCGCCCGCGCACGTGATCACCGAGCTTTGCCTCTCACGGCGGGCGGGCGCTAACCTTCTCATGAACCTCGGTCCGCATGCTCAGGGAAAGCTCCCCGAGTACGAATCCGCCGCTTTCGAACGCGTAGGCGACTGGATCCGCCTCCACGGCGGCGATTCCGGTCCGATCTATCACGGCCGGCCCACCCGCATACAGGGCCAGCCACTTGCGAAGGTGGCCGAGGAAAAAGACTTCGCGCTCGAATTGGACGGCGACCTCTACCTCTTCATCTTCGACCTGACCGCCACCAGCAACACCATGGCCCACGACGCCCCTCCCACCCGCGGCCCCGGCAAACGCACCTTCACCAACGTCGACAAACCCTACCACACTGCCGAATGGATGGACAGCGGAGAATCCCTGAAGCTAGAAACGGATTCCGCCGCCCGTAAGCTGATCCTCCACGCTACCGCTTACCCATACGGGAGCAATACAGTGGTGAGGGTTGCGCGCCTCAAAGCATGATGGAGGATATCGGTTTGGCGCGAATCCCGGAACCGGACAACTATACCCATCTCTTAGGCAAGGATTGGCAGCGCGAGGAGTTCTTTCCGAGGAACTCTATCGTCCACCACCCCGACGGCCGAAAAGAGGTTGAGCCTGGCGGATGGGACCACGAGCATTGCGAGGTCTGCCGGAAAGAGATTAGCCGTCTTGGGAATCAGACCGGTTCGGATATGCCGATGAGGACGACTATTGGCTGTGTGAGCAGTGCTATCAAAAACACGTCCTGAATCACCAGCGCTCCTGACGGGGAGCTCTAAGGATTCGCTAGATGAATCGGATCGGTGACGCGCTGCTCGCGGAGTCGGGTTTTGCTACTCGAGGATTGTTGGAGCCGGGTGAGGAGTTCGTCGTAGGCGAGACGCTCCAGCGGAATCTGGGCGGGCTGGTTGGTGTGGCTGGAGAGGATCAGGGCGTTTAGGAGCTCGACGGACCAGAGACCTTCATTGCCAGGGGTTATGAGGGGTTCGTCGTGGAGGATGGCGCGGCAGAAGTTGCGGGTGATGTCGGTGTGGGAGCCGCCGCCTTCCGGAATCTCGAGGTCGACCACGTCCACTTCCGGTTTGGCCCACATCTCTTCGGAATCTAGCGCAAATTCGCGAACAGTCGGGCGGTTCTCCAGGAAACGGAGGTTGGGACCATGCATCACCAGCTTCCCTTTGTCCCCGCAGATCTCCATCATCTCGTGCTGGGGGGATTCTGTTGTACTGGCGTAGAGGTAGCCGTGAGCGCCGTTTGGGTATTCGAGGAAAGCGAATGCCTCGTCCTCCACCTCGATGTCGTGGAGACGTGTTCGCGTATGTCCGGTGACCTTCGACGGAAGGCCGGCGAGCCAGCAGAAGAGGTCGAGGAAGTGGGGCGCCTGGTTGATGAGAACCCCACCTCCCTCCCCAGCCCAGGTAGCGCGCCAGCCGCCGGAATCGTAGTAGGCCTGCGTGCGGAACCAGCCCATCACCAGCGACGTGCGGTAAATAGCCCCTAATCGGCCTTCTTCGATTACCTTTCGCGCTGCCTGTGCGCGGCCCAATGAGCGCATCTGGTACATGACCGCGAACTTGCGGGCGGATTCCGCGGCTGCCTTGATCATGCGGTCGGCATCGGACACGCTGACAGCGATCGGCTTCTCAGATAGGACGTCGATTCCGCGCTCGAACGCCTGGATAGCTATTGGTGTATGATCGTAATGCGGCGTGGCGATGATGATTGCGTCGACCAAACCGCTGTCCAGCAGATCCTCAGCACGCTCGAATCCGGGGACACTGTACTTTGCGGAGACTTCATTAGCAACCGATGGGCCGATGTCACAGACGGCCGTCAGCGCCGCCTCTTCCACCTCCCCAATCGTGGCACAATGGTTCGCCCCCATCCCGCCGACGCCGATCACTCCAACCCGCACGTGAGTGCTATTTGGTAGTGGCAATGAGAGACTCGCGTACTTGAGCGTTATAGTTTGGCGGTGTGATGGGATTCATTGAATGGCCGAATTCGATCATATTCAGCGGTACCCCTCAATTCAAGTTCTTCGAGGTCATATGCCTCCTGGAGGCCAAGCCATAGTTTGACCGACGTGCCGAAGTATCGGCTCAATCGCATAGCCGTGTCCACAGTGATCGATCGTTGACCGGCTAGAATCTGGGAGATTCTCGTTTGTTGAACGCCGATATCCTTGGCCAGCCGATAAGGCGAAATGCCCATGGGCTCCAGAAAGTCCTTTTCCAGTATTTCGCCAGGATGAATGTTCGGTAGCCTGTCCATATCTGAACCTCAGTGGTAATCCACGATCTCGACGTCCGTGGCGCCGGTCGCAGACCATACAAAACAGATGCGCCATTGATCATTGATTCGAATACTGTGCTGCCCGGCACGCGTGCCCGAAAGCTTCTCGAGCCGGTTTCCAGGCGGAGTGAGCAAGTCCGGAAGAGAATCTGACTCGTTTAGCAAACGGAGTTTGCGCCTCGCTGTCTCCTGTATCTCGGATGGCAGTCTTCGAGATCTGAGACCCTAAAACACCCCCTGCGTATCGGAATCTCGAAAGCTACGAATCATAGTACCACGTGACGATACTATTGTCAATCGATACTATATTTATCAACCCTTCACTTCCACCACGGAATCGGTTTCCCAGCTCCTTATCGCCGCTTCGATGATTTCTTGGACAGCCAGGCCGTCGTTTCCCGACGCTTCGATCTGGTCGCGGGGGACGCCTTCGGTTATCTGTTCAAGCCAGCGGTGGATTCGGGTCTCGAAGGTCTGGGTGAAGCCGGTCATGCCGCCCATGATGCTGTTCTTGATTACCGTCAGCTCGTTGGAGCGGCGCGGGTAGAGCGTGAGCTCCTCGAAGCAGTTGTCCAGGACGAAGCGGCCTTCATCGCCCATTATTTCGCAGCGCTCCAGGTTGTGGGCCGGGTTGGCGTCGTATGAGCCCATGAGGTGGCCGACGACTCCGTTTTCGAAGAGCAGATTCACCTGGACGTTCGACCAACAGACCCGCTTGCCGTCAGCGGAATCCGGCTTGGAGGCGCGGTTGAAGAAGGCGTGGACCTTACGGACGGGGCCGCAGTAATACCGGAGAACGTCAAGGCTGTGTGGGTGAAGCGCGCGGATGTGGAACCAGGGCGAGCTCTCGTTCGGGTTGTTGATCCACATCGTCATGTTGGCGAGCAGCAGCGTTCCCAATTTGCCGGAATCCACCCATTCCTTCGCCGTTGCGGCCGGTGGTGTAAATCGGTGATTCAGGTTGATTCCGTAATAGACGCCCGCCCGCTCCGCCGTGGCCACCATCTCTCTTGCGTGGTCGATGTTGTTGCTGATCGGTTTCTCGCCAAGCACGTTAAGACCGGACTGCAGACATTCTATCGTGGGAAGATAGTGGTCGCCGCCGTTTTCGGTCCCTGCGGTACAAATGGAGACGGCGTCAAGTGATCCGCGACCTTCCTTGAGCATGTCCTGTACGCTGGGCCAGCATTTCACGCCGTCGCGCTGGGCTGACTTCTGGGCCTTTTCAGCGATTATGTCGCAATAGCCGACGAGCTCGGCCAGCGGGTCCTTCATGTAAACGGAGCCGTGAATGTTGCCGATGTTGCCGGCCCCTACGACAGCCACTCTGAGCGCCAAAGTCCCCTCCACACGCATCCTATTCGTCTAACGGATTCGGCTTTTTGTGAAGCCATCCCTGCGCGCGGACTATACTCATAGGCGGAATCAATTCTCGAGGACGGAGTAAAGATGCTGCGGGCTTGCGTGATTGGGATGGGGCCGATCGGGAATCTGCATGCGGACGTCTATCAGTCGGATGAGTTGGCGAAGTTGGTTGGCGTTTGCGACGTCGATACTGAGCGCGCATTGGCTGCCGGCGAGCGGTTAGGCGTGCCGTGGTTCGATCGCGCGGACGACATGCTCACAGCCCTGAATCCGGAGATTTGTAGTATTGCCACCGGCGGATTCGAATACGGCAGCGATCATTATGAACCAACCCTACAGGCGTTGAAGGCGGGTTGCCATGTCCTGTGTGAGAAGCCGATCTGTAATGAAATCGATAAAGCGGAGGAGATGGTATGGGTAGCCGGCGAGCTTGGCCGCTGCTTCGCGGTCAACTTGAACCATAGATTCACCCCGGCGGCCCGTCTGGCCAGGAAATGGCTCAATGAGGGAAGATTGGGCGACTTGCTTTTCGTCAATGTTGCGCTTTGGATAGGTCGGGAAGGGAAATTCGATTCGCCATACTTCCATCTGAAGGCACTCAACCCGCATTCCATCGACCTTATTCGCCACTTTTGCGGTGAGATAGCCGAGGTGCAATGTTTTGCGCTCAAAGCGCCGGGACGCGCTATCTGGTCGACAGCTTCAATGAACTTCCGTCTTGCGAATGGAATGGTGGGGCATCTCACGAGCAGCTATGACCTGGCGCGAGGGCATCCTATGGAGCGATGTGAGATCGCGGGCACAAAGGGTCGTTTCGTTCTCGACGATATGTGGCGCGAACTGACGCTCTACCCGTCCGAGAGCCTTGTCAAGGAGGTCTACACCAACCCCCTATTCGGTGGATTCCGCGATTTCAGCGACACGTTCCGTGACCGAATACACTACTTTCTGGAACAGGTTTCGAATGGCATACCTCCTCATGAGATCGACGGCTCCGGGCATGACGGGCTCACCGCTCAACACGTCATCGCCGCCGCCATCGAATCGCTGGAATCCGGTCGAATAGTGGCGGTTCCTCCAAACAAATAGTCGTCTTACTTAGATCCGCCAGAACTGCGCGGGCGCCGCGGCCACCGCTCGCGGAGCATCGGAATCAGATGGGCACGGTCGTCCGGCCCGTCCCTCCCGGCGGCAATCTGTTCGTCGACGAGCGCGGGTGCAATCCGTCGGAGGCGGGATGCCTCGCGGATGAGCGACTTCGTTTCTCCGGAGTCAGCCTCTGAAGCATTTAGGCGAGCAATGGCGTAGCGCAGATAATTCAGTCGGGCCCACGCGTAGGTAGTCGGTGCGCCACCGTGAATCCCATGCTGGTGTGCCAGCGAAGGCTGGGCAGGTTGAGTACATGGTAGCTACTGTGGAGCGCGCACTCGCCCGCGGCATAGAGAACGCTCATTGACGCCTGCACCATGGCCGTGGCAACTCCCTGATGTTGCCAATCCGGTCGGACCATCAATAGGTTGAGCGAAGGCCCGCGCGTTGATTGAACGATCAGCGCCGCGCCCGCGATTCGACCGCTATCATCCAGGGCGACCCGTCCGGCCTCGAGGGGCAGGTCCTGCGCGCGGCTGTAGAATCCATTCACACACTCCCGGGCCGACTGCCGGATTCGGTCGGCCGGGTTGTCGCAGTAGTCAATGGTGCCGCGAAAGCTAGTATAAAAGAGGTCAGTCAGCTCCTTCTTATCGAAGGGCTCGACCGGGCGAAGAAGCAGCCGGCTTGACATCGGGCGTCGGCGCAACCGCGCGCGGACCGGAATGCTGTAGCAGCGTGGCTCGACGTGAAGCGCCCCCTCGAAGTACTCAGTCTTGAGCCCGAAAAGTGGCGGTAGGGCGTGGAATTCGTCAATGGTCATGGTGACCGGGTGGGTACGCATGAATTCACCCACCCGGGCGAGCGCCCGATCCCACGGCGGTCCTAAGAGGTTGATGGGTTCTTCGGCCTCCACCTCAACCCTTCACCAGTGGCGCAAGCCGTTCGAAGCAGGTTCGGGCGACGGAATCCACGTAGTCAGCATCGGCGCTCGCGTGGGTGCCGACTATTTCCAGAGTCAGGTACTCAAGGTCAGGCATCTGCTTGAATGCACCCACGATCGTCGGCAGGTTCATTGCGCCGCCGCCGGGGATCTGGGTGTCTACAGAGCCGATCTGTGTCTCCCGACCTTTGGTGTCGCGAATTCTCGCCGTGAAGAGGTAAGGGAGAAGCTGCGGAATCGTCTCTTCCGGATTCTCTCGCTCAGGGGCGCGCCACAGGTGGGAAGCATCCACATTCAGGCCGATCCAATCTCGGTCTACTTCAGACATGAGTCGAAGCGCAGTTTTGGTAGAGTACATGGCGCTGTTGACGTGGGGCTTCAGGCTAATCTTCGTTCCTATCTGAGCGGCGGTCTTCGCCAGCTCCCCCAGGGTTGCAACCACCTTCTTGAATGAATCTTCATTGTCGGGCTGGCCGCCGGGACCAGTGGTGATGCAGGGAGCGCCGATGAGCGCTGCGGCTTTCAGGAGGCGGATGAGTCGAAAGGCCGCCTGGCCGTCCAGAATGTTCGTGCTGACGCCGATGGATTCAACGATCAGTCCAAGGTCGTTGACCCTCAGCACGATATCACGGATTCCGTCCTGGTGCAGGTCGTCGCGTAGGTGATTCGCCATTCCCTGAATCGCACACAGCTCGACGGCTTTGTAACCGATGCGGCTGATTCCGTCCAGCGCCCGTTCCAACGGCAGGGTGCCATATAGCAGGGTGCTGCAGCCTAACTCCACGATCGTTCCTCCATCCGAATATTTCGGATTCCGCCTCCAGTTTCCTTTTCGGGGGTATCCCGGGTTCGCCGGAGGACCGCAGCGAACGGCCGACGACGAGATCGGAATCGTCTGCGATGAGATGGAGGCGCCATGAAGCTGCGGACTCCACTCGTGGCTGAAGTTGGAATCGGGTCGGACTGGCGGTCGGCAAAATAGCAGATGCGGCGATTAAACCTTTTGTTGCTCGCATGCCGCAAAAACGAAAAGAGCAGCCGATTTGTGATTACTGGGATATATACCGGGAAGGAACATTAGTGCGGCATTCGCGTAATTAGACATACTGCATTCATAGGGATATGCGCGCGAGAAGGAGGGCGAAATGGACCACACAGTTGTTGGCCTATTCGATGATTTCGAGACTGCCCGGAAGGTGGTGCATGATCTCGTCAAGCGCGGTTTCGAGCCGGACCACATCAGCATCGTCTCTCGCGACAACGACCAGGAATTCAGCGCGGAAGCCGAAATGGATGATTATCATGAGGCAGTCGACCGCGTAAAGAACGAACGGATGGGAGCAGTCGGCGTTGGCAGCGTGGTCGGCGGGAGCTTGGGACTGCTGGCGGGATTGGCTGCCCTGACGATTCCCGCAATCGGTCCCGTGGTCGCGGCCGGGCCTATCATTGCCGGACTTTACGGTGTAAGTGCCGGAGCTGCCGCGGGTGGATTTGTCGGCTGGCTTTCAAAGTCGGGCGTGAAGCCGGAGAAGGCCGAGGCGTATGCGGAAGGAGTCCGTCGCGGCGGCGCATTGGTGGTCGTCCATACGGATTCCGTGAAAGCCGAGAAGGCCTGGAAGGTAATGGAAATTTTCGGCGCCGTAGACGTGGAAGACCGCGCCGAAGATTGGCATGCGGACGGCTGGGAAGGCTACTTACCGCACCATGACCGCCAGGTTGCATGATAAATCCGGAGTAACTGAGTGATGCGCTCAGGACTCCACCACTCCATTACTCCATCACTCCAATTCCAGATCGGAGAATCCCATGACGGAAGATCCTCTTGGCCCGGGCGGGATGGTATGCCCGCGGTGCGGAGCCGAGTTTACGGAGAGTCAGCTGTTCGAGGACCACGTCTCCAGCCATATGACCGGCGCGCCGGACGCGGAGTATATCTGCACCCTGTGCGGCGACTCCTTCCATTCGCAAGCCGAATTGGACGGACACGCGATCAAACACGTGCCGGAATCCGAAGCGGCATAGGTGGTGCCTGCGATATTGTAGGGTAGCGATAACTCGGAAATCACACGCGACGGGCAGTCCCGTCTGCCCGCCACCACGCGTGAACGCAGGGCCAAGAACGCCGGAAGGCCCGAACACCTGAGCACCATCAGCCGGGTATAATTCGGTTGCCATGGCTTATGCGAGTTTTCAGGATTTCTTGACCCGGCTCGAGCGCGAAGGTGAGCTCCGGAAGGTTACGGAGCCCGTCAGCCCCTACCTCGAAATAACCGAAGTCGCCGACCGTATGATGAAGCGCCCGGGCGGGGGCAAAGCCCTTCTTTTCGAGCGTCCCACGGGCTACGACATCCCCGTCGCGATCAACAGTTTCGGCTCCCGGAGGCGTATGTCCATGGCGCTCGGCGTGGATGACGTCGAGGAGATTGCCGCCGAGATCGAGGACCTGCTCAAACCGGAAGTACCGGCCGGATTCGTAGACAAGCTGAAGATGCTGCCGAAGCTCGGCCGCATGGCGACGATGCCCCCCAAGACGGTCTCTTCCGGAATCTGCCAGGAGGTTGTTCTGAAGGGCGACCAGGTCGATCTCACGAAGCTGCCCGTGCTCCACTGCTGGCCGCAGGACGGCGGTCCGTTCATCACGCTTCCCCTCGTCTTCACGTATGATCCCACGAGCGGCAAACGCAACGTTGGGATGTACCGGATACAGATCTTCGACCGGAACACGACCGCAATGCATTGGCAGCTCCACAAGGTTGGCGCGGAGCACCACCGGCGGAGCGAAGAGCGCGGCGAGCGGATTCAGGTAGCCGTAGTACTCGGAGGCGATCCGGCGCTTACATACTCCGCCACCGCGCCGCTGCCGCCGATTATCGACGAGATGCTCTTCGCCGGATTCCTGCGCCACAAACCGGTTGAGCTCGTGAAATGCAAGACGGTGGACATCCTGGTACCTGCGGATGCGGAGATCGTGCTGGAAGGCTATGTCAACCCCGGCGAGCGGCGGCCCGAAGGACCGTTCGGCGACCATACAGGCTACTACACCTTGGAGGAACCCTACCCGGTATTCCATGTCACGGCAATGACGCACCGGCGGAATCCGGTCTATCCGGCAACCATAGTGGGCCGGCCGCCGATGGAAGATGCCTGGCTGGGGAAGGCAACGGAGCGGATATTCCTACCGCTGATCCGGCTGATGGTGCCCGAGCTAGTAGACCTGAACCTTCCGGTCGAGGCCTGCTTCCATAATCTGGCGCTCGTCTCCATACGCAAGCGGTACCCCGGCCACGCCTTCAAGGTGATGAACGCCATCTGGGGCCTCGGGCAGCTCATGTTCACTAAGATGATCTTCGTTTTCGACGCCGACGTGAACGTGCAGAACATGGACGAGTGCCTCTGGAGGGCGACCAACAATATCGACCCGGAGCGGGACATGCTCGTCACGCGTGGGCCCATCGACGTTCTGGACCATGCCTCGCGCGAAATGGGATTCGGCTCCAAGATCGGATTCGACTGCACCCGCAAGCTCCCCGCCGAGGGATTCCACCGGGAATGGCCGGACGTCATCGAGATGTCGCCAGACGTTAAAAAGAGGATCGACGAGTTGTGGCCGAAGCTGGGCCTGGAGTTATGAGCGGGGAGGATATTCGGCGTATTGCGCGTCTCGTGGCCATCGCCGCCGCGGTTGCCTGGCTTACGCTGTTCATACTTTCGTTCAGCAATCGCTCTATGGAGATGACCTATGCCCGGTGGGCAGCGTTGATCGTGCTTGGAATTGCCTGGGGTTACGCAAGCACGAAGCCCGCGAAATGAACGATTTCTGTAAGGCCTTGATCGAGTGGGATCGCAATACGTTCATCGCTCTAAATCACGGTCTGAAGAATCCGGTACTCGACTTCGTGATGCCGGTGATCACCGATATCGGCCTCGGGCATGTCCAGGCGGTCATCGTGATCGGTCTGGCGGTATATCTCGGAATCCGGGCCGGGGAAGTTCGGGGTGGGGGAGTTCGCAAGGGGATTTGGGCTGCCGTTAATGCCCGAAGGTCCTGGATTGCGCCGCTGCTGCTGTCCTACGCTCTGGGGGGTCTTGCGGCGACGGCGTTGAAGACGATTCCGCGCGAGCGACCGTGGTGGTTTTACGTCCATCAGCACGAGCGTGGGTTGGACACGAACGTTCGAGTTCTGACGGTAGAAGGCGTTTACCCGTTGAAGGTCCGCGGATTCCCATCGGGGCATACGGCGACGACGGTCGGAATGGCGACGGTCCTGACCTGGCTGTACGCCCGCCGTCGGTACGGACTGTGGATGGCGGCCGGTCTATGGGCGTTGGCCGGAATCGTGGCGTTGTCGAGGATCTATCTTGCAAGTCACTGGCCGTTGGATATCGTAGGGGGAGCCATCCTCGGAGTACTGAGTGGAATCCTCTCGGTGTTGATCGGCCGACAATGGGCCCTTACCGGCGAGCGACGCCGCCTGGCAGCCGTCGAGGAACGGATAGGAGAGACAGCATAACGTGAAAGCAGCGATGATAATCTGTTTCGGACTTGCCGCAATATTGGCCGTCGCGGGCGCTCACGCCGACTGGCGGCCGGCGAAGGGGCCGCTAATGACGCGCTGGGCCGCGGCCGTATCCCCGGAGCGCGTTTACCCTGAGTACCCGCGGCCCCAGATGACCCGAGAGCGCTGGCAAAACCTCAACGGACTCTGGGACTTTGCGATCCGCCCCAAAGATGAGACCCGTCCTTCCACCTTCGAGGGACAGATTCTGGTACCCTTCGCCGTCGAATCGGCCCTCTCAGGGGTTATGCGAACGGTGGGGCCGGACAATCGGCTCTGGTACCGGCGCAGCTTCGACCTGCCGAGTGGATGGAAGAATCAACGAATCCTTCTTCATTTTGGAGCGGTGGATTGGGAGACCACGGTCTGGGTGAACGGCCAGCACGTCGGCGAGCACTTGGGCGGTTACGATCCGTTTTCCCTTGACATTACCGCTGCCCTGCGCAAGGAATCTCCGCAAGAGGTTGTAGTCGCCGTGTGGGACCCATCGGACGCAGGTTTCCAGGCGCGCGGCAAACAGGTTCGAAAACCGGAGAGCATCTGGTACACCCCCGTGACGGGAATCTGGCAGACCGTCTGGCTAGAACCGGTCCCTCTGACGTCCATTGCCCGAATCAAGATAACTCCTAACGTCGATTCCGGTGTGGTAACGGTGTCGGCGGATCTTCGCGGAGTAGACGCTGACGGAATCCGGGTCACCGCGACGGACGGAAAGGCTCGTGCTGCCGAAGCGGCGGGTCCGTTGAATACGCCGGTTCAGCTTCGTTTCCAGAATCCGAAGCTCTGGTTCCCCGATTCGCCTTTCCTTTACGACATGAAAGTTGCGCTCACCCGCAACGGCAAGACCGTTGACGAAGTTAAGAGCTACTGCGCTCTTCGTAAGTCCTCGCTGGGCAAGGATTCTGAGGGAATCACCCGTCTGATGTTCAACAACAAGCCCCTTTTCCAGTTCGGACCTCTGGATCAGGGATTCTGGCCGGATGGAATCTATACCGCGCCTACGGATGAAGCCCTTCGTTACGACATCGAGATGACGAAGAAGCTGGGCTTCAACATGGCGCGCAAGCACGTGAAGGTCGAGCCGGCCCGCTGGTATTACTGGTGTGACAAGCTGGGGCTGCTGGTCTGGCAGGACATGCCGAGCGGAGACCGCTACATCGGCGTTCGCGATCCCGACATCACCCGCGTAGCCCAATCCGCGCGTCAATTCGAGCTGGAGTGGCAGCGTATCATTGATGCGAACTACAATAGCCCGTCCATCGTGATGTGGGTGCCCTTCAATGAGGGGTGGGGACAATACGATACAGCCCGAATCGCCTCCTGGACCAAATCCTACGACCCGACTCGTCTGGTGAATTCCGCCAGCGGGTGGACGGACCGCGGCGTGGGGGACGTGCATGACATTCACGTCTACCCGGGTCCCGGGTCCCCTCAGCCTGAGGAAAAGCGGGCCGCGGTACTAGGTGAATACGGCGGGCTCGGGCTCCCCGTCCGCAGCCACACCTGGCAGGACGAGAAGAATTGGGGTTATCGCTCGTTCACTACTCCGGAGGCGCTCACGGCCGCTTATCTCGATCTAAATGCAAGACTGCGTCCGCTCATTAAGTCCCCCGGCCTCTCAGCGGCAATCTATACGCAGACTACGGACGTAGAGATCGAAATCAACGGCCTGATGACGTATGACCGGGCGGTTGTGAAAATGCCGCTGGAGCGGATCGCCAAAGCGAACCGCAGGATGTACCTACCGCCGCCATCGGTCTCCATGGTCGTTCCTACTTCTCAGAAGGAGGGCCAGATTTGGCGCATCACCACCTCGGCGCCGCCTGTCGGGTGGAATCTGCCCGAATTCAGCGATTCCGATTGGGAGTCAGGTATCGGTGGTTTTGGAACTTCCGGAACCCCGGGGACGGCCGTGCGTACGCCCTGGAGCACGGGACAGATCTGGATGCGCCGATCCTTTGAGATTCCGGAATCCGTCAAATTGACCGCGCCCCATCTTCTTGCACACCACGATGAGGACGCGGAGGTATACATTAACGGCCAGCTCCTGGCAAAGCTCCCTGGTTACACGACGAGTTATACGCTCTACCCCTTGAGCCCGGAAGCGCTGAAGATTCTCAAACCGGGGAAGAACACGATGGCCGTTTACGTAAAGCAAACCGGGGGCGGCCAGTACATAGACCTCGGAATTGTGGACATCGTGGAGCAATCAGCGCGGTGACAGTGAACCGGAGGTTGAAACCTCAGCAACGAGGACACGAAGTCCACCTCCGTGGACTGGTGTTCGAGTCGACGCAGGTCGACTTTGCGTCTTTGTTGCCGCGAATTTATTCGCCAGGTCTCCGGAGTGAGCCTTGACCGGCCGTTTGATCGTCGCAATGACCGGGGCGAGTGGGGCGATCTATGCCGTGCGGTTCCTGGAACAGGCGGCGCGCCACTATGAGCAAATCTACCTCACCGTGTCGGAACAGGCGCTTCAGGTAGCTGCCACAGAGCTGGATCGGCCGGTCTCTGGGAGCGATGGTTCAGTGGAGGCGCTGATTGGGAAGCCGATTCAAAACATCACGCTGCTGGACCGGAAGGACTACTTTTCGCCACCGGCGAGCGGGTCGTTCCGGCATGACGGAATGGTAATCGTTCCCTGCTCCATGGGTACAGCCGGCAGGATCGCGAACGGGATATCGGATGACCTCGTGACGCGAGCTGCCGATGTCTGCTTGAAGGAGCGCCGGAAGCTGATTCTGGTAGTACGGGAGATGCCTTGGAGTCTGGTGCATCTCAGAAATCTGACGCAACTGTCGGAGGCCGGCGCGACCGTACTGCCGGCCAGCCCGTCGTTCTACTACAAACCGAAGTCGGTGGAAGAAGTGGCGGATACAGTAGTAGCTCGAATTCTGCAGCAGCTCGGTATCGAACAGAAAGTAGTCCCGCAGTGGCAGTTCAAGGAAGAGTAGAACCGCCGGCGGGGACGCTCGGACGCGTGCGGGTCATCCTGGAGATGATCAAGTTCGAGCACACCGTCTTCGCGCTCCCGTTTGCCATGATCAGCACAGTCCTCGCCGCGCGCCCACTTCCTGGCGGAATCCCCTCCGTGCGAACCGTCTTCTGGATCCTGGTCGCTATGGTCGGCGCGCGTTCGGCCGCAATGGCTTTCAACAGGATTGCTGATGCCCGCTTCGATGCACGGAATCCGCGCACCGCTGGCCGTGCGATTCCGGCCGGGCTGCTGACTTTAGGCCAGGCGTGGGCTTTCACGATCGCTTCGATAATCCTCTTCGTGTACGCTGCGTACCAATTGAATCCGCTCTGCCTCAGGCTTTCGCCGGCAGCGCTACTGGCTGTGCTCGGCTATTCCTTTACGAAGCGGTTCACTTCCCTGTCTCACCTGGCGCTTGGGTTCGGAATCGGAATCGCCCCTATCGGCGCCTGGATCGCCGTGACCGGCGCCTTGCATCTAGTTCCGGTCTTGCTGGGCGCCGTCGTGATGCTGTGGATAGGAGGTTTCGACATCATCTATGCCCTTCAGGACGTAGACTTTGACCGCCAGGCGGGCTTGCACTCCCTTCCGAAAGCGATCGGCAAGAGAGCAGCGCTGACTGTTTCGCGTCTAATGCATATCCTGATGCTCGTTCTGCTGCTTGTGGTCGGATTACTGGCCGGACTCCATCTCTTGTATTTCGTGGGCATGGTAATAGTCGTCTGTCTCATCGCCTACGAGCACTCCATCGTCTCTGCTGACGATCTCAGCCGGGTCAACGTCGCCTTCTTTACCATGAACGGTTGGGTTGGCATAGCCCTCTTTGCGTTCGTCCTCCTCGACCGGCTTCTGAGTCCATGAATCGCCAAGACGCCAAGTACGCCAAGATAACAATCACGCACCGCTTATTGGATTCCGAAGGTGCGCGACTGCCCATAGAATGGCCTGGCAAAAAGGGCAACATCACCGCGCATTCCTTGGCGAACTTGGCGTCCTGGCGGTTCAAACGATGACTCTGCGCATCGGCTGCGTGCCGTATCTCAACGCGAAGCCGCTGATCGACTGGTTCTACGAACCGGAGTGTGACGCGGATGCAATCATTGAGTACGAAGTGCCGTCGCGGCTGGCGGCCCGATTGCGGGAAGGCTCGCTGGATGTCGGCCTTCTGTCGACCTTCGAGCTGTTCGAGAATCCGATTCTAACGCTACTTCCCGGAATCTCCATCTCGGCAGACGGGCCCGTTAAAAGCGTTAGACTTTTCAGCAGGGTGCCGTTCGAGCGCATCAAATCCGTAGCTCTGGACACCAGTTCTCTCACCTCTACCGCCCTGATCCGGATTCTGCTGTCAGAGCTTTACGACGCCAGACCTGATTATGAATCGCATGCGCCAAATCTAGATGCAATGCTCCGGAACCATGACGCGGCGCTCCTCATCGGCGATCTCCGTCTGTTCGAAACGCCGGCGGAGTTTGTAATGGACCTTGGCGAGGCGTGGAGGCGGCTAACCGGGAGGCCGTTCGTCTATGCTGCCTGGCTTGCCAGGCCGGAGGCCGCCGAATCCGCGCTGCCGCTACTTGCTCGGGCGAAGTCGTGGGGATGTGAGCGGCTGGACCTACTTTCAGTAAAGTGGAGCGACCGCCTGTCTCTTCCTCTGGAGCGTGTGCGGGATTATTTCTTAGACGTCATGCAGTACGACCTCGACGATCCCAAGCGAGAGGCGCTGCGGCAATTCCAAGATTATTGCGGAGAGTACGATCTCATTGCAGCCCATAAAGAACCCGCCAGCGGCCCAGAAGCTGCATCTGTTCTTTGACTTCGACGATACGCTCAGCGACTTCGATCGCTTCGGGGCTCAGTATGTGACCGCGCTCGCGGGAATACTCTCGCGCGAGATGGGAGGTGGGGCGGGCAAGTGGCACGAGGCCATTTCGCCCGCTCTTGCGGCAAGCATCGGCCGCTATCTTCGTCGATTTCTGGGGAACCCGCTCCAGGGCTACAACGCCTGGATATCCGAAGAGCGGCCGCGCGTGGTTGCCGACGTATTCGGTCGAGTTGGATTAGAAGCGCCGGACGCCGAATCCGCCGGGCACCTTGCTGTTCTGCTTCAGGAAAAAGCTCTCCGCCGGTGCAGCGCGTTGTTCCCTGGCGCCGATTCCGCGCTGATGGAGCTATTCGACCGGCGATATCCTATCTACCTGGCCTCCTCACAGGAATCGAAGTACCTTCGGGGCGCGATGACCGGCGCGCCGTGTTACCATCAGATTCAGGAGTTCTACGGCCCCGACCTTCTGGACTGTGCAAAGGAAGGGCCCGAATTCTATGGCCGCTTGTTTCAAACGGTAGGCGTGGACCCGCGCTGCGCGGTAGTAATTGACGACCAGGTGATGTGCCTTGAATGGGCGGATGAGCTCGGCGCGCGGGTCATTCAGGCGTGCGTCCGGACGATGCCTGAACCGGTGGCGACCGATCTTTTCTTCGAAGCATTCGAGGAGCTGGTCCCACTCGTCGAGACACTTTCACAGGCGGGTAAGCTAGTGCAAGACGTAGGTATCAGGGAGTGACATGATCGCCGCCAACCAACTAAAGAGCGATATCAATGCGATCCGCGATGATCTAGTCGAAACGCGCCACCGCCTGCACGAAAGGCCGGAGCTAAGCTACAAGGAAGAACAGACTGCGGCGTTCGTTGCCGAGCGACTCCGCGCGCTCGGACTGGCGCCGCGGACCGGAATCGGCGGGCACGGCGTTGTAGCTGAGATTGAAGGGACCTCTCCGGGCCGAACCATTGCCATACGCGCTGATATGGATGCCCTTCCCATCGAAGAGGCAAACGAGGTTGAATATCGATCTCGGAATCCCGGCGTTATGCATGCGTGCGGGCACGACGGACATACGACGGTGCTTCTCGGAACTGCACGCACGCTTCTTCAACACAGGGAGTCTCTCGCGGGGCGCGTTCGTCTCATTTTCCAGCCCGCTGAGGAAGTGGTCGGTGGGGCCAAGAAAATGTGTGAGGACGGCGTGATGGAAGGCGTGGACGCCGTGGTTGCGCTTCACGGATGGCCCGGAGTCGGGCTCGGACAGGTTGGGCTGCGGGCTGGAGCGATGATGGCTTCCGCGGATCGGTTCGATCTGATCATCAAAGGCGCCGGCGCTCACGCCGCATACCCTCATCAGTCGGTGGACCCGATCGTCATCGGTGCCCAGATCGTCACCGCGCTGCAGATTTTGGCGAGCCGCGAAGTAGACCCCCTGGATCCGGTGGTGGTTACCGTCGCGCAGTTTCACGCCGGCACAGCTTACAATGTAATCCCGGGCGAAGCGAGGCTCCATGGGACGGTCCGAACACTCAACGCGGAGACGCGACTGAGCATGCCGGACCGTGTACGCAGGATCGCCGACGGAATCTGCGCTGCCGGCCGGGCAACATGCGAATTCAAGTGGATCGAAGGTACGCCACCTGTTGTCAATGAAGCAACAATGGTGGACCTCATTCGACGCGTAGCGGCGGGCGCCCTGGGCGACCATGCCCTCGTGGACGTTGCGCAGCCGTCCATGGGGGCCGAGGACTTTGCCATGTTCCTCGAGCACGCGCCGGGCGCGATGTTCCGCCTCGGCCTGGGGGATACGTCGCCTATCCACACACCCACCTTTGATTTCACGGACGACGCGCTCCCGATTGGCGTGGAGCTTTTCAGCCGAATTGCGATCGAGTACTTATCCATTACTCCGACCGATTGAGGTGGGCATTTGCCGCGAACGGTTGTTACTGGCGGGGCGGGATTCCTGGGGTCGCATCTGTGCGATCGCCTGCTTGCGGACGGACACGAGGTCGTAGCGCTCGATAACCTTATCACGGGCAGCACGGATAATATCGCGCACAATATCGACAATCGGGGATTCCGATTCATCTATTACGACGTTACGGAATACCTTTACATCGATGGGCCCGTGGATTACATCTACCACCTCGCATCGCCAGCGAGCCCGGTGGACTTCCCGACGAAGCCGATCCAGATTCTGAAAGTGAATGCCCTGGGGACGCACAAAGCCCTCGGGCTTGCGCGTGCGAAGGGAGCCCGGTTCTTTCTGGCTTCAACGTCCGAGGTATATGGCGATCCGGAGGTGCATCCTCAGACGGAGGAGTATCTTGGCAGGGTGAATCCGGTCGGAATCCGCGGGGTATACGATGAGTCCAAGCGGTTTGCCGAAGCGATGACTATGGCCTATCACCGTTACCATGAGGTGGAGGTAAGAATCGTCCGCATCTTTAATACTTATGGGGAGAGAATGAGGTTGGAGGATGGACGGGTCGTACCCAACTTCATCGGACAGGCGCTTCGCGGAGAGCCGATCACGGTCTATGGCAGCGGTCAGCAGACGCGCTCTTTCTGCTATGCCAGCGACCTTATTGAAGGGTTCTGCCGTCTGATGAGCTCCGAGCACACCGGTCCCATCAATATCGGCAACCCAACCGAGCGTACGATGGTGGAGTTCGCCCAGGAGATCAAGCGCCTCACCGGGAGCAGAAGCGATATCGTATTCCGACCGCTGCTGACGACAGACGACCCGAAGCAGCGCAAACCGGACATTTCAAAGGCCAAGAGTCTATTGGGCTGGGAGCCCACGGTGTCCCTGGAGGAAGGGCTCCAGAGGACCATCTCCTACTTTAGAAAGAAACTCGGAATCTGACCCATATCGGTTCGAATCCCATGGTTATCCGACATATTTTGTATAGAGTCAGCATCCTTATCTTGATCGCCTGGCTGCTTGCCTTGCTGCCAAGCCCGACGGAATCGATTCCGCTGCGCCTCAAGAACGGTCTGGTAGGGATTACCGCCGTCCTCGGGCTCGGGAAGATTCTGTACGACACCCTGTTCTACGACCGTTACTGGCCATAAATCTGCGGGAGAAAAGCCGATGACTGATAAAGAGACCGTCCGCGTTCAGCTCAACTATCCCCTGGAGCGCGTGAAAGAGCCCGTTCTCTACCACCTCGTAATGGACTACGGGCTGATTCCGAACATCCGCCGCGCAAACATCGATTCGCACACCGGCGGCTTCATAGCCCTTGAGCTGACCGGGGAAAAGGCAGGGCTGGACCGCGGAATCCGATTCCTGGAGGAGCTCGGAATCACCGTCACTAGCATCGGGGCGGAGACGACGGAAGAGTGGAACGCATGAGGACTTCTTTTCTCCGAACTCAAGCTCATGCCGCTTACGGACCTTGAACGGCTCAAAGCCAGATTCCGCGAGCTCTACGGCCTCGAACCGGAATTCTCCACGAGGGCGCCTGGGCGCGTTAATCTTATTGGTGAGCATACGGACTACAACGACGGCTTCGTCTTCCCCGCCGCCATCGACTTTGACGTCGCTATCGTAGGCTCGCGCCGCCACGACCGCCAGGTTCGCGCTTACTCTGAGGTTTTCCGCGAGTCCGACACATTTTCCCTCGATGACCTCAAGCCTTCGAAGGAAGCCACGTGGAGCAATTACATCCGCGGAATCGCCGACCTGTTTCTGACCGAGTACAGGGCGCTCAACGGAATGAACTGCGTGGTTGCGGGAACGGTCCCCATGGGAAGCGGTCTGTCGTCCTCCGCTGCGATGGAAATGGCCGCATGCCTCGCTTTCGAAACGGTCAGCGGATTCTACTTGAACCCACTTGGAAGGGCGCTGAGCGGGCAG
>JBKJZI010000081.1:0-8381 GCA_046715155.1 Chthonomonadales bacterium | reverse complement strand
GCCCCGCCATTCATTTTGCATTTTACATTGCTAACTTTGCGTTTTACATTTTCCTCACTATCCCTCCCGCGGCAGCAAAATCCCGATCTTCCGCTTGACCCGTTGAAGCGCGTTGTCGATGCACTTGGTGCGGCAGTGCAGCTCACATGACATCTCGCGGTAGGACTTGCCTTCGAGGTAGAAATTGAGGACCTTGAGCTCCAGGTCCGACAGGGCGTGGCCCACGGATTCCTGCAGGGTCGGAGTCTCTTTGTTGTCGATGATCCAGGTCGCCGGGTCCACCACGCGGTCGTCCGCGATGCAATCGATCAGGCTGCCGTCCCCGTCCGTATCCATGATCGGATGATGAAGCGAGATATAGCCGTTGAGGGGAACGTGTTTCTGGCGGGTGGCGGTCTTTACGGCGGTGATGATCTGGCGGGTAACGCAGAGCTCGGCAAAAGCACGGAATCGGGCGAGGCGGTCATCGCGGAAATCGCGGATGGCTTTGAAGAGGCCGATCATTCCTTCCTGGACGACGTCTTCGTGATCGGCTCCAACCAGAAAGTAGCTCCTTGCCTTGCTCTCCACCAGGTGCCGGTATTTGATCATCAAGTATTCGGTGGCGCGCTCATGGCCATGGCGAGCATACTCCACAACCTCTTCGTCCCGCAGGTGGTGAAACCTTAACGATGCTTCCTGGCAAATCGCAGGCATGGAATCCTCCCTACAGCGGTGATGGGGATGATTGAATTATGGGGAACAAACCGCTTCGCAGCGGCATCGGGTCGGGGCCGATAGTGTAACTATAGACAATGCTGAAAAGCTTGTCAATACTTTTCACGCTCAATTCCTCTTCGGGCCGGACAAATCTGTGGAATTTCGCCTCTTCCGTATGATTACGGGCAGGAACAGGCGGAATCCACCGCGAAGCCCAAGTGCCGGAATGCGGATACGCCCATCCCTTTTGGGACAGTGGATTCAACAAGGCCACCAGCAAACCGCATCAGCTCCCAGCGCGCCGCCGAAAAAGCATCAGTGTCCGAATCCGCAGACATTGTCATAATTGGCGGAGGTGTTATGGGCGTTAGCATCGCCCACCACCTCGCACGCGCCGGGATCGGCTCGGTACGCGTCCTGGAAAAGAGCTTTGTTGGCGCGGGCTCTTCCGGTCGCTCGGGGGCCATCATCCGTCAGCACTACTCAACCCGTCTTCTCGTCGAAATGGCGCGACAAGGGGTCCTCACATTCCGAGATTTCCAGAGCCATACCGCAGCGGAATCCGGCTGGGATAATGTCGGCTGTCTTTTCGTAGTTGCCGGGCGCGATCGCGATGCGGCCGCCGGCAACGTCGAGCTCATGCGAAACGCAGGCGCGAAAGCAAGCCTACGAACGGGGACATCGCTAACCGAGGTCGCGCCGGGAGCCGTATTCGGCGAAGATGAAGTTGGCGCCTGGGAATCGGAAGCCGGCTGCGTAGACCCCGCCCTAGTCCTTCATGGCTACGCAGCGTCCGCCCTTCGCAGCGGAGCACAGATCGATGAAGGTGTAGAGGTCACCGGGATTGAGATCGTCCAGGACCGCATAGCCTCCGTATCGACCAGTCGCGGCCGAATAGAGACAAGAACCGTCGTTTTGTGCGCCGGACCGTGGGCGGGCCGGCTTGCCGCGCGCGCCGGGATTGAGCTGCCGCTCTCAGTAGTTCGTCCCCAGGTAGCCTTCCATAGACGTCCGGCGGACTTCAACGATCCCCACCCTGTCGTCGGGGATCTCGTGAACGGCTACTATTGCCGCCCGGATTCAGGGGGCAGGACTCTCGTCGGCGCGTTGGACATCGCGGATGACGAAGTAATTCAAGACCCTGACCACTTCTACCAGAGCGCCTCAGGCGAGTTCTGCGAATGGACTCGTGAACAGATCGTTAAGCGCTATCCCGCCATGGGCAGGTCGTTCGGGCGCGGCGGATATAGCGGGCTGTATACGCTCACTCCCGACAGTCATCCCATTCTAGGCGAGTCTCCCGGCGTCCGCGGCCTCTACTTGGCGGTCGGATTCAGCGGCCACGGCTTCAAACTTTCCCCCGCCGTCGGTCGCGGAATCGCCGAGCTAGTCTCCACGGGCGCCTATCAGACTCTCGATCTAAGTCCCCTACGGGCCGAACGATACGCCCGAGGCGAGCCCATCGCCGCGGCTTACCAATACGGCCTTCTTTCGTAATCGTCCTCGATCTCGTCCCCGCCCTCGGTTGTTTTCAATTCCGGAAGGTTTAGAAGCATGTATCGGGTATTCCGATAGTATCGTCCGAGCAGCCCCTACGACAGTCGAAGGACTCAGATTTGCCAGATAACTCAGTCACCGCCGTTCTTGTTGGAGCATTCTCCATCGCGGCGGTCCACGCAATGATTCCGTCTCACTGGCTCGCCTTCGCCGTTGTTGGAAGGGCCCGCGGATGGACGCCGCGGCAAACCGTAACCGTCGCCCTGATGGCGGGCGCAGGACATGTGATATTGACAGTCGCCCTCGGGCTGCTCGTGGTCCTCGTCGGCAAGACGATTGAGATGGCTATTCCGCCGGAGGCCGAACACCTCGCATCCGGAATCCTTCTCATTGCGCTCGGACTCTATTTCGTCGTGAGCGGAATCCGCGGCGGCGGGCATTCGCATGCGCCGGAAGACTGCGCCGACCAGGGGCACGACCACGCGCACGGCAAGGGCCACTCCGCGGCCGGCTTCCTTGTCCGCGTAGGTCAGAATCCGACAGTAATCGGAGTCCTGGTCCTCGGAATGACTCTCTCGCCCTGTCTTGACCTGCTCTCACTGTATGTCGCGGCGGCCGGGCTTGCCTGGTCGGTCATCCTCGCCGTAAGTCTTGTAATGGCCGCTACCACGCTGGGTATCATGCTGGTATTAGTCTGGCTGACCGCTCGGGGACTGGAACGAATCCGTCTGGGATGGCTGGACAAATACGAGGGCTTGATTGTCGGCGCTCTCCTTATCGTCTTAGGCGGATTCCGCCTCCTACACTAACGCAGAGAGAGGTCTTCAGTGAGTTTGGACAAGTTCAAGCTAAACGGTCGGACTGCCCTGGTAACGGGCGGAAGCAAGGGATTGGGCCGCGCTATGGCCAACGCGCTCGCCGATGCCGGCGCGGACATAATCCTGACCAGCCGTCACCTTGCCGAAGCGCGAGAAGCAGCCGAGGAGATCAGAAAGTACCAGGGAGTCCGCGCTCTGGCGCTGGAGGCGGACGTGACGGACCGCGAGGCCGTGCGGGTAATGGCGCGGCAGGGAAGAGAAGCCTTCGGCAAGATCGATATCCTCGTGAACAATGCCGGAATCAACATCCGTAAACCCACGATCGAGGTTGAGGATGAAGATTGGGACCCCGTTATCGAGATCAACCTGAAGGGCAGCCTCATTTGCGCACAGGCAGTCGCGCCTGGAATGATCGAACAAAAGTGGGGACGAATCATCAACATGGGAAGCATCATGTCAACTGTGTCCCTGGGCGGCCGAGCTGCATACGCGACGAGCAAGCATGGAGTCCTCGGACTAACTCGCACCCTCGCGCTGGAGTGGGCGCCGCACGGAATCAACGTCAATGCGATCTGTCCAGGCCCCTTCGATACGCCCATGAACCGGCAAATCATGAACGACCCTGCCGCCTACCAGGCCTTCCTCGCGAAGATCCCCATGGGCCGATGGGGCAATCCGGATGAGCTCGACGGCGCAGTCATCTTCCTCGCCAGCGAAGCATCCAGCTTCATCACCGGCGCCGCTCTCTACATCGACGGCGGCTGGACGTCGCAGTAAGCGCTGTGACGGACTCCGGTTCGTACTCGTAATCGTAATCGTAATCCAACCGACAAAGAACCCAAATGCTCGTATTCCTAATCCTGACCCTGTTCGACCGTCCCAGCGCGCCGGTTATCTCTATCGAGCCAAAACGGCCCGTTCAGGGCTCGCTCTTCATCATCAGGGTAAAGCAATTCGATTCTCCTGCCCTGACTGGAAGCTTCGCCAACCAACCGCTGCACTTCACTCAAATAACGGGAGGATTTCGAGCAATAGCGGCCGTCCCGGTTGACGCAACCGGCGTGTTAACGTTGGAAGTCGTACCGGATCCCGCGACCATAACAGCTGACATCTCACCGGATACCGGTCTGGCCCGACCCATTCGGATTCCGGTTCCAATCGCGAAAGGCAGTTACCGCACACAACGCCTGTCTGTCGCAGGCCGATTTGGCCGCGAGCCCGACGAGGCGACGAAGGCGAGGATCGAACGAGATGCGGCAAAGGCTCGACAGGTTTCCGTAAACTCGCACCAGACTCCGCGCCTCTGGAAGCTTCCGTTCATCAAGCCGGCGGCCGGTCGCGTGACGAGCCCATTCGGAACAGCGCGCGTGTTCAATGGACAGGTCAAAAGCAGGCACACCGGATTGGACTTTGGCGGTGGCACTGGCGCTCCAGTCAAAGCGGCCAATGACGGAATCGTAGCCCTATTGGACAGCTTCTATCTGGGCGGCAACTGCCTCTACCTGGACCACGGCGCCGGATTCGTCACGGGATATCTACATCTCAGCAAGTGGTATGTTAAACCCGGTCAACAAGTGAAGAAAGGGCAGCTCATCGGCCGCATCGGCGCTACGGGCAGAGTAACCGGCCCGCACCTTCACTTCATCGCCCGCTACGGAACCATCAGCGTCAACCCGCTAAGCCTATTCAAGCTATCCGGCCTGTGACGTCAGAAACCGACCCTCACTCCACCCTCTCCAGCTCCATCTCCACTTTTCCATCCGACTTAAGGAGACTTAGTCTGTCGCCCTCAAGCTTGTATTCGTAGCTTACGGTTTGGGGCGGGCGATTTATGACGACGCCGTCTCGCGACGCGGTCTCGAGGGTGTGCGTGATGATGTGCTCGGTCTTCCGGTAAGTCGCTTTGATCTCGACAACCCGGCCCCCGGCCTCGATCCGCTGAATCTCTTTGCCATCCGGACGGAACTCAATAGTTATGACGGTGGCGCCCCTGGGACCGGGCTGTTCAGTCCTCCACGTACCGATTATCCCGTTATTCTTCCGGCAGCCATAGGAGGTCGACATTGAGGCAAGCAAAACGATAGCCATAGCCAATTGGAATCGGTGGGCATTAACGTGCGGTCCATTCATTTCAGTCGGAATCTACCTCATAGAGTCAAAATGAAACGGGGCGCGCCAGGCGGCGCGCCCCGAGGCTTACAAGCGAACGGTGAGCCTACCAGCGGTCGCGGCCTCCGCCTCCACCGCCGCCGCGCCGGCCACCGCCGCCACCACGGCCTCCACCGCCACCGCCGCCGCCACCGTAACCACCACCGCCGCCACCGCCATAACCGCCGCCACCGCCCCCACCGTAACCACCACCTCCGCCGCCGGTGCGGGGCGGGCGGGCCTCGCGGGGCTGCGCTTCGTTGACGGTCAGCGTGCGGCCTCCAAGCTGGGTACCGTTCAGCGCGTTGATCGCCGTCTCGGCTGCACCGTCGTCCGCCATCTCTACGAAAGCGAATCCGCGCGGTTGCGCCGTAAACTTATCGGTGACCACGTGCACGTCGCTCACCTGCCCGTATTGGTTGAACAGGGACTCGAGCTGTCCTTCGTCCACCGAATAGGGCAGACCTCCGACGTAAATCCTCTTAGCCAATGCAATCTCCTTCAATTCTGCCCTGTTGGGCGCACATAGGGGGCGATCACGACCCCGAGATAGGGCGCTCAGACCTTAAACGCAAAAAGCCCCGCAAGAGACCGCGCCGTCACGCGCGGAATCCGGGGCTCCTGTCCTGCAATGCACATAGGCCCAAACGCACGTCGTGGTGACGTACCCCCATCATACCGAGATACGGAATGCATGTCAACCGCATGACGTAATTCATCGTTCACGCATGCTGCGCAATTTGATTCCGTGATTGCGCCGGCTCGCGGGTGCGGGCGCAAAACTCATCTATCATCGCACGGGCACGAAGTTCGCACGCCGCTGGTCCGCCGGTAATGAATGCATGTGACGTCACATCCATCCAGTCGATCAGGACGATGCACTCCATCCCGTCGCGCCGACGGCAGGGGCGCTCATAGATCTGTATCACAGAACCCCGATAGTTCGACTCGCGCAGAAGCCGCAGCATCTCCCCGTCCAACTCCAGAATCCAAGCGAGCATTATGACGCGCCGCCATTCCCGAATGTTCCAGAATCTCCCAGGAGCGACTTCCGTGAGACGATTCGCGCGTTCCGAACGTATGATTCCCCAAGATGCAGCGAAACCGGTGTTAGCGAATCGCACATATTGGGTTGTAACCGATTTGGATGCGAGGCGATCTCTACATATGGGGCAGACATTTGAAGGCTCCCTCGCACGAAACCCTAAATATTGGTATTGATTCTTTGAGAAAACACTTGACACGGCACATATAGGGTGTTATCATTCGCCCGGTCACAAGATATAGTGGCCGCGCAGCCACAGGATTACAACATGAGATGTCCTTTCTGCGGCGCGAACGACGATAAAGTGCTCGATTCGCGGGAAGCGCCGGACGGGACCACCATCAAGAGGCGGCGCGAGTGTAAAGGATGTGCGCGGCGTTTCACTACCTTTGAGCAAATTGAGGAGCTGGTGCTCTACGTGGTGAAGCGGGACGGGCGCCGGGAACTGTTCGACCGCGGAAAGATCCTGCACGGCCTGCAGCTTGCCAGTACGGGTCGCCCCGTCAGTCAGCAGACCCTGGAGGAGATAGCCGAAGAGATCGAGCGCACTCTCTACAACCGCCTGGAACGCGAAGTTGAATCCGAAGAAATAGGCGACATGGTGATGGACAGGCTCAAAACCCTGGACCAGGTGGCCTACGTAAGATTCGCTTCCGTGTACAAACAGTTTGAAGACGCCACCCAGTTCAAAGAAATCGTAAACATGCTCCGCCGGAGGAGCAAGGCAAGCTAGTGATGGAGGACCGACGACAGACGACCGACGACGAGACAGGATCCAACGGTTCCGTCGGCCGTCGGCCGCCCGCCGCCCTCGTGTTCGATTCCGCCATCATTAGCGACTTCTATGCCCTCACGGCGGAAGTCGAGTTCGACGATTTAATGGTTCACCTGATTGAACCAGGAGATTTGCTTCCGGAAGAGCGAGGCGGCCGGGAGGCCGAGGACCGCCATGTCTAATTCTTTTTAGGCTTTGACTTAGGGAAGGAAGAGCGGAAAGTGCAAGAACGCAAAGAGTTTGATGTCGATGAGATGATCATTGATTGGGCTACGCACTTGACTCCCGATCACGCGTACAACCTGCGGATTGTCCGACGCACGCTCAAAAGCTTTTGGCAGGTCGCTGAAGAGGAAAAATGGACACCCGACACTGTTAAGGCGCAATTAAATGACTTGCTCAACGGTTTTATCGGCGATCGTGTTCGCCTCAGCGAGCAGACTAAAGAACAGATCCGCCAGCGTTGGTTCTCCTCTGCACAGAAGTCACTACTTCAGGTTGAATTCCGCCCCGCGACCTCCGCAAAGCTGGGCAGTGTTCGGCGTTAGCGAATTGCGAACCATGCTTAACACATTCCAAAAAGGGTTCCTCTCTAAGCACGGTACAACCGCCGCTCGGCAGTTACTCACGAAGTATGGAGTTGATTTCTGGCCCGTTCCAGTGGAGCAAATCGCTCTCGAAGAAGGTGCGGAAATTGAGCTGATCGACTCTCGCGTTGACGGTAGCGTTCGACTTACAGCTAAAGGATATGTTATCGAGTTGAGCGCGAACGTGATTCCACAGAGGCGACGATTCACGCTCGCACACGAGTTGGGTCACATTTTGTTTGATCGAGGATGCGATGAAGCACTGAATTCCATCCGACCTAACACGCACCTTCCGATCAGTCCTGGTGTCACGAATAATCCTGCTCCAATCCTCAGATACCGTTCGCCGAATCCCCGCACCTCCAGGCCAGGCGAAGAGTACTTCTGCAACACTTTCGCGTCCAATCTGTTAATACCGACCGCTGCCATTGAAAACCTGTCTGAGACCAAGTTGACGAGCTTCTCCGAAGTTGAGCACCTAGCCCAAGAGCTAGACGTTTCGCTTCCAGCTCTTACGATGCGTTTGCTGGAGGTGCGACAGCAAACCGGAGGTCTCCTAAGGGTTCAAATGCTTCCTAAGCCTTCAGACCGGCTGGCTATTCAATGGAGAGTTGCCGCAGGATACTTCCCGGTCGAGCGCGCGTTTGTACCTCGTTATGCAACCGTTCCTCAGAACTCAATTCTTCTGGACACCCCCACTGGCGGTATGGAGCGCCTTTGGCACAACGTCGACATGCGGTTTTGCAACATCCACGGCCGACGCACCGTTCTCGCGAAACGTACGGGCTCTGGCATCTTGGCTTATATATGGC
>JBKJZI010000080.1:0-4400 GCA_046715155.1 Chthonomonadales bacterium | reverse complement strand
GTACCACCCCGGCCCGAGCACCTTCCACTATGCTCACCATGATGATCACCGCGCTGACTCCAATGATCACCCCAAGCATCGTCAGCCCGGATCGGAGCTTATTGGCGCGCAGATTCGCAATCGCGGTCTGGAGGGAGCGGTAGAGATTCATGAAGAATTATCAATTATCAATTAGTAAATTATCAGTTATCAATGGTTGTCGTGATTCCGCGATCATTGATCATTGATAACTGATAACTGATAATCGATAAATGTGATCTTACCCGGCTGGAATATCCCCCTTGGGGGTTCTCTTACGCGGGCGGCCGGAGCCAGTCCGGGCGGATGGTTTCGTGGGAGGCTTGGGTCCGGGTTTCGGCGCGGGTTTGGTCGGTGTTGGTAGGCGTCTTTCGATATAGGCGATCAGCGCGTCAACGGTGCCGATCGTATCGAGGTCGTCGCGCGGAATCTCGATTCCGAACTCCTCTTCGAGCTCGTAACGTAGGAGGCCGCGGCCGACTTCGTCCAGCTCTTCCAGGCTCGCGTCAGGTTCAATGAACGCCCGCTCGCCCGCAACGTACAGCACCCGGTCCCGTACTGACTGCGCTTCCGCGCGCTGACGCCGTTCGTCTTGCTTGGCGCGGCGGGATTCGTGCAGCCGCCATTCCTCGAACCGCCGATGCTTCTTGAGCCCGCTCTTGTATGCGCCCGTGACGGACTTGAATAGCTGCTCGATGTCCCGGAACGGATTCGGGCAGGACTCCGGCAACACGGATTCCGTAAACGACTCCTCGGCGGATTCCGCCCTTGCCGCACCGGCGGTCGCCGCTACCGGCTCTTTCATGGCCTTTATCAGCCGCTCCGCCTCCTCTGCGTTGATCTTTCCTGATTCCAGAAGCTGCAAAATCCGTGCGATCTCTTCGTTCATTCCAATCCTCCTACCGGAGAAGTGTTGAGTGTTGAGTGTTAAGTATCTGCTCAACACTCAACACTCAACACTCAACACTTAGTTGAAATCCATATCCATCTCTTTACGCTTCGGGCCCGTGTAGGGGACGGGTTTTATACGCTCGCCCTGCTTGAGCCCGTCCGTAATCTCGACGAAGGTGTCTCCGCGGAGTCCGACCTTTATGGGGCGATCCGTGAAGACGTCTGCCTTCTTCCCGTCTTTCACTCCCTCGGTTACGACCTGTACTTTTGCCGTGACTTCCTGCGGCGGAACCGTATCTTTCGGGAGACGAAGTACGCCGCGGCAGCGGCCGATAATGATCGCGCAGCGCGCGCTCATCCCCGGCTTCAGGCGTGAATCCGGCCGATCGACCGTGACCTCAACCGCGAAGTTTACGACGGAATTGGTCCCGCCTCCGGGCTGCTGCTGATTGTTTCCTGAGGCGTTGGCAGCGCCGACCGCGGCGGGAGCCACCCGTGTGACGCGGCCGCTGAAGGTGACTCCCTTTGCCGCGTCGATGGTAATCTCTACCGGCGCGCCATGTCGCACCTTATGGACGTCCACCTCATTTATGCTCATCTTGACGAGCATTCGGGACAGGTCGGCGATCTGGAGGACCGGGGTACCGGACGAGAAGCTGCTGACGCCCGACGTGATCAGCTCCCCCTGCTCGATGTATCGTTTGGTCACAACCCCCGTCATTGCCGCCACGAGTGTCGTGTCTCCCTGACGAACTTTGAATTCGTTGAGCTGGTTCTCAAGCTGAACGACCGCGGCGTGGGCCTGAGTGACATCATCCTTGCGCATCTGGTCCTGTCGCCGATTCGACTTTGCGGCGATAAGCAGTGAATCCGCCTGCGCGAGCGACGCGCGAGCTACCCTGAGTTCCTGGTCGCTTATGGGGACCTGTGAGTAGTTCGTGCGCGCCGTTTCGAGGGCGGCTTCGTTCTGGCGGACCTGTCCTTCCGCTGAGGCGAGCTCGAGCCGTTTTTGAGTCTCGATCAGGTCCAGTCGCTTTTGGGCCTGCTGAAGCCGGGAGGTCATTGAAGCTAGCTCCGAACGCGCCGCGTCCACAACCTGCTGGGATACAAAACCTCTATCCAGAAGTCGCTCCTGGCGCTGCAGATTCCGCCGTGAATTCTCCTCCGCCGCTTTCGCTTCTTCAAAGCCACTTTGAGCCTGAACAACCGCTTGAGGATGCGTGGAATTCCTTAACAGTTCAAGGTTCTCACGAGCCGTATTGAGGTTAGCCTGGGCTTGCTTAATTGCGCTGGCAGTTAGTTGCGGCTGCGCCCTACTTTGAAGCTTAGCCACTTGAAGCCTGGCCAGGGCGGTATTGCGGGCTTGCTCAGCTTGTGAAATGCTTTCCTTAGTTTGCTCCTCCTGGAGTGTGACCGACCTCTTTGCTTGCTCCCACCTGGCTTTGGCGCCGTCGAGTTGGGCGTCGATCTGCGCGACCTGGCTGTTGATCTCGGTAGGGTCGATCTTGGCAAGGAGCTGGCCCTGGCGCACCGGTGTGCCTTCGTCGACGAGCAAGCTCGCCACGCGTCCAGCCACTTTGCTCTTGATCTCGACCTTCTTCAGCGCCTCGATCTGGCCGGTCTCCACGACCTTGATCTCGACGTCTCCGCGAGTAACTGCCGGATAATGAGACACTTCCGGAGCGGACGCCCGCAGAGCGCGGATTCCGTACCAGATTCCGCCCACGAGCACGACAAGCGGAAGCAGGCAGCCGAGAAGGAGCCTTTTTCGAGCCATCAATTGGGAAGCCATAGCAAAGTATACAGGACGTTCAATCGCTCAAAGACTACGGCATGCGGTCTCGCGTGGTTTCGCAGTTCCTGACAGGTCCGACCAGTCCGGCGCGTCCGACAAGTCTGCCCGGCACGGTAGGATCAATTCATGCCGGGCGGAGGAGCTTGTCGGGAGCGGATTCCGCCGTGGTGGCCGGCCGCAGGAGAAGGTCGGCTGCTTCGGGGTCATTCGCAATTGGTCGTAAAAGTGTTTTTGGATCGGATTCCTGGCGCTTGCGGGCTCGCAGAACGGGCAGAATCCGTTCTGCAACCTCGCGCTCGAGCGGCCTCCCATGCTGCGAAATGTGTTCTACGGGGCCCAAGGCCCGGCCGTCTCCGACTTTGCCCAGCGCCTCCATAATCACAAGGCGGAGTGGCTGGCTGCGATCTTCGATGAGCGTCCACGCCAGGATCGGCACCGTCTGGCTCTTGAGCAGGCCGTAATGCGCATCGGTGAGTTCTGGGAGCACCCGAAAGAGACCGCACAACGCGGTCGCACCTAGCCGGTCGCTGCGGTTTGCACGGATTCCGCTGCCTTGATGGCTGGCAGCGGAGGTAAGTCCATCCACGCTACCGGGCACTTTCATCCACCCGAGCGTCGCGGCTGCTGCGCAGCGCACGGGCAATAGTCCCATGTCGTCCCCGCCAAGGGCAAAGCGCAGAAGCGGAAACAGGAGGGCTATACAGCCAGCGAGGAAAACGACATTTGCCTCCAGTATCTTCCCCGGCCATTCCAGCTCTACGACGATCCTCGCCAGGAATGCCGTGATGACGAAAGCCCAGAACATGCGCGGTCCGCGAGCGCTTGGCTCCGGCCACTGGCGGCGTTCCAGCAGCTCGATCAGACGGGCGGAAGCCTCCATTCGGTCATCCTCAGGCAGCGGAATCAGGGGAATCAGGCGGGCAGCAAGCTCTTGTTCGCGCCATCTCTCCCCGGACTCATCCCGGAACGCCTGCAGGACTGCGACGGAATCTCCCTGCAGGACGGGTTTATCACAGGCCAGGTCCATCGCCACCAGCCGAACGGGGCTATTCCGCGGCAGCCGACGAGCCATTCTCTGCAGAACGTGCGTGGACGGTGGGGTGCAAAGGTCGGGAGTTGAGGATGCCATCTTCGATTTGGCCAGTTGATATTACCGGTTCAAGCGAACGTCCACGTTAAGAGAATCGTCGGATTCCGTTACGGTAGGCCGCAGGAGCAATTCCGGGTTGGAATCTAGCTTCACTTCGATGGGGCGCAAGAGCACCTCTTCGTCTGCGCCCGGAGGAGTGGTCGCGCGGAGGAGGACTGCCGGCGCTTGCTCGTTCCGCCGCCGCGCCTCCAGAACCGGCAAGACACGCTGCACGAGCTGTTTCACATCACGCGCTCGTGTCTTCTTCGCAAGCCGAGCGACCGAATCGACCGACGATCCGCCGCCGATCTTCTCCAGCGCCTCCAGTACGGCCATCACAAGGTAATTCCGCCGGTCTTGCAGTATGCGGCACAGGTGGTCTATACTGCCGCCTCGGATGTGCCCGTAATGCTCGTCTCGAAGCGCGCCAAGGACGGATGGTAAGGCACGCTCGGCTGCCTTCTTAACTTCGGCGGTGCCCTCTCCAACGTTGTCATACACCGCCGCGGCTACAACTCCGGTCGCCTCCGGCGCGGCGAGCCGTCCGAGGGTGAGCACCGATGCGGC
>JBKJZI010000079.1:0-16176 GCA_046715155.1 Chthonomonadales bacterium | reverse complement strand
GCACAGTAGCCTTGCTCCGCACAGAGTCGGTCTACGACCTCGTTGATCTTCTTGAGCTGGTCGGAGTCGGGCGTCCTGGTGCTGGTTGTGATCTTGACGACGTCCTTCAGGTCGGCGAAGAGTTTCTTTTCGATCGCCTCTTTGAGGCGCTCGTCGGAGCCTACGCTGAAGGGCTGCTGGCGGCGGGCGAGGCTGGCGACGCTGCGCATGACGCCTTCGCGGAACTCGCGCTTGGCGTTTTCGGTGACTCCGATCTGTTCCTCGATGGAGCGCATTAGCCGCTCGTCCGGCTCGACGTCTTCTTCGGTCAACGGATCCTTTACCCGGGTGCGGTTGCAGAATGCGTCAACGTTGTCCAGGTAGTTGTCGAGCAGGGTCTTCGCGGATTCCTCGTAGGAGTAAACGAAGGCTCGCTGGACTTCCTTTTTGGCGGTCTCATCGAATTCCTTGCGGACCTCGTCGATGAAGTTGAGCAGGCGGCGGCGCTCCTCTTCGCTGGAGGTGTACTCCACCAGGCCGTCGCGCAGGGACCGAAGGACGTCGATCGGGTTCACGCAGTTCTTGCCGCCGCGTACCAGGGCGGAAGAGAGTCGGTTCAAGATGAAGCGCGGGGAGACGCCGTTCATTCCCTCGTCGCCGTATTCTTCGCGCAGCTCGCGGACGTGTTTCTGGTCCCAATCGCCTACCTGCTTCTCGCCGTCGTACAGTTTCAACTTGGTGATCAGCGAGAGGCCGGACTTCTTGGACGGCTTGAGGCGCGAGAGGACCGCGAACATGGCGGCGACTCTCAGCGTGTTCGGCGCGATGTGCATCCTGGTGAGGTCAACGCCATCTTCCTGGACTTCGCTCTGCGCGATGAGCTTTTCGTAGATCTTCACCTCATCGCTCACGCCCAGGTTGTACGGGACTTTGACCACGAAGATGCGGTCGATCATCGCCTCGTTTTCTTTGTTGCCGAAGTAGGAGTTGTACTCGTACTCGTTCGTGTGGGCGACGACTGCGACGTCGCAGTAGATCAACGCGAAGCGGGAGGCTTTGATGGTCTGTTCGCCGGCTACTGTGTTTAGCTCGTAGAGGAACCGCTTCTCGGCCTTCAGCATCTCGATGAATTCCATCATTCCGCGGTTGGCTATGTTGAGCTCGCCGTCGAAATTATAGGCGCGCGGGTCCGATTCGATTCCATATTCGGTGAGGGCCTGGATGTTGACGCTGCCGGTTAGCTCGGCGACGTCCTGGCTCTTCGGGTCGGCCGGTTTGAAGGTGCCGATTCCGATGCGATTTTTCTCGGAAAAGGATATCCGCTCGACCGGCACTTCATCGATCTTGCCGCCGAACTGCTCTTTGACTCGCCAGCGGCAGACTGGGCAGAGGTCGCCCTCGATGTAGACTCCGAACTGTTTTTTGAATTCCGCGCGAAGCCCTTCCGGAATCAGGTGCAGGGGCTCTTCATGCATCGGACAGCCCTTGATGGAGTATGCGGCGCCCTCCTCACTCTTTGAGTGAGCTTCCATTCCGCGCTTGAGCAAGGTGACGAGCGTGGACTTTCCGCCGCCTACGGGGCCGACGAGCATCAGAATCCGCTTGCGTATATCGAGCCTTCGCGCGGCGGGGTTGAGGTATTCCTCTACAAGCTGCTGCAGCGTGCGGTCCAGGCCGAAAATCTCATGGCGGAAGAACTTGTAGTCCTTCGGCCGCCCCTCGCCTCGATCATCCGCGCCGGCGTGCACGATCATCTGGTGCATGCGGGCGTGCGCAAGCGATGCGATACTCGGATTTTTCGCGACAACGTCCAGGTAATCGGTGAACTTTCCCTCCCAGAAGAGCTTGTTCTCCTGAGCTCTCTGTTTCTCCGCCTGTTTTAAGAAATCCATCGGTGATGGCATCTTCGTACCTTCTCCCTCCTTGTAGGGGGGACGGCGGTGTTACCGCCAAAGCTATGAATTACGGTGTTGGGTGTTAGGTGTTGGGTGTTGGGCCAACAGCAAACGCCCTCCTCTAGGAATCACAAAACCCCCGCAGTCTCCGGGGGCCTGTTAGTTGGGTGCGCCTCGCGGCCGTCGCTTCAAAGCGGCGCGACCGCGGGTCGGTAGCATAGGTACCCGGTACGTCCGCGCTCCGTCTCGCGGAATCGTGGTCGCCGTTCGCGCGCCTTCCGGTATTCCAGTCGGCTGTACTCGGGTAGTCCGGTTGACGGCCTCAAGCCGTTCGGAATTAGCGCGCCGGGCGAACACCTTCCTCTACATCGACGGTTGCGGGCCGGCCAATTTTCAATTGTTCGAGTCTTTCTGTTGGAGCCAAGTATCTCGTCCTCAACCGGTCTTTCCGGATTACGTTATTCCTTCTCGGTGGGGCCTTTTCATGCAGACAACTCATAAAACTGCCCCTCACGCGTCCATTATCGGTTCTGAGACTGCTTCTCCGCACGGTGATCATCACGTGCGTCCCGTCTTTAATAGGAATAGACGACCGTGCCCTCCGGTTTGTGCCCGCTTGTTCTGTTAGCTTCTTAACAGCGGATGCCCCCGGCCCCCAATTCTGGGGGAGAGCGCGTCTCACATATGTTAATACGGAACACCTGTCTCCGCGTTACATCGATTTATTCCGCGGCTGCAAAAAGACGAAGGAGCCGGCCAGATGGCGGCTCCTTCGCAGCGCATGTCAAGTACGTCGCCGGTAATTAAGGGTTCGCGCCGCAAGCGACCGCGCCGGTGTGAATGGCGCCTTCGACGGGGGCGGATCGTCCCTGTCCGGCCAGCATATCGCTGTATGCCGTCTTCATTGTGTTCGCGTCGCGCAGGGTCGGAGATAGCAGGGTTACCACGTTGGGAGAGGTTGCCATAAGGTCAACTCGCTCGGCGCTGTGGCCACCGATTCCGAGGGCATGTCCGAATTCGTGCGCGGCAGTGGCCGGAATATGTGCGGCATTGGTCAGATAGGACAGGTTCAGGGTGATGTCGGCCGATACGAGGCGTCCGTCTCCGGCGTAGCTGTACTGAGTGATTCCGGTGTAAGTGGCCAGGCCTTTGGGCTCAAACCGAATCTTAATATCGGCGGAACCCGGATCGTCGACGAGTTGATATCGCATCGACCCGTCCAGGGCAGGCGCCCACCAATTGAATCCGGCGGCGGCAAGGGTCTTGCGCTCGGCCGTCAGGTGGGAGTTGGCGACGAAATGAACGCGAATAGGGAAGCTGCCCCAATGGAGGAGCCGATTCGGCTGGTTAGTAGCCGGGTCCGTCTCCGCCGCATAGTTGGGGACGTAGCGTCCGACAGCCGGGGCGCTCGGGCTGCCGGAGAATGAGCCTCCCCCTCCTCCACCGCATCCGGTGAGCAGGGCAAGGGTGGTGATAGCGCATGTTACCAAAGGAGCGATTCTGTTACCGAACATCCGTGATTCACCTCGAAGACATTTCTTGGCCTTCGTGAGCCGGGAACAGACGTGTTGAATTGCCGGGCGCATGACGCGGCACGGGTACCGCCGGCCATCGGGGGAAGCGGGCAGTTAGGAACGCAAGCCTTGAACGTGGCGGCGCTCGCCGTCCGAGAGCGGGACGAAACTTACCGCTCGCGCGCCCGCTCGAAACAAAGAGGGACGCTTCGGACCTGCGTTCTTGGGGTAGAAACGCGCATCAGGGCGCGGTGGAGCGTAATGGCCGTGACCAGTACAGCGCCCCGACCAGGTGGTGCAGTTCCTTGCTCGGGCAGAGGTACGCGCCCGAGGAACTGCGCCTATTATATAGAGACTATTCGAACATTGCAAGCAAGCGGGCGGGCGGTAAGCATTTGGCGTTGGGCGTGGGCTGATTCTGACGAATGACGGATGACGGGTGACGGATTCTGGGTGTTCGGGTGTTCAGGTGTTAGGTGTTCTGGCGGGTTCTTACTTCGGTCATCTGGGTGGCGATGAAGGCGCCGTAGATTACGGAGGCGCTGGCGAGGAGGAAGACGATGGGGTAGCCCGCGACACCGGCGATCCAGCCGAGGATAATGGGCGCGGGGGCGGTGAGGAGTTGGACCGTGGTGACGGCGCCGATGGCCATGGCATGCTCTTCCTGGGGGACGATCTCCAGAAGGTAGTTTACGAGAAGCTGGTAGACGGGGAAGCGGATTCCGATGAGGGAGTAGACGCCGAGAAACCAGTACCAATCAGCGCGGAATGGTCCCCAGCCTCCCAGGATCAGCGCGGCGATCGGCACGAACGCTTCGATCCACAGCAGGCCGCAGATCATGGCCTTGTTGCCGATACGATCCGCCATTCGGCCGAAGACACTGCTGGCGAGCGCCTGCCAGAAGACCTGGGTGACGGTAGCCAGCATTAGGTTCTGCTCCGTCATCGTGCCGTTCTGCCGCCAGTAGCCCGTGTAGAATTGGAGCATGCTCCCGCCGACCGCAACGGCAATGTTCACCAGCATGAGGCGGGATAGATTCCGATTCCCTGACGCGAGGAGGGCGAAGTAACGCAGATTGCCGGAGAGGGCGAATCCGCGATAGGCAGGTTCCCCGGGCGCTTCACGAACGAACAGCAGCGCGAGGCCGGCCATGATGAAGAAGGCGCAGGTGAATGTGAAGGCCAGGGCGTAGCTGCGCGGCTCCGGGAATCCGCCGCCGCGAATGATTCCGTAGACGATGAGGATCGCGCCTACGTTGATGACTCCGGAGAGGCCCATCCCGTAGGCCATGGCGCGGCCGCGGTAGTTTGCGGGAATGATCTTGCCCAGCAGCGTTCCCTGGGCGACCGAATTCGCCCCGAGGACGAGGAAGAAGAGGGTGTAGCAGAATCCGAATACCCAGAGCGTGAGATTCCGATTCGCCGCGGCCGGTGTCCAGAGGAAGGCGGTGAGCGCGATCCAGCAGGCGACGGTGACAAACCAGAAGAGAAGGAGAGCTGTTCGTTTGTATCGGAATCGGTCAACCGCAGGGGAGGCGAGCAGAGGGGATAGGTTGCGTCCAACGGTGTTGATGGCGGTGAACAGTCCCATGACGATGGGCGAGCCCGGCGCCACGAAGCTGATGAGGCCCGCCATCAAGGTGGCCTCCATCTTAAACTGCCACCCGATGCGGAAGAAGAACTGATAGCCCACCCACGCCCAGAAGTTCCGCGCGCTAAACGGAATCGGTTCTGGTTGAGACGGGGATTCCGGCATTCGAGTCGTTGACGCTCAGGCACAAAATCCGGCCCTCAGACGGACGAGAGGGCCGGATCATTCACTTCGACGAGCGCCATACAGTTTTCCTACAGAGCCGTTTCCCCGTGGGTCAGTCCATGGGGGGTGTCCAGAGGACTTCGGAGGTGCCGCGGGCTTCGGCTACAGAGACGGCGCAGGACGCGTCTGCGTCATTGAGACGGCGCCGCAGTTTGATTCCGCGAGCGCCCGGCTCCAGCGCCTCTACGTGGACTTCGGCGGCCGCGTGGCCCTGGGCAATGCGGTATTCCGCGTCGTTGATGGCGGAATCCGCATATTGTTTGGGGTACTTCTTGCGCGGCGCCCGGGCCATGTCTTCCTTCATCCGCTGGGTGGCGGCATTCATCCCGTTAACACACTCCTCACCTAGTGTGTGGCTATCCTTATTGTTTTTGTCGTCCTTTTCCGGCATTTCACCCACCCTCTTTTGGCGCCTGGGTCTTAGTGACCTTGACCTCGGGAGGCCGGATTCCACTGCCTCAGGACGATTTAATTAGAACGGCGGGATCCTATGGGCTTGTGGAGCCCGAACCGCTTTCCGACGGGCCTTCTTTGGCTGGTTCCGCCGAGCCCGATTCAGGCGGGGCGGATTCTTGCGGGGTCGATGCCGGGGCGGGAGGCGCCGCTACCTGCACATTGACGTCCGGTGGTTTGACGTTGATGGTGAGGTTCGGATTCGGGGCTGGCGCCGGCGCCGGAGCTGCCACTGTTGTGTTCCTATCGGTACGTATGATAGTGGTGTTGGTACCTTCCGACCGGCTCGGCTGCCACCACAGGAAGTAGCCCAGGACCACCAGGGCGCCGGCAAGGAGGACGGCCATCAGGATGGCGCCAAAAGATGCGTTCGAGGCCGCGGCGCGCTCATGAGAGGCTTCCTGTTGAGCTAAGCTTGCGGATGCTGCCACCGCGCGTGTTTGGGCTTCGGCGCTGTTTGCGCGAATGCTCGATTCCACTGCCGCATTCTCCGCTACGGCTCGGCCTGCCGCTTCATTCAAAGCGATGCCGGCAACGACGTCACGCTCAAGCAGCGCCTGGCTTTCGCCCGCTTCCGCTCTGGCGGCGTCCAGTTCGGCGAGCCGTCTATCTCGTTCTTCTGACATATTCCTCTCCTCTTTGGACCTTTCGCTTAATGATGCCGGCGTCACTACGGCGATTCGAGCGTTGCGCGTCACAGTGCGCGTGGGCTTCGTACGAACGTTACTGCGTTCCTTCTGAGTGTCGAAACCCCTCTACGTAGGCCGGACGGCTACCCGAATTTAAGGGAGCTCCGTAGCGGGGAAGTTCCTGTGAAGCGCGCTACCCATAGATTCGTCAGCCACCCGGCACGATCACTTCTCGACGTCTTTTACATGGTCGACCAATTGGCACAGGCTCGTTACCTTGAAGTAGCGGCAAAGGGTCTCGAGAGTGGATAGTGACACCCTTTCCATGGTCATGTTCTTGACGCGCAGAATGGCGCCTTGAGACAGCCCGGTTTCCAATGCTATCGTCCGAATCGGCAGGTCCCGTTTTTCACGGTACTCCTTTTCGCGGCGGAGATCGCCAAAGAAGGATTGTATCATCGCCATATTCCTCTGGTTCCGATTATAGCATCATTTGCTTACACTATACGAGTTATTTGCAATTGGTGGAATAAATGTTCGCATTCGTTAACATAAGCGAATGCGCCCCGACGGTTCCGTCGTTAAAGGAGAAGACAGAGTTTCCGCCACCAACTTTTTCCCCGGCGGAATCCGCGCGCTGAGCTTATTCTCCCTTCGAGACACTCGCGCCAGATGGATTGTACGAAGGGGAGCGCGTTATCAGTCGTCTCCGCGACTTAGCGCTTTTTCGAGGATTTCGCAGATTCTTCGCCGGGAACGTACTCGATCAATTCGCACAGGCTCTTGAGGCCGAAGTACTCGCACAGGGTCTCCAGCGTTGATAAATATACGCGTTCCATGCTGAGGTTCTTGACCCGCAGCACCGCTCCCTGGGAGAGTCCGGTCTCGAGGGCAACGGTTCGAATGGAAAGGTCACGCTTTTCGCGGTAGGCTTTGTGGCGGCGAAGGTCTTCAAAGTGCGACCGAAGCATAATTGTGTTGTCCCTCCCTTGGAATGCAAACATAGTAACATCATTCGCCACTACAAGTAAATGAATCATTGCGTATATGTGAGCAATAGTGCTACTATTGATAGAAGCAAAACTTCCCGAAAGCACAAGCGGGAGAGCGACCCCGTCCCTAATCCTTCGTAATCCGGGCTCGGCCGTCCACATGGGTTGTGCGCACCTTTTCTTAGAGTAAGAGTGAAAAGGCAGTGAGAGGTCATGGACGAACGAGAACCACGTGAGACAAGGCAGGAGGCGCGCAAGCGCGTTCGATCCCCCAGGGCCGTAGCCGCCAGCGAAGAGTGGCTCTTTACCGCACTCCAGAATATCGGTGACGCCGTGATAGCGACGGATTCCGCCGGACTCGTTACCTTTATGAATCCCGTGGCGGAGAAGTTGACCGGATGGACGGCGAAAGAGGGGCAAGGGATAGATTGCCGTCAAGTCTTTCGCATTATCAATGAAAAGACCCGGCAAGAATCCGAAAGCCCGGTCACCAAAGTCCTCAGGGACGGCGTGGTTTCGGGCCTCGCAAACCACACACTCCTCCTCTCAAAAGACGGCAGTGAGATAAGCATCGACGACAGCGGCTCTCCCATCCGCGACAAGAGAGGAGCAATGACCGGCGTCGTTTTGATTTTCCGCGACGTGACCGGATTCCGCGCCGCGGAACGAACCATGCAGGAGCAGAACGAGATCCTGCAGACACTCTTCGACCAAATCCCCGTGCTCGTGGCGTCCTTCGACACCGATGGAGCTCCAAGGTGGGTGAATCGCGAATGGGAGCGAATGACCGGCCTGACCCTCCAGGATTTAAAGGGCCGCAAACTACCAGGCGAGTTCCACTGGGATTCGCCGATCCTCGAACAGACGCTGCAGCATTTACAGCTAGCTACTCCCGGATGGCGGGACGTGAAGTTGTCCGGGAGCGGTGGAGCAGTCTTAGATGTGGCGTGGGCGAACGTACGCCTCTCCGACGGATCGAGTATCGGAATCGGATACGACGTGACCCTGCGCAAACAGTCGGAAGAGGAGCGCACGACAATCAACCATCGGCTCCAGCGCGCGATGGTCGAGACACACCACCGGGTAAAGAACAACCTCCAGGCTATTTCCGCGCTGGTGGACATCGAGGTCATGGAGCACACCGAGACGGTTCCCGTAGCCCAGTTTGTTCAATTGAGAGGGCACGTCCGGAGCCTGGCGGCGATGCACGATCTGCTCACGCGAGATCTGAGCGAGGATGCTCTGCGAGAGGGTGTCTCTGCAAAGTCGGCTTTGGAGCAGCTTCTGCCTATGCTGCGAGAGACGAGCGGGGCGAAGCGAATCACGTACAAATCCGAAGATGTACGACTGCCGGTGAAGCAAGGGATGGTGCTGGCAGTCATCCTCAACGAGCTGGTGACGAACGCGGTAAAGCATGGCAGCCGGAACGTGGACATCAGCCTGGCGGTGGTCTCGGACCAGGTGGCGATGGAGGTAGCGGACGACGGCCCCGGATTCCCGCCGGCGTTTGATCCAGTTAAGTCCGCCCGCACCGGTCTTAGCCTTGTCGAGGTCATGAGCCATTCCGATTTACGCGGCAAGACCAGCTATAGGAATCGACGCTCGGGGGGCGCGCGCGTGCGAATTACCTTCCCCGCGGCTTCCCCCGCACTATCCGCGTAACCCTAAAAAAGTGTCCTGTGCTACAAACCTGAACTGAACGGAACCGAGAAAACGTGAAACAGAGTGTACTTGAGCGGTTGGGACTGTGGCTGGCGATCTTGCTGCCTACTATCGGCACCGTTGTGGCGATCGCGCTTGTCTTCTATTACGGCCACGTTCGCGCCGAAGACCTGGTCTTGATGACCGTGGTGTTTGTGCTAACGGGGTTCGGAATCACCATCGGCTTTCATCGACTGGTTACGCATCAAAGCTTTCAGGCGACTCCCATCGTCAAATTCGTATTCCTGGCGCTGGGCTCCATGGCGGTGCAAGGGCCGGTGCTTTTTTGGGCCGGCGTCCATTGGAAGCATCATGCCCACGCCGACAAAGAAGAAGACCCGCACAGCCCGTGGTGGTGGAAGGGCATTAATCTCCACGTTCGGTCCGGAGGCTGGTGGAAGCAGCTTCGCCTTCGCGCGCTCGCTTTTTGGCACGCACATATGGGCTGGCTGTTTTCGAGCACCATCGACTGGGCGGCCATCGATTCCGGGAACTTGAAACTGCGGTCGGACCGCTTGGTCGTGTTTATGAGCCGGACCTTCGTATTTTGGGTCATTGCGCGGTTTGCTATCTGCTACCTGATCGGCGGGTGGACGGGCTTTCTGTGGGGTGGGTGTGTCAGCCTGCTCTTGAACCAGCACGTCACCTACCTGGTGAACTCCGCGACCCACGTTCTGGGTACTCGGGATTATCTAACGAACGATGAGAGCCGGAACAACTGGATCGTCGCTCTCCTGGCGATGGGCGAGGGCTGGCATAACAATCACCATAAGTTCATGTGGTCGGCGCGACACGGCCTCCGCTGGTGGCAGCTGGATGCTTCCTATATGGTGATCTGGACCCTCCAGAAGTTGAGGCTCGTTTCCGCCGTCCGCGTTCCGCACTCCGCACAGATACGGAATCTCGAGAACTAGTGTTCTGTTAGGCTGACCATCGCGTCGGTACCGACATCTGGAACTTCAGCGACGTCCTTCGGACAGGCCCTTCAAACACAACGGGTTCTGGAATCGTCGGTATAAAACCGACGTTTGAAACTTCAGCGATATCCTTCGGACAGGCCCTTCGAACACAAAGGGGTTTTCTTAACCTACCACTAAGAACCTTTCCCTCCTTACGCCTACCGTATCAGGAGTAGCAAGAGCAGCGCCGCAATGCCCGCGGCTTCGATTACTACCAGAACGATAGTCAGTTTCTGAAGCGTGTGGTTGCGAGCGCCGCAAACGGACATGTCCGCGCAAGCAAGCGAAAGCTATGGCCGCATTCTGCGCATGTTATCCTCACATTTATCCCACGTACCGGAAACTGGCCGCTAGGACGCCACTTCGAATAGATCTCCGTGAGGAGACAACCGCCGCCGCGCCGCTAGCCGTGCCCGGTTGAGGCGTGACTTCACCGTACCGACCGGGAGATCCATGGTCTGGGCGATCTCGAGATACGAGCGGTCTTCGACATGGAACAGGACCATCAACCTGCGGTGGTGATCGGGGAGCGATTGTATCGCCTGCGCGATGATCTTCTGTCGCTCTTTTGATTCCAACGCGGAGTACAACGGGATGTCGTCTGACACTAATTCGTCGAGCAACTCCTCCCAGGCCGGATCGCTGATATCCGCGAAGTAAGTCACCCGGCGGCTGCGTCGTTGTCGCTGCCAGTCGCAATAGACATTCAGGACAATGCGGCGAATCCACGCGCCAAGCGTTACGGCACGGCTGAGAGCCGGCAACCCTTGATAGATGCGCACGTAGGCGTTGGCTGCGATGTCCTGCGCGTCGACTGAGTCGCCACACAGACGAAAGGCCATGTTATATATCTTCCGTTCGTGTCGCTTGAGTAAAACGTCGAAAGCGGCGCGGACACCTTCGCGGCATGCTGCTACCAGGTGCTCATCCGAGGCGCTTTCCAACCGAATGCCGGAACCGCCATCACTCTGCAGCCGGGCGTGCACCACCCGTTCGATTTGACAATCTCTGGAGACCGAATCTGACATGGGAATCTCCTGTCTGATAGATTTCAAAGGGCTCTAGACAAGAAAAAGCGCCTGAATCCGCCGCCACTTGGCGCTCGGACCAGACACTCTCTGCCTTCTAAAGCGTGACAGGAGCAAGGCCACGCATGACTATTGGTAACTTGAGGGACGTGGCCCGCCTTGCCCATCTTGGGTATGCGAGCTTACCAATAGCTTCTTCTCAAAGACGCCCTGTTCCGCCCAAAGGTTCCAGCCGGCAAATTGATTTAGAACGCGGGTCAACCGCATCTTACAGGTTTAAGAGGGAGTTTCGCGCTGTGCGATTCGGACGAACCGCGACGCACTCGGCGGATTCCGCTCTTTCAGATGCTCGAGGTGTTCGTCGCACAAGGAAGTGAGTTCGTCGCTTTCACTTTCTCCCTCCAGTCTCCACGAGGCGTGGCACGGGCATCCGACGGAGTCGCAGGGAACCTGGCTGGGCTCACCGTCTTCCCGACACTCCCAGTCAAACCGGCGGCGGTCTTCATCGCGCATAGGGGCCCCTCCTTCTCCGTAAATACGCCCTCACATGCACCGGAACATTGGGCTGCGTGTCTGCGTTATGTCAGTTGTGAAAGTCAGCGCTTCAAACCTAATCACGAGGATACCTTAGATGGCTAAGGCACTAACCGATAAGACGGTCGTAATATGCGAGGACGAAGGCCATACGTTGATGTTTCTCTCAAGAACGTTGAAGCGAGCCGGAATGAATGTGCTGGCCTGCGTGACAGACGGCAGGGAGAGCGTAGACCAGATCCTGCGTGAACGGCCGGATGTCGTGTTGATGGACATCAAGCTGCCGAATCTCGAAGGCACCGAGGCGATCCGACGAATTCTCGCCACGTACTCTACTTACCGGCCCTGCATCATCATGATCACAGCCTACGGCGACGAGCACCATCGTCGCGAATCCGCAGAAGCGGGCGCTCAAGGATTCGTGGATAAGCCGTTCGGCGGAAAAGCGGTCCTCGCCGAGATTCGCCGGGTATTGGAAGAGGAAGAATGCGGAGCGCCGGAGTCCGAGGACAATTCCCCGACGTAGGTCTCCTTGCGCGCGGTAGCAGTACCTTTCACAAAAACGGAACACGGGATACGGCTGACTCGCCTATAGTCTTAGTGCTGAGCTATCCGCACGCGAAGTGGAGGCTTGACCCCAGGATGGATGAGCTGCAGGGAAGGACCGCGCTGATTTGCGAAGACGAATGGCATACCGCCACACTCCTCCGAAAAGTGCTGGAGAAGGCGGGGATGCGCGTGCTTGGCGTGGTGGGTGACGGGCGGGAATGCGTTAAGGAGGCTCTCCGGGAGCGGCCCGACGTGGTGTTGATGGACATCAACCTCCCGAATTTGGAAGGTCCCGACGTTACCCGGCAGATACTGGCCACCTCCAAGCGCTATCAACCGTGTGTGATCATGGTGACCGCCTACGCGGATGAAGGTCACCAGGACGAAGCGCGCGATGCGGGCGCGGCTGCCTACGTTTTGAAGCCGTTCAACATTCCCGACTTGATCGACCACATCGGGCGGTTATTGGCCGGAACCGGATGCGGCGTCGGCGTTTCTGCGGCGAGAAACCCACGCAAATGAAGATTAAAAAGGTAGACGTGCTGCGAGGTAGGACCGTGATAATCTGCGAGGACGAGTGGGCGATGGCCACTTACCTCAAGGTGATTATGAAGAAAGCCGGCATGCGGGTTATCGACGTAGTCGCGGACGGAAAGTCATGCGTCGACGAAGTGCTGCGTAAGCGGCCCGACCTGGTCCTCATCGACATAAATCTTCCGGCAGACATGGACGGCACGGAGGCGGCACGGCAGATATTCTTGACAAGCCGAGTATCCCGGCCGTGCGTCGTCATGGTAACCGCTTACACGGACGACGAGCACCGTCAAGAAGCCCAGGATGCGGGAGTAGATGGTTATGTCGTAAAACCCTACCTGCCGAATAACCTGGTCGAACAAATCCGCGCCGCGATGGAAACAAATCAATGCGTGCAGCGCGCTGCGTTTCCCGCGATTGACACGCAACCACAACTCATCAATAATTCAGCGCCCGCTACGGAACAGTTACGTTGAGAGCGCGGTCTTTACAGCCTGTCGGTGTTCCAGTTTCACTCTCGTAGGAAGAGCGGATCCCGATGTCTGCTTGGCCGCGGACCGCGAAGTCCGCGACCCATCCGTGTTTCGGGTAATTTCGCGTGTGAACCAAACCCTAAGCCCGGTTTCCGAGATGAAACGAAATGAAGGCCCCGCGGCATCCGCCGCGGGGCCTTCATTCAGATGCGTGGGCTGATTACCAGCGTCCGCCGCCGCCTCCACCGCCGCCGGTACGGGCACGGTCTTCGCGGGGTTTGGCTTCGTTCACTGTTAGAGAACGGCCGTTCATCTGGGTGCCGTTGAGCGAGTTGATGGCGGCCGTTGCGTCCGCCTCATTCTCCATCTCAACGAATCCGAAGCCCTTGGATTCGCCGCTGTATCTGTCGGAAACGACAGTCGCGGAGTTGACCTGGCCGGACGGAGAGAACATCTGCTCCAGATCCTGGTCGGTCGCGGAATAGGGCAGTCCGCCCACATAGATACGTTTAGCCACTTGGTGGCTCCTTTCTTTTTCCCCCTTTAGGGAACATGGACCGGCAAGCCGGCCTGAGAGTGGGTGAAGTCTGTAATTATCTTCACCGTCCAGATCGCGAACAAGGGAAAGAAAGAGCCGGATTAGCGGTCGGAGAGCTCCGGCGGGTTCCGCCGGGGCTGAGCGAGAAGCGTCTCAGGGGATCGATCAAACCTAATGTCTACGAACAGATAAGCTATTATACCGCAAACTACAGAGGTTTGCGTATAATGCCGGTCCTATGCAGGACGGTCTCCATCTCACGCATTATCATGGCGACGGCCGCCTGGCGCGATGGCTGGCCCTTTTCGTCGGCCCGGCCATGGTGCAGGATGAATCCGGGAGCGCTGGCTTTCCAGGTACCGGTCTCGCTATCTATCCAGGATGTTATGGTCACCGTCCGCCCGTTCATGGGCGCGGTCGTCTTCTCAAATTCGCTCATAATCCCCTCCGTGATTTGAATTGCTGATATCGGTATGGTTAATGACGGCTAAATACCGTGATTACCAAGAACGTGACGAACAAGATCTCCAGCACGACAATGGCGCTGATAATGCGTTCGCGAAATACGTTTTTCATTCCGCACGCTAAGCAGGTTCGGACGGTTGGAGGCATCTGCCTCTGACAGGTCGTGCATCTCAAAGTCATTGTCGACTGCTTTCTTGCAGGAGGTGTAAACCGCTCCGAAAAAACGAAAACCCCGTCTCCTGCTCGTTTTCGCGCAGGGGCAGAGGTTCGTGCCAAAGCGTTAACCAAGTTTAGAAGTCCGTATTATGGACTGGTTACAACTAAGTATAGCATCAATTACATTTCCCACGCCAATCGAGCAGGGGCAAGGGCCTCTTCAGGGGCGTTCAAAGGGCGGTTCGTCAAACGGGACGGTAAATGTCCCGACTTGGGGGCCTGCGGCCAAACGTCCTCCGGACTTAGGCTCTCGATCCGCGGGAACCAGCATTACCCGGATGGCTGATTCCGCGCGTTTATTCGTCAGTGTCTCAAACTCAGCGATGTGCGCGCGGCAGATATTGAGGCTGGAGCGCCAGAAGTCTATACCGGTAACGTCGGCGTTGAAGCGTTTGGCGAGGGTGGCGGCGTCGGCGAGACCGGTGGAGGAGAGAAAATCGTCGTACTGGGCTTTGAACCGCTCGGGGTCATGCTGGTAGTTGGCGTGAATTCCGAGGCCGAAGAGCAGGCCGAAGGTGTAGGGATAGTTGTAGAACGTGGGGCCGTAGTAGTGGCCCTTGACCGCCCACATGTAGGGGTGCAGCGGGTCGATGTCGGGGCCGTACGCCTGCCGCTCGGCGTCCAGCATCAGCTCGTTCAGCTCGGGCACTGTGAGGTCTCGATCCCCTCGACGCTCGAAGACTCTTTTCTCGAACAGAAAACGGGAGTGAATGTCTACGACGACGAGCAGGTCGCGCTGGAGCGTGCTGTCGAGCAAGGCGAGCCTTTCGGCGGGTGGCGCCTCTTTCATGGCGGCTTCGAATGCGATGGTTTCGCAGAAGATGCTGGCGGTCTCGGCGAGAGTGGCCGGGGTGCCACGCTGGAGGTATTTGCGATCCTTGAGATTGAGGTTGTGGTAGGCGTGGCCCAACTCATGCGCGAGAGTGCCGACGCTTTCGAAGGAGTGGTCGAAGTTCATCATTATGCGGGATTCGCCGGGGCGGATTCCGCTGCAGTATGCGCCGCCTTCCTTGCCTACCCGGGGTCCGGCGTCGATCCAGCGCTCGCGGAAGGTGCGGTCGGCAAAATCGGCCAGTCTGTCCGAATAGGTTCGGAAGTTAGAGCGAATGAAGTCCTCGGCATCTGCCCAACTCCACTTTCGACTCACTTCTCCGAGTGGGGCGACCAGGTCGTACCAGGCGAGGCTTCGGATTCCGAGCGCGCGGGCCTTGGCCTTCAAGTACCGCTGGAAGTCCGGGAAGGATTCCGCGCACGCGGCCTGCATCGCTTCGAGCGTCGGGCGGTCAATGCTATTGGAGAGGAGCGTTGGTTCGATATCGTCGTTCCAGCCGCGGCGCTTGCGGATAGACCGCTGAAACCCCTTGATGCCGTTGAGCGCTGCCGCGAGCGGGAGCGCGGCCGTTTCCCAGGCGCTGAGCTCGGCTTCGAATGCAAGGCGGCGCGTCTGGCGGTCGGGGTCTGAGCCGAGCGCGCGAACCGCGCTCATGGGCAGTTCTTTTTCTTCGCCGTTTGTCTGGACCCGAGCCGTGAGAAGCGCGGTGATGTTTCCATGCAGGAGAGCCCATGCGTTGTGGCCCATCGGCCTCAGCTCCGCCGCCAGCGCCTCTTCACCTTCCGGCATCTGGTGGGCGGCCTGCCTGTGGGCGCGGCGGATCATGTATTCGTGGGCGCGGGCTGTTTCAGAGCTCTGGATGAGGCCGTCGATATCACTCGTGCCGACCCAGGCTACGTAGCGGGTGTGGAGCTGGTCGAGCAGGACGGTCCGGTTTTCCAGCTCGGATTCGCGCGCTCTTGCGAGGTCGTCACGGGCGTCGGTCGTCACAAAGCAGCCAATGTAACCGCTAAGGGTGCGCACGCGGTCCAGCAGTGAGTTCATTCGGCCCGTGACTTCGTCGAAGGCG
>JBKJZI010000078.1:0-23958 GCA_046715155.1 Chthonomonadales bacterium | reverse complement strand
TCAATTATCAATTATCAATTATCAATGAATTGACCCAATGATAATTGATAATTGATAAATGATAATCTCTCATCCTCCGCTCATTGGCGGGATGAATGCGACGGTGTCGCCTTCTCGCAATGGCTGTGAGTTCACGGCGTACTCTTCGTTCACGGCGGCGCGGCAAATACGCTCGATACCGCTCAGCTTCGGTTCGGCGGACACCAACGCCTGCGCCAATTGCGATACCGTGGAAGATGCTGGAATCCGCATATCGAAGGATTCGGGATTCACGTCTTTGTAGTGTCCGAACAGATGGACAGTTACCGTTATCATCGACGAACCTTCCTTTCCAGGCGACCCATTCACGAGATTGCGCAGCCTCTCTACATTGACCTTGTGCATCGTATCGGCGTCGGGCGTTTCGACGATCATCGGAGCGTGACTTAGGCGAGGATCGTTGACAACGCGTCGAAAGGGCTCGATTCCGATCTCGCCGTCGCCCACGTGCTCGTGCCGGTCCACGCGGCTGCCGAGCGGCTTCTTCGAATCGTTGGCGAGAATGACTTTCAGTTTGTCAAAACCTATTATCCGGCCGAAGGATGAGATCGTTTCCTCATAGGCCTCTTCCGAGCGGATTTCGTAGCCAGCGGCAAAAATGTGGCAGGTGTCGAGGCAGACGCCAACCCGCGGGTGAGACTTGCAGCCATCCACTACCTGAGCGATCTGCTCGAACGTTCGTCCAAGGCAGGTCCCCTGCCCCGCCGTGGTCTCCAGCGCAATCCCCGTCGACAGCCCCTGCGTCTGCTGGACGATGAGATTCATGCTCTCGCAGAGCACCGCCATGCTGTCTTCCTCACAGCTCGTAAGGTGAGCGCCCATGTGCGTGACCACCCACGGAATCCCCAGCACATCGGCCCGCTCCAGTTCGTCTCGGAATGCAGCGCGCGAGCGCTCAAGGACCACGGAATCCGGCGCGGCCAGGTTGATCAAATACGAATCGTGCGCGACAGTGAATCCCATCTTGGTTTCTGCGACCGCCTGACGGAATCGCGCTGTCGCCTCCGGGCCAAGCGGCGGGGCGTTCCACTGCCTGGGACTCCGCGTAAACACCTGCACTGCTGTACACCCGATCTCCCGGCCATTCACGATACTCTTTTCCAGCCCGCCCGCCGTGGGCATGTGCGCTCCGATCAAGCGCCTCGCGTTGGTAGTCGTTGGCATGGTCTTAATCTTAATCTTAATCCTAATCCTAATCTGTCTTTGACGTTACGGCAAGCGTGCTCACTCGTGCGGCAACCTGACCGGCCATATTCCGGAATGCCTCTGCCTGCTTCGAATCCGGATCCATCACGACCGCCGGAATCCCGCTGTCACCGCTGACTGTGATGGTTGGATCCAACGGAATCGCGCCCAGGAACGGGACTCCGAGGCGCTCCGCGGCTTTTTCTCCCCCACCTTTGCGGAATAGGGCAGACTCCACGCCACAGTTTGGGCAAATGAATCCGCTCATATTCTCTACCACGCCGAGAATCGGGACGTGACTTCCGCCGGCCGCTTCGAGCTGGCGGAACATGTCTATCGCCTTGTTGGCGATGTGCTGGGCAACGTCCTGCGGAGTCATTACGATAACCACGCCGGTAAGCGGAATCAACTGCGCCAGTGACATGGCTGCATCGCCCGTCCCCGGAGGAAGATCCACCACCAGGTAATCGAGGTCCTCCCAGAGGACGTCCGCCAGAATCTGGTTCAGGAACTTCCCGATCATCGGGCCGCGCCAGACCACGGCCTTCCCCTCTTCCAGGAAGAAGCCCATGGACATAATTTTCACGCCGAACCGCTCGATCGGCACGATCTTGTCGCCCTGCAGCTCCGGCTGCGCGTCCGCGCCCATCAGAAGCGGAATCGTCGGACCGTAGACGTCGGCATCCATCAGACCGACCGACGATCCGTACTGCGCGAGGGAGACCGCCAGGTTGGTCGCGACGGTCGACTTTCCAACGCCGCCTTTGCCGCTGGCCACCGCGATCACATTTTTCACACCCGGAATCAGCGGCCCAGCTTGCTGCGACCCCCGCACCTGCGCGGTCATTTCGACCTCTACGTGGTCGACGTCCGGCAGCGCCGCCACCACCGCATGCGCCTGATCGCGAAGCAAATCCTTCACCGGGCATGCAGGCGTCGTGAGTTCGACTTTGAACGCGACGTTTCCGCCACATACCTTGACGTCTTTGACGAAGCCAAGAGAGACGATATCGCGGTGCAGATCGGGGTCCTGGACGACCTTTAGCGCCTCCAGAATCTGAGATTCCGTTACTTCAGGCAAGATTATTCCTATCGCGAAGGCTGGCCGGATTCTACCCGTGCTCATCCATAGTGTCAAACGACGGTGCCCGTTCGAGCCGGCGTACCATCGGGACGATCGTGAGGCCCTGAACTATCACGGAGAATGCGACAACGGCGAAAGCGACGGCCGTGATCTCCTCCCGGCGCGGCATACCGGCCGGAAGACCGAGCGCCAGCGCCAGCGCTAGCGCACCGCGCAGCCCGCCCCAGAACAATACGTGTTGGTAAGCCGCAGGAACACCGGACTTCGATCGGGCAAACAGCGCGCAGCAAACATAAACCGCCAGGGCCCTCCCAACCAGTACCACGAACACCGCAACAATCGACGCCATAAGCACCGGAGCGAAGTTCATGTGCGCCAGCCGAATACCCATCAACAAGAACACCAGCGAGTTGGCGACGAAGGCGATGTATTCCCAGAAGGAGCCTACGGCGTCCCGCCCCGTGTCGGCAATTGCTCCCAAGAAGCCCACGTTGCCGAGGAGGAGGCCGGCGCACAGCGCTGCCAGAACGCCCGAGCAGTGGAAGTGCTCCGCCGCCAGGAATGAACCGTAGGCAGCGACCGTCGTAAAGGTAATCTCCACGAGATGGTCATCGGTTTTGCCCGCAAGGAAAAGCGCGAAGGCCCCGACCATCAGCCCAATGCCGATTCCGCCGAAGATGATCCATCCGAACGAGAGGGCGACAGAACCGACCGCTGCTTGCCCAGTAGTCAGCGCAAGAGCTATGACGAAGAGGACCGCCGCCGTACCGTCATTGAAGAGACTCTCCGATTCAACCAGCAGCCGAAGCCGCCCGGTCGCGCCCGCCTCCTTAAACGTTGCGATTACCGACACCGGGTCCGTAGCCGCGATCAAAACGCCAAACACGAGCGCAGCGGACCACGGCCACGCTGCGAGGTACCGCATACCGGCGGCTGTTACCGCGGCAGAGAGCAGCACGCCAAGCGTAGCAAGGACAATTACCAGCAGAAGGTCTTTGCGAAGCTCCGACCATGAGATATAGAATGCGGCCTCAAAGACCAGCGGCGGGAGCAGCGCCGTAAAGATCAGGTCCTTCGTCATCACCACGTCGGGGCCGAATGGGAGCAGCGCCAACAAGATTCCGGCCAGGACCAGCACGACCGTATAGGGCAGCCGCACCCGACGAGCGAGCATCGACACGATGGCCGCCACAAGCAGCAGCAGCTCTATGGTTTGAACGCTTAATCCCACCGGCCATTACCGCTCCACAAACTTGAGAATGCCCTCCGAATCACCGATTGCCAGAAACTCACCGCAAGAGGAGGGAATCGTAAGACTTCTACCCTTCTCGCGGTTGTAGCGGCGAACCACTTCCTGGGCGAATCCGAGCGGACTCATCGAGCCGACCATGAGGCGCACTGCGAATCCTGCTTCCGAAGCGACGCGGCGCTTCATCGCCGAGACCACGTCCTCTGCCGTCGCGCCTGAAAATACTTCGTCCACTTCCATCCCCGCCGCGCTATAGGTGACTCTGACCGTCATCGCTCGCTCCCTCTTCCGCTAACCCAGCATACCACGTGGTAATTGGTGCGGCCGGACAAGGAAATGCAATGCGGCGCGCCGTAATCCAGAACGATGAGATTCACCACCATCGGCGGCACACCTGGGAACAGAGAGGCGGCGCCGATATGAACGCCGTTCCTGAGGCGCCCAGGCCGAATCCCATTACAGCTTATCTTCGCCGGCTATCACGGGTAGAGGAGCTCGGGGTTATCGCCGGATTGCTCGCCATCGCGCTCTACCTTTCGCTTCACCCGACGTCCGGCGAGGACTTCCGCCAGTCTTCGAACTTCCTTCAAGTCGCGCGCCAGGCATCGTACTTCGGGATCATGGCGGTCGGGATGGTCTTCGTGCTTTCCATGGGAGACGTGGACCTTTCAGTAGGGTCAATTCTCACGCTGGTTAACATCACCGCCGCCATCGCCCTCCGCGACGGTCTCGGCGTTCCAATTGCGCTGCTTATCGGAATCTGTGTCGGCGCGTTCTGCGGCTTCGCGAACGGTACGCTGAGCGTGCTCCTGCGGATACCAACCATCATAATAACACTGGGTACGATGAGTCTCTTCCACGGAATCGCCCTGGTCATCTCGGACGCCAGTCCGATCAGCACATTCTCCAAGAAGCATTGGTTCTTTGAGGTCGGCGGCGGGCAGCTCGGCGGAATCCCCGCTAGCGTCATCTTCATGCTTCTGGTCGGGGCTTTAGGATATGTCCTGTTCAACATGACTCCCTTTGGCTGGCGTGTGCAGGCCATTGGAAGCAACGCGACCGCGGCTCGGTTCTCGGGTATCGCCATCGCCAAGTACCGGATTCTGGTAATGACGCTTATGGGCGCCATCTCCGGTCTCGCGGGAATCATGGCGCTTGCATTCCTGCAGTCCGCCGATCCTACTACCGGCGCGGGATTCGAGTTGAAGGTTATAGCGGCGGCGATTATTGGAGGCACAGCGCTTACCGGCGGCGGAGGGTCGATTCCGGGCGCTATCCTCGGTGCGCTCCTTATCGCTCTTATTGCCAATGGTCTGGTGCTGCTAGAGTACAACGCCTATTGGAGCACAGCCGTCACGGGCGCCGTCATCATCCTGGCCGTCGCGCTCGGCAACCTGGTGCGGCGAAAGGAAACCTAGACCGGTTGTAACGGTTCAACGGTCATTGAGTTGCTTGAAAAACAGATGCTTCGCAAAGTCGGCTCAGCATGACGCGCCCTGTTGCTGTCTACACTAGTACCTCGTTGCAAAAGTCCACATAGCACCATTCGAGATTGATTTGGCCTGAAAACGTCGATACGGATTCTTGCAACTAGGTACTAGATTGAATCTGAATAACGTCGGCAATACCGTCATTCTGAGACGGCTTTATCGTCGAAGAATCCGCTTTTGACTTTCGTTCGTGAGTAAGTTTCGCGGGACGTACAGGAGTGACGGGATTCGGATAGCGAATTCTAACTATTAGCGTAAACGGAAGACTTCGGAGACCCATTATGATATCCAACATCAGGCTCGTTCTCATTTTTGTCCTCGTCCTCCTCGTCGGTTGTGCCAAGAAGGAGTCGCCCAGCTCCGTCATAACCGGCCCGGAAACTGCGAAACCGCTCAAGATCGGCTACGTGCTGCACGGGTTGAACGACTTTACGCAGGTGATCAAGAAGGGAGCGGAAGACGCGGGGAAGGCGCTCAAAGTGGAGGTAACCGTCAACGGCCCCGCCGGCTTCAAAGCGACCGACGGAATTGCCATGTTCGAGGGCATGGTCCAGCAACACAAAGATGGCCTGGCGGTAGTCCCTATGCCGGGCCCGCTGTGGGTACGCCCAATAGGGCAGGCCGTGGATGCGGGGATTCCGGTTGTGACCGCGAATTTCATCAGCCCGGAATCGAAATCCGCCGCCTGGTTCGGCCAGGACGAATACAAATCGGGGGTCATTCTGGGCGGCAAGATCAAGGATCTGCTGATCGCCCAGAACATCGAGACCGGCAAGATCGTAATCGGAATCTGCGTCCCCGGAGAGGCCGTGCTCACGGATCGATACAAGGGCGTCAAGAAAGCCTTTGAAGGGAGCAAGTTTACTCTCACCGATCCGTACGACGTGAAGGTAGAGAACACCGCCAACTATTCGCAGTGGGAGAACCTGGCAAGCGCTAACCGAGACATGGTCGCCGCCATCGGGCTCTGCTCGATGGACATCCCCAACATGGCCAAGGTCAAGAAGCGGTCCAACGGCAAATGGCTCATCGGCGGCTACGACTTGAACCTGGAATCGCTCGACGCCATTAAGGACGGAACCGCTCAAGTCACACTGGGCCAGCACCCCTACCTTCAGGGCTATCTACCGATACTCGCCCTGGTACGGCATCTGCGTGACGGCACACCGCTCGTGAAAGGTTGGATCGACGTCGGGACCGAGATTGTTACGAAAGAGAACGCGGACTCCGTCTATGACCGCGAGGCCAACGAAGATTCCGAGACCAGGTGGTACGCGGACTACATAAGCAAGAACTTCGCCGACCTCAACAAGATCGCCCATGCCTCACCGCCGCGGCCGGAATGAGAAATGAACCGCCAAGACGCCAAGGACGCCAGGATTGAATAAGCTCCGATTCCGCATCGTCCTTTTAGCCCTCTCGTTCGCAGTAGCTCCATCTGCCCATGCCCAAGGCCTGCGCAACAGAATCGAGCAGGTGATCTACGCGCCAGTTTATCGGCACTCGACATGGGGAATCCTGGTCGTGGACGTCAAGACGGGCGAACAGATATACGCGCTCAATGAGGACAAGCTGGTACGGCCGGCCTCCGTCACCAAGCTGTATTCCGTTGCTGCAGCGTTGGAAGCCCTCGGTCCCGACCACCGATTCCGAACGCCGGTATACCGGACAGCCGATGTGGATTCGAATGGAACGCTCAAGGGTGATCTGATTCTAGTTGCCAGCGGCGATCCCACGATGGGCGGCCGTGGCGATTCCGTGGGAAAGATCGCGTTCAAGGACACCGACCACATCTACGCAGGATTCATGGAATCCGCGGAGGTGACGGACACGAACCCGCTGGCTGGTCTCGACGCGCTCTCCAGACAGGTCGCGGAATCCGGAATCCGGCGCGTTACGGGCGACGTGGTTATCGACGACCGCCTCTTCGACCGTGCGGAAGGCGGCGGCTCCGGGCCGGTCACGCTCACTCCAATCGTCGTGAACGACAACCTGGTAGACATTGTTATCACACCTGGCAGTGAAGGCGAGGCGGCCCAGGTGCGGTGGATTCCGCAGTCCGCGGTTGTTCAAGTGGACGCGCGGGTCATAACCGCCCCGGCCGACAGCCCGGCTATGGTGAACGTCACGTCACCTTCGCCTGGCCGCGTGATGGTACGGGGACAGATTCCGATGGGCCGTAAGCCCCTGCTGCGAATCCGCGAAGTGGAAGATCCCGCCTCCTTCGCCCGCTCGCTATTTGTTGAAGCACTCCACCGTGCAGGCGTCACCGTAGATTCTTCGATATTCGCGCGGAATTCATCCGATCGTCTGCCGTCGTCTGATCAGGCGAAGGCCCTTCCTCAGGTCGCGGAGCTGGTCTCTCCACCTTTTGCCGAGCATGCAAAGCTGATCCTGAAGGTCAGTCACAACCTCCACGCCGGCATCCTCCCGCTGCTGCTCGCCACTCGAGAGGGGAAACGGACCCTGGACGAAGGGCTGCGCATCGGGCAGCGGTACTTGAAGGAGCTGGGGGTCTCCGCGCAGGGAATCTCATTTGGCAGCGCGGCGGGGGGCGCTCAGGCCGACCTAACTACCGCCTCCGTAACGGTCGAGCTGCTTCGCAAGATGGCGGCCAGGCCCGATCCTGCAGTCTTTGAGAACGCGCTGCCGATTCTCGGGGTGGACGGCACGCTGGCCGAAACCGTACCGACGAACAGCCCGGCGCGCGGCAAAGTCCGCGCAAAGACGGGGACCTACGTCGTCGTCAACCCGTTCAACGGCAATCTCCTCCTCACCAGCAAAGCGCTCGCCGGCTACCTGGAAGCGAAAAGCGGCCGCAGACTCGCCTTTGCCCTCTTCGTCAACAACGTCGCTCCCGCGCCCGACGACGGCAATCTGACGCTCGCCATCCGCCACGGCCGAGCCCTCGGCAAGCTGTGCGAGATTCTCTATGATGCCCTATAGTCGTAGGCGCTATCCTGCCGTTAAACGCGTGATACGTTTCGCGTTATTGAATATAGTGAGCGACACCTGACGGGTAGCACAATGTTGTCGATCTAACGGGGGTTTGTCGGGATCAAGGTCGCCACATCAAAAGCGAAACGGAGGAGGACATGATTGACCTGACCGACCGGCATATTTTCATCGCGGGCGGGAGTCGCGGAATCGGGGCGGCGGCGGCGCGGATGGCTGCACACGCGGGGGCGGATGTCAGCGTGAACTACGTTCACAACGCCGACGCCGCGGAATCCGTGGTGGAATCCATCCATCAGGCAAAGCGCAAAGGGCTTGTAGTCCAGGGGGATGTGGCGGTAGAGGGCGCAATGGACCGGGCAGTGGATGAGGCGGTAAGTAAGCTCGGCCCGCTGCACGGAATGGTCGTATCGGCCGGAATCTTCGAGGGCCAGCCCATCGAGAAGATGGACGCGGAATTCTGGGACCGCGTCATGGCGATCAACCTCCGTGGTACATTCCTGGCCGTGAAGGCAGCGGTGAGTCACATGCGCTCGAAGGGCAATGGCGGCAGTATCGTCATCTACACCAGTACCGCCGGTCAGCGCGGCTCCGCCGTCTATTCCGCTTACGCAACCTCCAAAGGCGGTCAGATTCTCTTCGCGCGCTCCATGGCGAAGGAGCTAGGCCCTGACCGAATCCGCGTCAACTGCGTGGCCCCTGCCTGGACCGACACCGACATGGCCGCCCCAAGCCTGAACGAGCTGGGCCGCGAGAACGTAGCGAAAGACTTCGCCCTCGGCCGCATCGGCCTCCCGCAAGATATCGCCGGCGCAACCGTGTTTCTCCTCAGCGACCTAGCCTCCTTCATCACCGGCAGCACCATAACGGTGGATGGGGGGATGGATATGCGGGGATGAAGGAAAGTGTGGAGGTGTGGAAGTGTGGAAGTACGGAGGTGCACGGCCGTTGCTTCCAAACTTCCACACTTCCATACTTCCAACCTCTAGCCTAATGAGCGACGCGATCCGCTTTGAACATGTTAGTAAGCGTTTCGGCGGCGTGCAAGCGCTGGCGGATGTTAGCTTCGGTGTCCGCAAGGGCGAGGTGCATGCCGTTGTCGGCGAAAACGGCGCCGGGAAGTCCACGGTCATGAAGCTCCTCGCCGGAGCGCTTCGGCCGGACGGCGGACGGATTCTGTTGAACGATGAACCGGTGCGGCTCACCAGTCCGCTCGAAGCGCGGCGACGCGGAATCAGCATCGTTTTCCAGGAGCTCAGCCTCTTCCCGCACCTCACAGTCGCATCAAACATCTTCGTCAACCGGGAGCTCGCGTCACGCGGAATCCTTCACCGGCGAGCCATGAATCGCGCCGCCGCGGAAGCCCTCGATTCCCTTGGCCTTGCCATCGATCCAGAAGCGTGGGTTGCCGCGCTTTCCATCGGAGAAAAGCAGCAGGTCGAGATCGCCCGCACGGTATCCACGCGCGCGGACATCGTCATCCTCGATGAGCCTAATTCCGCGCTCACGGAGGCGGAGTCCGCACGCCTGTTCGAAGTGATCCGCCGCATGCGCGACCGGGGCGTTACCGTTATCTACGTTTCCCACCGGCTCGAGGAAGTCTTCGCGATCAGCGACCGAATCACCGTTCTCAGGGACGGTCGCTGCGTTGGCACGTGGAATGTAGAGGACACTTTTATTCCGGAGATCATCTCGCAGATGATCGGCCGAGCGCCTTCAGAGGCCTTCCCAGAGCGGCGCGAGACTCCGGAATCTGTTACGATCCTGACGGCCCGCGACCTGGAAATGAAGGGCCGTCTTGGTCCCATCTCATTCGAGGTGCGGCTGGGCGAGATTGTCGGATTCGCGGGCCTCGAAGGTGCGGGAGTTGAGACCCTTTTTCGAGTCCTCTTCGGCCTTGAGCGTACCGATTCCGGCGAGGTGGCGTACTCCGGAGAGATCCGACGGTTGCAATCTCCCGGGCAGGCCATCCGGCAAGGGTGGGGTCTCATACCTGCGAGCCGCCGCGACGAAGGTCTCATGATGGAATGGTCTGTCGAGCGGAATGCTACGCTACTTATCCTGGACAAGCTAATACGCCGGATTGGACTGCTCGATCGTCCCAAGGGCCGGCGGCTAACGGGTGAGTTCGTAGATCGCCTCAATATCGCTACCGATTCCGTGGACAAGCCAGTGATCCGCCTCAGCGGTGGCAACCAGCAGAAGGTACTACTCGCAAAGTGGCTCGCGGCAGGTCCGAAGGTCTTGCTTCTGAACGATCCGACTCGCGGCGTGGACGTAGGCGCGAAGGAAGAGATTTACGCGCTTATCCGGGAGCTCGCCGATCAAGGACTGGCGATTCTCCTCACCTCATCCGAAATCGAGGAGACGCTGGGCCTTTCCGATCGCGTGCTCGTGCTTTCTAAGGGCCGCATTCACCGCGAATTCGCACGCGGAACTGCCCATAAGGTTGACGTGCTTCATGCTGTGTCCGGCGGCTCTGCGTGAGACACGAGAGGTCTGATTGACTAACTCCTGGTAACTGTAACAGTTATGTCCGCTCTTCCAGCAGCCCGATAATCCCTTGGAGCTTCCGCGTCGGCTTTGACAATCAAATAGCTCGGTACCCTAACAACTGCCGGCGCGGGAGCATTCCTTCACACCTTTTACGCCCAGGCTCACGCCTGGGTTTTTCTTTGCCTCCCATATTCCGGAATCCCAGAATCCATCCCTATCGATCTGGCGATTAGTGACCTTCGTTCGTCTGCGTGCAGAGCGGAACTAAGAGCCGTTGGCTGCCGTCTTCCGTTGGTTCAAGGAGGTTAAAGATGCCAGGATCTACATGGGAGCCACATACGAAACATGGCGAACTGAACACGCGGAGCGACTTACCGGATAGCGTATTCGCCTTCCCGAAACAGCGGAAAGCGCCCCTCACCGACGCTGAGCACGTGCGGAATGCGCTCGCCCGATTCGATCAGGCCGAAGATGTGTCGGACGATGACCGCGCCCGGGCTTTCGCAAACATCAAGAAAGCAGCGAAGCACTATGACGTGGAGGTCGCGGAGAAGAGCTGGCGAGACCTGGGCAAGCGCCCGCACACAAACAACCCCGCGCACGAGAAGAAGGCCGCGTAATTAGGCCCCGTCTGTTATATGGTGGTGGCCGAGAAACCGCCATCTACCACCAGATTGTGGCCGGTGACAAACGAGGACGCGCGAGGTGAAGCCAGGAACAATACCGCCCCGGCCAGCTCGTGCGGCTCGCCGAAGCGCGACATTGGTGTATGCCCGATTATCTGCCCCCCGCGCTCGGAGTAAGTGCCGTCCTCTCTATAAAGCAGCGCCCGATTCTGCTCGGCCGGGAAGAATCCGGGGCTGATGGCGTTCACGCGGATTCCGAACTGCGCCCACTCGCGCGCCAGGAACTGCGTCAGATTCAGCACCGCCGCTTTGGCCGCCGAATAAGCGACCACCCGCGAGAGCGGGGTCATGCCCGAGAGCGACGCGATGTTGATGACGCTCCCCTTGCGCTGCGCAACCATGGCCTCGCCGAACACCTGTGAAGGAAGAAGCGCGCCCCCCACCAGATTGAGGTCGAAGACCCCGTGCCAGGCATCTAGCGGAAGCCCGCAGAAATCCGCTCCCGGTGGCAGAGTCGCATCCGGCCGGTTTCCTCCGGCGGCGTTTACGAGAACCGTCGGCGCTCCCCAAACTCCACCGATTCCGTCCCGTGTCCTGATAAGAGACTCACGGTCGAGCACGTCGGCGGCAAAGAAGCGTGCCTGCCCGCCCGACTCGGCGATTGCGCGGACCCGCTCTTGCCCCCGTTCCTCATTGCGTCCTAACACGGCAACGAAGGCGCCAGCTTCGGCAAGCGCCTCGGCCATCGACCCTCCCAGCACTCCGGTAGCGCCGATCACCACGGCGACCTCGCCGTCCAACCCGAAGATGTCAGACATCATGTTAGGAACAAGGGTCCCAGGTGGCGCTCGAACAGGTTCGCGGTTACGTTCCTCCCGATCACCGGCTCGTACTCATCCAGCAGCGCAAGATAGCCCGGACCCATTTGAGCGGCGACTTTGTATCCCACGTGCAAGAGCTGTCTAAAGCTCGGGTTGTACGCGGGATTCGAAGGGTCGTGCCGCAGGGAGTCCACGTACTGCTCGGCTGTCCAGTCAGCGACGTCGGTGGAATCCGGGAGATTCGCGGATTCGATGTCGATCACCGCGGCGTACGGCGCGCACAGCTCTTCTCGCTTTTCAAGGGCTTTCGCATAAATCCCTTTCGCCGCTTCCAGCCCTTTACCGCCGGCTTCCGCGAGGCCGATGATTTCTTCCAGCCAGGTCGTTCCCGCAGTCTTAAGGTGCAGTCCGGCCCCGATTTCCTTGATCGCGCGATTCATCGGACCGTAGAGTGAGAACTTGTCACTGCCGGAGTGAACGCTTAGCTTCAGGTTATTCGGGAGATTGTACTGTTCGATCGCGTGGGCGATTACGGCGATATCTTCGCGGAACTCCCGCTCGAACTGGTCGACATCTCCCAGGTAATCCACACCTTTGTTGAATCTCCCGGAGAACTTTGGGGCGATCGTCTGGAGCGGAATCCGCTCATCTGCAAGCGCGGCCAGAATGACGAGCAGCTCGCGCGGGCTCTGCGGTCGATCCGTCTCATCCATCGAGACTTCCGTGATGAACTCGCCCTCTCCCTTCGCGGCCACGATTCTGCGGTAGATCCGTCCGGCTTCTTCAACGGCCAGAACGTACTTGGAAGCGATCTGTGCCAGTTCCTCGAACGAAAGCTCTAACGGCGCGGAGACTCCGGCCAATTCGACACTCCTGCGAAGCTCCGGATGACGGCGGACGAAGCGCGCGACGGAATCGGAATCGGGCAGGTGTCCGATGGAATCCGCGACATCAATGGTGAAGAAGTCAGAGGATTCCAGAAACCCTTCGACTGTCTGCAGGCGGATATGGTCCGCATCAACATGGTACGGCCGGTCCCATCCCAGCTCCCGGACTGCCAAATCGGCCGATGCGCGCACACTCGCTGGTTCTGACCCGACGATCAAATGTTCCCGGTGCGACTTATTCCAGACGGGGATGACTTCGGTTCCGGATTCGAGAGCCAGCATACAGGCGCGAAGCTGCGCTCGCGCCTGCCGCGCAAACCGGTCGCCGATGCCAATCGAATAGTGGGCCAGTCGCACCATGGATTTCTAAGCCAACCTATGGGAGCCCAATCAACTTGTGAGTTTGGAGGCTGAGCCGCCAGCGCGGATTCCCCAGGCAGTACTCGGCGGCCCGGCGCGTATTCGCTTCTCGGTCCGGGCCATCCATCGGCTGAAGAAAGTAATGCCTAAATTCCAAGCCCTCGAACCGCCCAGGCTCCGCGCCCTCTTGCGGGAAAACGAGCTTCAGCTCGTCACCTTGCGTTATCTTCAGGTCCGCGCCCGCCTTCGGGCTAACGCATACCCAATCGAGATTATTCGGCGGAATCTGCGTACCGTTGGTCTCCACCGCGACTTCGAATCCACGCGCGTGGAGCGCCTCTGCGAGCGCCTCGTCAAGCTGCAGCAGCGGTTCTCCACCTGTACAAACTACGAGGGGCCGCGCACCCGCGGAATCGGTCGGCCACAAACGAGCGACAGATTCCGCCAACTCCTGCGCGGATACGAACTTTCCGCCGCCCGGCCCGTCCGTGCCGACGAATTCCGTATCGCAAAATGAGCAGATCGCCGATGCCCGGTCTTCTTCGCGACCTGACCAGAGATTGCACCCGGCGAATCGGCAAAAGACCGCGGCTCTCCCCGATTGCGCCCCCTCGCCCTGAAGCGTATAGTAGATCTCTTTGACGGTATAGCTCATAACACTCCAGTACGATAGCGGATAGGGTCCTTTGAGTCCGCTTCGCGGAATCCCTTCAAGCGCAGGAGGCAGGAGTCGCATTCGCCGCAAGCCTCCCCCGAGGGTGATGGGTCGTAACAGGAGCTCGTAAGGGAATAGTCCACGCCCAGCTCCAGCCCTTTCCGGATGATCTCCGCCTTCGAGAGATGGATGAGCGGCGTATGGATACTCATGCGTCCGGCGCCCTCGACCCCGGCCTTGGTGGCGAGATTTGCCATGCGCTCAAACGCCTCGACGAATTCCGGCCGGCAGTCCGGATAACCGGAATAGTCCAGCGCGTTGACGCCGAGGTAGATGTCCCACGCCCCCAGCACTTCCGCCCAGGCGAGAGCGAAAGAGAGGAAAATCGTGTTCCGAGCGGGCACGTAGGTCACTGGAATCGGGCCGGACATCTGCGCCTCAGTACGGCCCTTCGGCACCGCGATCTCGTCTGTCAGCGCGGAACCGCCAAACTGCCGCAGGTCGATATCCACAATGACGTGCTTCTCCACGTCGGCCGATTCCGAAACTCGCCGAGCGCATTCGATCTCAGAGGAATGCCTCTGCCCGTAACGGAATGTCAGGGCATACGGTTGGAATCCGTCGGATCGAGCCACCGCGAGTGCGGTAGCTGAGTCCAGTCCCCCGCTCAGTAGAATAACCGCCGCTTCGCTCACCGAATCGTGGCTCCCGAACCAATTCGTTACACTCAGCAATCAGGGTACCCAACGATGGAAGTCCGCCGTGACCGCAGGTAGAATTTATCGGATCGCTGTTAATACTTCAACGGAGCAGAACCAGTGACACCGACCGAAACCGACTACTGGCAGGTGCTGAATAATGCGACTCCCGAACAAGTGCAATCCTATCGCGACAACGGCTACCTCAAGTTCGGGCGCATCTTTACTCGAAGCGAGATCGATACGCTGCGGGCGCATGTCGATGAGATGATCGCAAACCTTCCGGAAGGCAAGCGTCCGGAAGGGATGGACCGGCCACACTTAGATGATCCGTGGCTATTCCGCTATCTTACGCATCCGCGCGTTTTGGACGTAATAGAGGACTTCATCGGGCCGGACATCACCCTCTGGTCCAGTCATTTCATCGCGAAGCCCAAAGGCGACGGCAAGGCCGTACCGTGGCATACTGACGGCGCCTACTGGCGGAATCGCCTCAAGCCGATGAACGTGATCACCCTCTGGCTGGCCGTAGATCCCTCGACGCAAGAGAACGGATGCATGCGCGTGGTTTCCGGTTCTCACAAAGAGATCGCCACGCGACTGGACGAGTATGAAACAGTCGACCGCGGCGAAAATGTGTTCGACGCTCAGATTCCGGCGGACCGCATCGACCCGGCAAAGGTTGTCGACCTCGAGCTAGAGATGGGCGAGTGCCACTTCCATGACGCCTGGACGGCGCACGCCTCCAACCCTAACCACTCCGACAAGCGGCGCTGCGGTTATACCATGCGGTACATGCCTGCGAACGTAAGGCACGACCCCGACCCGAACTGGCCGCATAACATCTACCTCGTTCGCGGCCAAGACCAGACCGGCGGCCACAACCTGTACGCTCCGATTCCGGAGTCTTAGCCCGAGGCGCACAAAACATGGTGCCAGGTCAAAAAGGAGCAAGAACCGCTTGAGCGCAGGCGATTTTACGGGTGTCCGCGCCGTCATCGTCTCAGAGCAAGAGCTTCACTTCGAAGAGTTTGCGCTTCGCTCGAGACCGTCGGGCGCGGAGCTGTTAGTCAAGGTCGAGCGGACCATTGTCAGCGCCGGCACCGAACTCGCCAACTACACCGGTCTCGACCCGGACACTCGGCGGCCGAACCGCTGGTGTACGTACCCCTGGAATCCGGGCTATGGCGGAATCGGCCGTGTTCTGGCAGCCGGCGATGACGTTGACGAGTTCACGCCGGGCGACCGCGTCTATGGCCGCTTCCAACACGCGAATTATCAGGTTCTGGATACGTCAGAACAGTACTGCGTCAAGGTCCCGGAATTGCTTGACAGCACGACCGCCGCCTTCGCGCGGATGGGGAATGTGGCGATATCCGCGTTCCAGCGCGCTGCCGTAAACCTCGACGACACGGTTGCGATAACCGGCCTCGGATTGGTCGGCAACCTGGCGGGCCAGTTCTTCCGGATCGCGGGTGTCCGGGCGATAGGACTGGACCCTTCGGAGAGGCGACGCGCAATTGCTCTAGAGACCGGATTCAATGCCGCGCTGGACCCAACGGAACACTCTGAACCGCAGGCGCTTCTCGACCGGATCAAGGAGCTGAATGGAGGCGCCCAGCCGAAAGTGTTCGTTGAGGCTGTAGGTGATTCCCGGTTGATTGAGCTCGGTATCCAGCTCGTTGCCGTAAACGGGCAGGTCATTCTGCTCGGAACACCGCGGGCGCCCTACGATACGAACTGCACTCCACTACTCGACATGGTCCACCGCCGCGGAATCAGCGTTGTAGGCGCGCTCGAATGGACGATTCCGCTGCTGAAAAGGCAGAGCCCGGGGAACACCACGGAATCGAACGCGGAGCTAATTCTGCGGCTCATCGAATCAGAGCAGTTGAACGTCGGGCCGCTCCTGTCACATACGATCTCGCCCTCGGAACTCGACTCGGCGTATCAGGGATTGCTGCACCGCAAAGACGAATACCTCGGCGTCGTCGTGGACTGGGAGAATACTTCTGCGCCCGACGTGGACTACCGGCGATAACTGAAATCGTCAGTTTCCCGGATAGCCATATCCGGAATCGGAAGTGCTCACGCCGCCTGGCCGCCTTCCTCGATGCAAAAGCAAATACGCTCGCTATTCCAGCGCCTACGCCCGAATCGTCATTTCCAGGAAGAGCGGGACGGGGCCCTCAACTTCAACCCCGTCCATGACTTTTTTGTCCAGAGTCTCCTTCGAAACGACAATTCTCGAGGCTTTAAGCAGGCCGCCATTATTCTTACCGTCCGGCAAGGGACCGACCGCTTTCCCATTGGCAAGGAACACGCGCCCGTTCGTCCTTGTCTGGAGAGCTCGGATGACCGGATAGAAGGGCATCGGGCAGTATCCCATAAAGTCCTGCGCGACGGGAACGCTGACGGGGATGTACGCTACGAGGTCCTTACGCGTCATTTTCTCTAAGCCCTGCTCCTTGACCGTGGCATTGTGGCTGCCATGATGCCCTACTTTGTAGAAGCAGATTCGACTCAATAGATTGTCCATGAGGGTTTGATTGTCGCTCGACGCTGGAGGGTTGAGGGGAATTGATTCGTCGCAGAAGTTCCACGACTTGATGGTATGCCAGGACAGCCAGTTTCCAACCTGCGCGTCACCGGGGAACAGCAGCATCTTATCGGAGTCGGGGATGTCGAATGCCAGCACGAGACTAACGTTGTTTGTGTAGTCGCCGGCACGCAGCGCTAGATTCGCGGCGCCGGCAAGCCAATCGAAGTCCACTCGCCGCCAGGAACCGTTTTCACCTCGCTCTTCCCTGTCACCGTAATGATCGACGAAGAAATCGGACGACATCGCGTCGTCCCAGGCGAGGCGGACCCGGGGGGCGAATGGGCAGAAGGCTTCATCGGCGCCCCGGTTCGATGGGTTCGGCAAGCTGTCCATTGCTAACAGCCCGGACGCGAGCGCCGGCAGACTGCGATTGTCGCTGAGGGCGAACGCATTCGCGCCCCCCGGCTTCCCCTCGTCTACCTCCATCCCAAGCGGAGCGTAAGAATACATGACCTTCCCGTCTTCATCGACGAGAAGCTCGACATACTTTTTCTGGTCCTTTTCACGGAGGTTGTCCGGAAGCGGCGGGCCGAGGACGTAGCCGTGAAAGCCGGTATCGAAAACGGAAAACACGTCGCCGGGCGCGAAGTAGTGGATTTTCTCCGGGCAGAGATTCCGGGCGAACTCCATCGCCTCATCCATGTTGCCCGGTCCCTTCGTTTTGTCGGCGCCCAGCGTAACCCCGAGAAAATCGGCTTGCGCCCGGAATCCGGGCTGGGAGTCGAGTATGCCCGCCTCCTCTGCCTTCTCCAGCGCCTTTTTTGCCGCGCGATCGAGGATATCGCGGAAGGCCTTAGTGCTCTTAGCCTCGCCCTTTTCGGCCGTCGCTTCCGTCCAGGGTAATAGAAGGGAATCCACCTTGAGCAGCTTCCACTCCTGCCAGGCATCCTGAAATCCGCTGATGTGGTCGAAGTGCTGGTGAGTGATCGCCAGCGCGTCGATGTGGCCGCCCGTAGCCTCCCGGATGTTCTCCACAACCTTTTTCATCCGGGCGGCTCGTCCCGGAGTGCTCATCGCAGCGCCACAGTCTATGACCAGATAGCAAGGATCGTCCGGTTTGCCTTTGCGCGGAAAAGCCAGCAGGAAGCAGTCTCCGAGCCCCTGTCCATACAGGCGCATCATCAGCTGTCCGGCGCCGGGCTTCAACCGCTTGTTATTCACTCCAGGTGGCACGATTCGTCTCCATGACTTGCATGTCAGACTTGATGCAGAAGGGCGAAGGGCTCCGTCAGCGCAGTCCGTACCGGAATCCCGCCGTTCGCTCGGGCCTTTTTCTCGGCGTTTTCTATGTCCAAACGGCGGCAAGCGCAAGAGGAAGCCCGCATCGCTTCCCGGTGGCTCAACCGTTCATCCATCCACTTCTTCCTGACGGCAGCGTCGGTGTACCACCCGGCGGGCAGGTCCTCGGAAGAGTACTCGGCGGCGTCCGCGGATTTACCGCCACCGGCGCGGAGCAGGTATCCTACCTGCCTCTGCTCGCGGTCCACACTATCGGACCGTTTGTAGATCGCATATCGGACTCTATAGTCGTCCATGTCAACGACGAGAGTAACGCCTCCGCGAAAGGGAAGCGTCCGTCCCGGAATCGCTCCCCCGCCAATCGGGCCCTTCTTGTTCTGGATGATCTCGACGACCATCTCGGTGCGAAACTCGCCATTAGGGCCGATCCGCCGCGACGGACGCAAGTTCGTGACCTGGAACGAGCGTTTCGGGTCCACACCGGATAACCGCTCAAGCAGCGTCAATGGCGTCAACTCGTGAGGTTCCTTAGAGGAAGGCAGCTTCTCCAGATAGTCATGCAGCGCTCCTTGCGCTATACTGGTCTGTTCGAAGATATCGTCCCGTGGTTTGCCCGGCTGCCAGCCGAGAAGAGCGCGCCGGACTGACCGGAGCAGGTTCTCCGTTTTGCTGTCGGCCGCACTGGGAAAGAGGACGTCGTTTCCCGGATTCGGATGCGACCAGCGGAGGGACTCCTCAGACAGCGTGCGCACGTCTCGAGGATAGATTCCCCACTTGCGGAACGCCTCGATGAACGCAACACGGTAGCGGCGTGGATCGTCCGGTACCAGGTCGGCGTCTGCCGTGATCAGGGCGCGGAGAAACTCGCCGAACGTAATATCGACCGGCGGCGTGAAATCCATAGCCCGTATGCACAACTTGAGGACGTGCCGAGCGGACTTCGCGGCCTCGTTCGCCATGCGGTTGACCAGGTCCGGGTGCAGGTCGCCATCCGGCAGGATTCCGGTTCCACCGGTCGCGATTCGCCGGAGGTCCGCCACTCGCTCCTCGTAGATCCGCAAGTATGCGTCGAAGACGGCGGCTACGAGGAACGAGCCTCGCTCGTGCGGTTCTTCCACTTGTTCAACGAGCGAAGGGTCGGCCTGGAATCGCTTCCAGATGCTGCGCGTTTCCGTGTCGCCCAGGTCTCTCGCAGCGTCTGCGATGGTCGGTCGACCATCACCCGCCAAGTCGCGATCCGCGATGCGGTCGCGCCACTCCGTGTCACTCCGCTGGCGTGCTTGCTGAATGACGTGTCCCAAAGCATCCCGCAATGCGTGAGGACGTCCGGTAGCCTGCCCGAATTGAAGCGCGAGCTGCGTCATCAGGGTTCCCGAATCAAGCTTGCCACGCGCTTTGGCGATCTGATCTCGCAACAGCTCCGGATACGTGAACCGCTGAAACAGGGCCACGATGTCCGCGAACGCTTCATGGAAGGCAAAAACGTCCGGATTCGTAGGTTCGGTGAAATGGACGTGCATCCCATCCAGGATCGCGTGAGTAGTCTCGTGGGCGATTATGTCGTGCGCCAGGCAAGTAAAAACCACGCCCCCGGGACACTCGGCGCCCGGGTCGCTCTCACCGGCTGGAAAGTATCCGAACAAGATGGCCCGCTTCTGGGGTGAATAGTATGCATTCTGGTCACGCAGAGCGTGCGGGTAGAGCCGCAGTCTCCGGACGAATCGATCTGAGAGTCGCCCGCCCCTCAGGTTCTCGGCGCGCTCCGCATCACCGCTATCTTCGTTCCAGGGTCGTAGAGGCGACCAGAAGATGGGTCGGCCCAGCGCTTCTTCGAAGTGGGCGATGGTCTTCATGGCGACCGCATAGACCATCTGCTGGTGAAACTGGGGGTTCCCCTCGGATCGCGGAAGTCCATCCTGAGCGAGGAGATAGGGGTGGTTCAAGTCCACTGGAGCGTATGCGCAGTCCGACGGCGGGTCCACATCGACGACTTCGAGATAGTCCCCAACCGGCCCAGGCTGCAAGTTCCGTTCAAAAACAACCGGGATAGTCACCTCGTTGACGGCAACGGCCTCGCTCTTAGTGGCGAGACTCGGATCGAAGGCGAATGCTCTCAGGCGCCGCGTCGCCGGCACGGACACGTGATAAGCGTTCCTTTGCTCCTCGCCAGCGATAAATGGCCGCACTGCAGGGCGCGACAGCTCCGGGTGCCTGTTCTTCCATTCTTTCTGGGCCGCGGCGCGTGCCGCTTCCAGCTTAGCGCGCAGTGTCTCGGAGAGTGGATTTTTCGTCCGAAGCAAGTAGCGGCGGACGGCTGCGGATGGAGCAGCATTCCGTCCTCCCTGGGCGATTCGCGCCAGGGCGTTATGAAACACCATATCCGTGCCGGCCAGCGCGCCGATCTCATCCTTATCGCTCTCGTCGATCGATTCCGGCGGTATTCCAAGCAGTTCACCGAGAGATTGCGCAAGTCGGTCGCCTCGCTCGGTCTTGTCATCGCGGGTCGGAAGGCTCGAGCCGGCGGCGGTTATAGTGGGCATCGTGAGGATACTCCACCAGCTCCTGACGGGGAAATTTACGAATCGGGGTGTCGGCTTGCTCAAGACTCTCTTGCGGCATGCCTCAGCGGACGCTTTGTCCGGATTTACTGCCAATAGTTTCACGGCATCCGGAATCCCCTTTCCGAATCCGCCGCCCTTTACGAAGTCCAAGTTTCCTCGGCACGACTTTTCGAGCGCATCGCGGAATCCGAATGGAATCAGCCCGGTGTCGCCCCCATACACGCCGGGACTTAGCAGGTGCGCCTTGCCCCAGTAGGAGAGCCACAGCGCGGCCAGGCCGGCGACGTTGGCGGTCGCGAACGACGTCCCATCCCCGTTGATCTCTCCATAGGCCCTGTTCTGTTCCTCTCCCCGCGACCAGTCATGCCAGACCAGCTCGCCCGGCGCGGTAACGGCAACCTCTTCTCCCATCCCCGAGAAGCGCCACGCGCTCATAATCGCGTTGCTTGCAGCGCATGCTAAGACACCCGGAATCCTCGCCGGAAAAACTACCGTCGGGGCATAATTACCGGCCGCCGAGACGATTATGATTCCGTTTGCCAGGGCCCTATCCACTACAGACTTCAGGAGATCCGATCCAATCGGACCGCCGAGCGACATCGAGATAACATCGGCTTTCTGTGCGATGGCCTCGTCAATAGCATCGCAGACATTCTGGAAGCTCAGGTGGATTACGGAGGAGGAGACGCGAAGCGGGAGAATCTTCGCTCCGGGCGCAACGCCCAATGGCTTGTCTGCGGGTCCTTTCGCGCTGACGATGACGCTGGCGGTACTGGTCCCGTGTCCTGGAAAGTGGATTAGCGCTTGGTCCTTCATCGAGTCGAGGGCGTCCGGTCTGTCTCGTTCCACGAAGTTCTTGCCGAAGCGACGAGGGTCTGAGGGATGGGACTTAAGGGATGGTAACAAACGAGGATGTTTCGTGTAACCCGTATCGGGATGCGCCACCAGTACGCCGTCTCCGGGCATCCGGGCATTACCGTGCTTCTGATGCCACGCTGTCCAGGCTTGCCTAACCGCCAACTTATCCAACGACCACTGCATGTTGCTTCGGTCACTTGCCTTTTGAATCGCCGCCAGCCGCTCCGCGCTAATCTTTCCCCAGAGCTTGAAGGCCTCTTGCGCGTCGGAGCCATTGGGGACGGGCGCGCGGATTACAAATAACGGTTCAGCCGTCAGAACGTTTGGGAGTTTCCTGATCGCGCGAACCGCATCCCATGCAGTGCATAGCTGAGGAGCATAGTCGGCAGCGAGCCGGTAGACCAGCCACAAGTCCGCCTTCTCCTCCGCTGGCGTGACCTTCCCATCTATCACAGTCTTGAGAGCCGTCAGGATCGCCGCTTTAGCGGCCTTCACCGATGCGGAATCCGTTCCAGCTTTGAGCTGAACTGCGAACGCTTCGACGACAGGGAGCCCGGTTGCATCTGCGGTTTGCGCCGCCAGGGCAAATGTTGGCATCTTGTTGAGCTCACTCTCCGCGAGATTCGGAACCCACGTATCAAATTGGAAACGACACTATGACTAAGGCGACACAAAGGTGGGCAACCGATTAAGTGGCACGATATGCCGACACCACTTCGCTCGCATCGGCCCTGGGAGTGGCTTCGGCGAGCTAGCGACAGCTTTCGGTTGCCCCTTGAGGCGTTCTGAAGCGCGGGAATCGGGATGAATGCAGCCTAAGAGTGAATCCCCGTCCGAGCACGCCATTCGCTACGCGACAACTATAGTCCTTCCGATCTGCTCTTGCGAGCAGATTTGGGGGAACTACGGAACTGCGCCCTGAATGAATGGGGATCGCGATCCCTCCGTGGTACGGCCGGCCAGCCGTACTATTTGATCGCGTATGACGACGTGAAGCCGGCCCGCGCCGGGCTCTGCGCGACGGCTCCGGCGAACAGCAGGGCTCCAACCGCCGAAATCGAGAAACGTCGAAGATCGTGCATGTGAGACCTCCTTTAAGGGAATGGTGGGGCGAAGATGGTCCCCGACGTGTACTAACAGCCATCATAGCGAGTGTGCGTAAAGCCCCCATGAATCCAGCGTGATTGCTTCATGAAAAAAAACCCGCGCTGGTCCCGGTGGAATCTGGCGCGGGGTTTTCGTTGCGAGGCGGCCAGGTTACGTCACCGAGCGGTGGCGGAGGCCTGATTAGAGTAGGCGCTCTGCGACCCGTTGGATATCACCGCCGTAACTCGGTAATAGTACGTCACCTTCGAGTTGACGTAGTTATCGGAGTACGTCGTGCCGGCGCTGCGGATTGTAAGCAGGTCATAGGGCCCTCCGTTTGTGGTGGAGCGGAAGATGTAGTTCTGCGTGATCCCCGGGCTGGGGGACTGCGTCCACTTGAGATCAATTCTCCGCTTGCCCTTAGCCGAGGCGGTCAGATTTGTCGGCGGCGCAGGCGGGGGCGGGCCGTTCGGAGCCGCGCTCGCCTCACCGGAGTTCGGGCTTTCCCCTCCGTTGTTGACCGCGGACACCACGTAGTAGTACCGGGTTCCGTTTTGAAGACCGCTATCCGTGAAGAACGTATCCCAGGTTTCCCTGATGGTGGCGTAGGGTCCGCCGGCGGCCGCGCCTCGCTTCACCACGTAGTAATTAGCGCCCGGGCTGGGGCTCCAGTTCAGAGAGACCGTGCGGTCTCCGGGTACGGCGGCCAGGCCCGTAGGCGCTGGGGGCGGCGGGGGAGCCTGTGGAGTCGCGCTCGCCTCGTTTGAATTGCCGCTCTGACCCGCCATGTTGACGGCTCGTACCACATAGAAGTAGGTGGTGCCGTTTTGGAGCGGAATCCCGTTCCAGTAGTCCCCGTAGTCCGTATAGGTCGTCCCGTAGATCGTGTCGAAGAACTCGTAAGGCCCTCCGGCGGTGGTGGACCTTCCGATCTCGTAATAGTCCGCCCACGCGCTCGCGTTCCAGCTCAGCTCGACGATCTGGTCGCCGCCCACCGCCGTCAACCCCGTCGGCGGCGCCGGAATCGGAACGGGCATCACGCTAACGGTATAAGAATCCGGGCTCTC
>JBKJZI010000077.1:0-5675 GCA_046715155.1 Chthonomonadales bacterium | reverse complement strand
GTGGTCCCAGTGGAGTCCATTGAGGATGATGATTTTCAGCCCGGCGCTACGCATCTTCCCTTCATACCTTTCATGGTATTGGGCGTAGGAGTGGCGATATTCTTTGGCAATCAACTGCTGAATCTATATCTTCGCTGGTCCGGACTGAGATGAGTGTTAAGTGTTGGGTGTTGAGTGTTGAGTCGCAATACTTGAGACTCAACACTCAACTTAACATACGCAGGAGAATCCGTGATTAATCGAGAAAACGGGCGAACGACACGCAGGCGGTCATTGGCGGGGGAACATTCGAGAATCGCGGGTCGTCAGACTTTTCGGGAGGCCGGCGGTTCCCACAATTATTCCGCGCGCCCGTACGGGCAAAGGCAGGTCAAGCACATGTCCCACAAAATACGGCAATCCGGCTTTACGCTGGTCGAGCTGCTGACAGTAATCGCCATTATTGCCATACTAGCAGCGATTCTCTTCCCGGTGGTGGCCTCCGTTCGGGAGCAAGCTCGCCAGGGAAGCTGCATGAGCAACCTGCACCAGATCTACGTGTCCGCGCAGGTCTATCGCCAAGATGAGGGGGCGTTTCCGCGAGCACTGCTGGGCTATGCAGAGCAAGGATCGCCTTCCGGCCCTTCGGGCTGCGACAGATCCCTCAGCATGGGCGTCGCATACGACCCCGCTACTGGTTGCGCCGCAAATGCCGATCGGATTCTGTATGGGTACCTCTATCGGGAGCAGATAAAAGACATCAATATCTTCCGATGTCCGGACAACGTCAATCGGGCATTGGGTGATGTAACCATCGCGCATTTTCCGCCACGTCCACCACAATGGCCGACTATTTCCGGAAGTCCTCGGAGTTATGTTGGAGATAGCGGCGACATCACGACTTGTCCCTCGGACGCGGCGGGTTACATTGACTGCTACCGGCCTTCCGACGGAACCGACCCGGCCTCGCCGCTCATTGGCACGCCAAAGTACTTCTATATTTGGGATTCTTACGACATCGGACCGCGGATTGGGCCGGACGGAAACGTTGTACTGATCAATGGCCAGCGAGTTTACGACCGCCACTATAGTCCAGACTGGACGGCCGCTGGTACATACGTTTCCGCCGACGCAGGCCTCAATGACCTTCCGAATCAACTCAAGTGGCAGAGCCCGCCGAGCGACAAGACCATTCTTACGTACTGCACGTGGCACGTCGCCACGGCCGGCTCATCTTCCGTGCCGGCCGTCAACGTTGCGGGGACCGCACGGAAACTGAATTCTAAGGTCGTCTTCGAACACGGGGCGAATGTGTTTAACCGGTGATTCTTTGTGTGGGTGGTTGGGTGTGTGGGTGAGTGAGTAAGGATCGTTTCACCCACACACCCAACCACCCACACGCCTTCACTCCCGGCCTTGCCGCCGGAACATAGGCTTGCCGGGGGTCGTCAGACAGTGGACGGCGCTATCGGCTTTATCGCGGCCGCTCAGCTTCATTCGCCGTCGTATTTGAAACGGGCACGAAATGCATAAACCCATCCCCCATAGACTTCACCGTGAACGCGGCATCTCACTCATCGAGGTGCTCGTGGTGCTCGTCCTGCTGCTGATCGGAATATTCTCGGTCGTGCGGTTGTTCCCAGGCGGGTTCCTGGTGAACAAGCAGACGGAGGAAGCCACCTACGCTGGCCGGCTGGCGCGTCAGCAGCTCGATTTCTACACCCAGCTCTCCTTGAACCTGATGGACGCCATCGTGCCGGTCATACCGGTACCGGGTGGGTCAGGGTACGCCTTCCAGATCGACGCCGGTTCACTGCCGGACGACCTCGGGCCGGGGCGGCCGAACGCGCTCGGCGTGGATCCTTATTACTATTCCGATCTGAACAAGACCCGGCGGGTGCTGGGCGAGCACGTTCGGATCCCGTCGCCGTCCGCCACCTCCTATGGCCAGGGCTCGGTCTATATGCTCAGCGTCGGGCCGGTTTACAACGTTCCCTGGCTCGGTGGCACAGAGAGCATTTTCGTCTCCGGCGCGCCGATGACCCGGCGGGTAGACGACGTATCCGACCCAACGCCGGACGTGTTCAGCCCCCAGCAGTACGCCATCGACTATGACGCGTTCTCGGTCGCATTCCGGCCGTCGTCCTTTGCCCGCCAGTTCCTGCTGACCTACAGCTATTACGACGCCAACAATCAGGTCCAGACCATCGTCGACGAAGTGATCAACGTGGCCGCCGGATTCCGCGGATGGATCGCTACCACCGGCAACGGCGGGCGGCCGCTGGCGCCGGACAGCGATGTCGTGGCGCGCAAATTCCGGCGCCTCCGAAGCGTTCCGATCGATGGCGTCGACGACCTATGGTCCCAGCAGCAGACGCCCGCGTATGACGATCCTTACGAATTCAAGATATTCTCCCGAAACGAAGGCGCGTTCGCCAACGTGGGAGTGCTGCTCTTCAATCCGTTCGGCTACAACTACACCGAATTCACGCCCAGCGGCCCGCAGCCGCTTACGGCGCGCATCGATTACGACGTGCTGGACTGGCACATCATCCGCGAAGACCGCACAATGCCGGCGAACGCCCCCTATAACGTGAAGCTCTCGCTCAAAGGGATCAAGCGAGTTAACAAGGCGGCGCGCGGCGATCTTCCCTCGCAAGAGGGCGATTACGAGCAGGACCAGACCGAGTACCTCGGAATCTTCCGCGACACATCGGTGCCCGCCGCCCAGAGGCAGGACGTCCTGATCTACAACGTAGCCACGGGAACTCCTGTTCCGGAGATCGATGCTGCCTCGAACACGCACAACTACCGCGTGAGCTACAAAGAAGGCATCGTAACCTTCAACGAGAACGCGGTCCTCGCGAACCGCGTGACCCCTTCCGGCAATTACCGATTCTTCTACAAGGTGCTGGGCGATTGGGGAGTGTCTATTCAGAAAGCCAGCCACCGGTACCGACGGCGTGATGTTCCGAACGTCGGTCTGAGCGAATTCTACACTCCCATCACCGCGGCGGATGTGGGCGACCGTACCCGCATGTACTTCCCGTTGATGGACTCCGGCAAGACAGTGAGTATCCGTGAGGTCTGGTTCCGCGACGTGGCTACAAACGTGCCTCGGAAAGAGAGCAACGTTGCGTTCCGGATCAACGCGAATCCCAGGCTGTTCGAGACCCTGAACGGTCAGGCGGTGACGTGGATCGATCTTGAATCCAAGTTCGGCGACGGTACTCCTAATAATGACGACATTGCTTGGGACACAACCACGGTGGGCCAGCCGGCGGTGGGCGTGCAGGGCGTATCGTTCCGGTCCCGCGTGATCTGGACGAGCGGCGGCACGATCGACGACACGGCCGGCGGGCAGGTCGCCCGAACGCGGTGGCGCAAGGTGGATCTGGACAGTTTCCTGACGCGGAGCAGTACAAATCAATGAAATTATCAGTTATCAATTATCAATTATCATTTAAGCAATCCATTGATAATTGATAACTGATAACTGATAAATGATAATTCCGAAATGATGAAACAGCGCACAAATAAGCTCATAACGGCCGGATTTACGCTGATCGAGCTTCTCGTGGTCATGGCGATCACGGGGATTCTGCTCGGGTTGATATTCGGGCCAATGATTCAGGGGTTCAACCTGACGAACCGGGCGCGCGTCCAGGTATTGGCGCAGGATTCCGCCCGCGCTGCCATGGAGCTTGCCCAGCGGGACATGTCCAACGCAGTCTTCGTCTTCCACCACATTCCGGACCAGGTGACGCAGCTTCTTCCGGGCGAAACCATGGAGGCGAATTCGGTAAGCCTCTGGGTGCGAGACAGCGCCGGCGCCCCGCAGCGGATTCTGGTTCCCTACGGAATGATGGACTTTGTGCCGCCGGCTCGGGCGAAAGACCAGAACATTCTGCTCAGCTCGACCGACATAGATCCGACCACCGGGCTGGCGCTGGTGCGTGGCGACGTCGCCCTCCCGCTTGCGCCCGGACGAACGATTACGCGATATTGGCTCGGGCTGCGAAACAACGCGCCGCCGAATCCGGCTAACCCGGCGACTCCGCCGAATGGCCGGCCGGCGCTTGCCTACGGCAACTTCTACGAGAACACGCGGGAGTTAGGGCTGAGCGAGCACAATCCGGTGGTTCTTTTCCGGGCCGTTATTTCGCCGCACATGCCTAACCTGACCAGCGGAAACCTGCCTCAGGTGGACCGCCGGTTGTTCCGAATCGACGCGACCAACCAGCCGGTTCTGTACGACCCGAACTTCTTCTATGACAATTCGACGGCTGGGACCGTGGAGCTTCCGAGCGGCGCGATCACCGATCGAGTGACGGCGTGGCGGGACTTGAACGGAGACGGAATCGCCCAGGTCTGTGAGAACTGGCGAGCGATCGCCACGTCCATGGTGCCGATAGACCGCGCGGACCTGGTGATCGCCGAGCGGGATGACCAGCGCCGCACGATATTTTTCCCGAACGCGCCCCGTGCGCTGAACTTGCCGAGGCTCGCCGCCCAGTGCAAGTTCCAGCCCACTTATGTGGGCAACGACGCGGGCACCCCGAGCGCCGGCGGCGACGTCAATAACGAAGCGCCGAGCGTACCGCCGAGCGCCTTCCGAGAGAGTAGCGGCCACTGGACGTTCCCGTACCGCGTGTTCGTCTATCGAAGCACGCTCAACGCTCCCCAGCTAAGCTACTTCGAGTTTGCCGGGGACATCATCGACGAGGGAAGCTGCCTGCGGTTCAACATCCGCGAGAAAGTTTACGATACGGCCACGTCCAGCGTAACGTCAGATCTCGACGTGGCCTACAGAGTAGATGATACACATTACCGGGCGGGCCGGCTTCAACTTTGCCCCGGCGAGCGCCCGAACATCATATTCAACGTTGACGACCGGCGCGGAATCATCAATTTCGCGGTGCCCCACTCGGCGGTGCTAGGGTGGATTCAGGACCCCGTGTCGAGCCAATGGACCGAGGTGCCCGCCGAGTTCTTCCCGGACGAGCCGAATACACGTTGGGCCAACGCAGTTGGGCTGGGCGAAGATGGATTCCGATACGTGAGCCTGGCTGACATGCAGTTCCCGATTCCGCCGGCCACGATCGCGCCGACGAGCTTCAACCGCCGGTCGCCGCTGGAAATAGTCGGAACCCAGACGTACATTCCGAACGTGAGCATCGTTCCCGGCTCCGAGGTCGTGATCGGCCCGGACATGCGGGGAGGGCCGCACTATGGACAGCCCATCACGTACACCCGCGTGCCGCGGTCCAACGACCCGCTGAGCATCGGGCCGAACGAATATATGATCAACTATACAGATATTTCCGGGCTCCCGCCCGGGGCTACCAGCCTACCCGCCGTACAGCGCGTCGGGACGATCATCTTCGACAGCAACCTGGACCGGCCGGGCGAGGTGCGGCACTCGCTCCCGACGGTGGACGCGCTGGGCAACCGATTCGCAAGCAATATCAAAGTGACCTATAAGATTCAGAACAACCTGCTATCCGACATCGTCAAGGCGGACTATCTGACCCGCGAGCTGATGACGGTGGCGCTCGGAATTCGTCTCTTCGAGTTCAATTCCGGCCAGCCGCAGCAGGTGACGCTGACGCAGAAGATCAAGGTGCGGAATCTGCAGCGATAGGATGGTGTTCGGGTGTTCGGTGTTAGGGTGTTCGGGATGCGCTCCCTGAACA
>JBKJZI010000076.1:0-6620 GCA_046715155.1 Chthonomonadales bacterium | reverse complement strand
CTACTGCAGCTCGCATCAGATTCTGGAACTGTGGAGTGCGGTTACTCCCAGAAGGCTCCGCCAATACGGGGCGCTAGGATGGCCGCTCCGCGTCGAGGGAGACGTACGCCAACACTGGGGTGAAGAGTGCGTTCCGTGTCGGGTGATTCTGGCGGAGGCCGCTGAACGGGTACTTGACCGCGCCTACCAGTCGAGCTTTCACGCGAAACTGGTCGAGTACGCCTGTCGGAAACCTGCCGAAGGATTACAAGCATCGCACGCCGGCCAACCTGCGAATCGATGAGAGACGTTGAACGCATCCTTAGTCGCGTCATGGGACCGTTCGACGGGTATTGCGCCGGATGTCCTTTGGACCCGAGCGCTGCTTACGTTACGGCGCCGGTTATTGGCATAGGGACGATACCTCTGGATAAGGTGAGTGAAGAAACGGGGCCGCTGGAGCAGACGCTTGCATTCGACCGAGCGGAGTCGGAAGCCGCCAATTTGACGCAAATCAATCTCGTTACGGTCTCGTCGTTTAACGGCGTACAGGGACTCTTGCTCGGCTACGACATTCTGCCGCAGGAAGTGCAGGTTCTCGCCAGCGCAGGGGATGCTTCGGTATTAGACGCGACGCCTCTCCTCGACGCTTCGAAAGCCCTTCTCGGAAGCGTCCAGAACCCTCGATTCCCAATTGCTCCAGGCCAGCATGTCCTCTGCGCGGCCAAATCACTCCACAAAGTCGGCCCAGCCGTATTATATGGGGCCATTGCGATTGGGATCCCCGAAAAGAGGGACGAAGCTGCCGACCTATTCCTGGAGGACCATGGCTTCCGCGACTCGTGGTCGGATGAAACGGAAGGGTGTTTAGTCCGCCGATTGGTTGACAGCGTCCATTTGATCGGAGAGAATGTGGGGGCAGTCTACCGCCGGGTCTTCGTCGGTCTCCGCCACTGCGTACTCCCGCCGCTCACGCTCGGCTGCGTCCTTACCGCGATTCCATACCTGCATGTGGCGCGGAACGCGGTTCCCGATCATGACCCCTTTCTGCTGGCGCAGCTTCCGGTGTCGGAATGGGAAACACGAGTTCGACACCGCTTTATCCGCTAACGATCCACCCGAGGCATTATGCCGTCCCCAATCATCGCCTTACTTTACGCAGCCTGTCTAATTGCTATCGCCTTCCTCGCAGTGATGGTCTACCGCCGGAGTCCGCGTTCACGCCTGCATCGCTCATTTAGCTGGCTGTCGGTCTCCCTCCTGGCCTGGCTCGCAACGCTCTACCTTTTCCATCATGTAGAGGACACAACGTGGCTGCTTATCCTGGGCCGCTTGAATTTTGCGAGCGTTTTGTTCCTCTCCTTCTATGGCTTTCTGTTTGTGCGGAATCTGATCCGCCGACCAATCGAAACGCATCGACTTTTCTACTTCGAAACCCTTGCCGCAGCGATTCTGACCCTCTTCACACCCCTGATAGATCGCTCGGAGGTGCTGGCGACGACTGCCCCGGTCACCCACTTCGGCATTCTATTCCCCTTGTATGTCGTTCACGTCGTCGGCTACCTAGGGGCCGCCCTTCTCGAAGCGTTTCGTTCTCGCGCCACGGCCTCGCCTCGCCTCCGCGCACAGCTCTCGCTTCTCGCTTATGGTGGCGCCGTATCTGCCACGGTTGCGGTCACGACTAATCTTGCCCTGCCCTATGTGTATGGGAACTTCGCGTTCCAGGAAACTGGTGCCCTATCGATCGTGGCGTTTGTGGTGTCAACTGGATATGCCGTTCTGACATATCGGCTGTTCGACATCCGGATTCTCATTCGCCGGACCTTGATCCTCGCCGCATTGGTCGCCCTGATTCAGCACGGTTATTCCAGCTTTCTCTCGCTTCTCACCCGCTATTTGCCCGCTCCAGTTTCATCGATTGGACGGTTCATCATCGGCGTGTTAACGGTACTAATAGTTTCTCTCACCTTCCACTACGCCAGACCGTGGCTGGAGCGTGCACTGAATCGGTTCCTCTTCCGACGGAAATAGAGATTCAGTCGACTCTGCGATGTTCGTCACCTCGTTTGCGTCAACGCAACCACAGCGGCGGCGCTGCTTCCCGCTCGCTATCCTGGCTTCCAGACGACGCCTTCCCATCCGAAGGCCGCTCCTTACCAATTCAACCCGGAGGAAGCCTATGGAATCTGATTCGGTTGCAGTAGTTGAACCGGTCGAGCCGGAGCCACGGCCGCCTAAGATCTGTCCCTTCTGCCGCATTCCGCTACCGCTCGCCTTCGACTGCACTTTATGCGGTCGATGGAAGGAGACGTCCGAGCAGGACGCAGCAGCCAATCCCCTCACGGACCCGCGAAAAGGAGACTATCAAGTGAAAGGACGACCACTGCCAGACCTGGCCGCCGAACTGAAACGTCAGGCTGACGCCAAGCAAGACTTTGTAGTACCCGCACAGTCAGTGCGTATCCGCAGCAATGGGCGATCGGACATCGTACTGTCCGAACTTTACGAGCTGAACGACATCGCTCACCAACAGATGGCGGAGTACACCGGCATCCCCAAGCCGTTCTATGACCGGCTCCGGGGTACTGCCGAAGATCTGCGCCTGCAGCTCTGGTACTCAGACGACGACATGGAGGGCAATGTCAGCTACTGCGAGGCTTCGCTCTTCGATACGCTCCTCAACAAGCTTCTGCACACCAAAGGAAAGGATGGACGACTTGTTCGTACTCTTGACGGCAAGGCACGCGCCTTCCTGTCCGATAGCTTCAACGTGGACCTCGACAACTACGATGTATTCGCCGTCGCTGCGAGGGTGATTGAGGAGCAAGGACTCGGCCCCGACAACGTCATATCCGCCGAGGTGACGGAGCGGAAGCTCTACATCAAGGTGGTAAGTCCGAAAGTTGAAGCAACGATCGAACCTTCGAATCTTCACCGAGCGCATGGCGGTCACCACTTTCTGAAGGAGCCGCAGGTAGTTCAGGCCGGCTTTATCATCTCGAACTCCGAAGTCGGGCTGGGCAGCCTCTCCGTGCAACAGGTCGTGTACAAGCTCGTCTGTACGAATCTGGCGATCGTGGAGACCGCCTATCGCCAACGCCACCTCGGGAAAGTTCTTGAAGCCGATCAGAACGGACACGTATACCGCAGCGATACGCGCACGGCAGACGCCAAGGCAAAGCTACTCAAGGTAAGAGACCATGTGGCAGATGCGCTCGACGAACACCGGTTCGCGGCACTGGTGGGCAAGATGCAAGAAACGACGGAGATTCGACTGGAGGGCCGCATTGAAACGGTGGTTGAAGGGACTGCTCGCCGGTTTGGCCTTTCACCCACGGAGAAAGACGAAGTGCTGAAGAACCTCATTGAAGGCGCGGACCTCTCCGCCTGGGGATTGGCAAACGCGGTAACTGCCACCGCACATTCCGCACGTTCCTACGACCGAGCCACAGAGCTGGAGACCGTCGGAGGCCGGCTCATGACTCTGCCTTTCGCAGAGATGCGGGAGCTTACGGTCGGCGCACCCGTGAGGAACAATGTACCTGTACCGGCGGAGCTCAACTGACGTGGTGATCGAGAAGAGAGGTCGCCATTGGGCGATCATAGAGACGGATGGTACCCTCGTCTGCCTGACAGTCTACCGGCGCGGAGCTGTAGAGGTCATACGTCGACTCAAGGGGGAGGAACCCAACTCCGCAGGCTCGGATCAGCCCGTACGTTCGCAATGCCGGGAAGCAGCGCCACAGACGAATTATGGAGCATGCTTACGCAGGTCGCAGCGTCGCGTCGCAGACACTTAAATACGACCAAGCCCGTAGATTAGATTTTCTACGGGCTAATTCTTTGCCGCAATGCCTGATGGCAAGTGTTGGGCGGACTCCCAAACGTCCCAAGTACAGTCAAAGGAAACTCGGGCCACGGATCAGAAACCGTCCACGGGAGGAATGAATGTACAGGTGATTGATGCGAGTAGTCTTCGAATTCGAGGACGAGATTCGCTGGCTCGAAGGAGAGTATGCGGAAGCGTGGGGAAATGGGGCAGCGGCCCAGGACGTCCTCGCAGGCGCGCGGGGAATCCACGGTCCGGAAGAGGCGTGGCAGTCGTGTTCAAAAACGGACCCCGACGTGGAGGACTTCGGAATCACAGAGCAGGACCTTCTCGACATCGAGCGTCGCGCAGCCGCGGCCTACCAGGGACCGTGGGAGTTTTTTGAGGCGCAACCAAGTTGGCGTGAGCGAGCCCGATGGAGCGACTTTATGCTTCTTTGAACGGTACGACCAGCAAGGCTATCAGTTTCCGAATGCGGAATTCGTCACGCAAGCCAGGGATGACTTGCCGCGCCTATGCGGGGAGGCCCGCCGCTTACGAGGACAGCAATTGATGATGTAGATCTCCGGTGACAGTATTGGCGATTGCCCCAGAAGTTCTGGATCGGAAGGTTTCTAATGAGCCCTTGTGTGCGTAAAGCCGGAATCCTGCGATCAGTCTACAACGAGTGCATTCAATATGAGCTCACTTGACCGCCCTCTGAACAATAACTCGATACTGCAGGAAGCAGTGGCCGCACACCTCACAACGACGGAAGATCTCAAACATCAATTGGGGGACGAAGGGCAGGTTGCCGAAGCGCTAAGACCCTCCGATCAATACTCGGCGGAATCGTATGAGCGCCGGCATCCCTACGTGCCAACATAGAGTGAGACACTTTCCTTCCCTTTAATTAGGGCGTGTTCACACTTTGCCAGAACATCACAGAATCATGCTATTTGCCGCGTCGCACCGCAGAAATGTCGACCAAACTGATGAAATTGGGGCTGGACATGGCAGCAATAGGGTCCGTTTTGGTCATAAAATCTCGAAATGCCGGTGTTTATTACGTTTTGAGGCGTTAGTGTAAACACGCCCTAGTGTAGATCAGGGCGGGAAGGAGACAGGTTCTGTGAACAGCATCAGCCGTCTGAATGGCCCTTTTTTAGCAACCGCGCCCCTCCCGGACCCGGAGGTCGCCGCTTCCAACTCTCGCCGCCGGTTTTCCGCCGCCTACAAGCAGCGGATTCTGCGCGAAGCCGAAGCCTGCCGCGGAACCGGTCAGATCGCCGCCCTGCTCCGGCGCGAAGGGCTCTACTCCTCTCATCTGGCTGCCTGGAGGAAACAGCAGTCTTTAAGCCCTAAGCGCCGAGGCCGAAAGCCCCAGGACCCGGCGCTTTGCGCCCAGATTGAGCAGAACCGCAAACTGACCCGAGAGAACGCCCGGCTTGAGCGGCGGCCGGCTCAGGCGGAAGCGATCATCGACATCCAAAAAAAAGTCTCGGCGCTCCTGGGGATCCCCCTGAACCAGCCCGACAGCGAAGGGAGCGATTGATGAGCGCCGTCAAACAACTCGCTCCCACTCTGGGAACCTCGCCCGCCTGCTCGGCCATGGGCTTGCCTCGGGCCACCTGGTACCGGGCCAACCCCAAGACGAATCGTGCGCCCTCTGCGCCCCGTCCCCGTCCCAAGCCCGAAAGAGCGCTCCTGGGATCGGAGCGGCAGAAGGTACTGGATACCCTGCATGAGCCGCGCTTCATGGACAGTGCGCCGGCCGAAGTCTGGGCCACTCTGCTGGACGAAGGGTCCTATCTGTGCTCGGTCCGCACCATGTACCGCATTCTCTCTGACCACCAGGAGATCAAAGAGCGGCGCAATCAGGCCCGCAGAACCCACTTCGCCCGGCCTGAGCTGCTGGCTACCGGACCTAATCAGGTCTGGTCCTGGGACATCACCCGCCTCAAAGGACCGGTCAAATGGAGCTACTACCAGCTCTACACCATCTTAGACATCTTCAGCCGCTACGCCGTCGGCTGGATGGTCGCCTTTCGGGAGAGCGCGATCCTGGCTGAACGGCTGATCGCCTCCACCGCCGAAAAGCAGGACATCCCAATCGGCCAGCTCACCATCCATGCCGACCGGGGATCGTCCATGACCTCCCGCAGCGTCGCCCTGCTGCTGGCGGACTTAGGCGTCAACAAGACCCACAGCCGCCCGCACGTCTCCAACGATAACCCGTTCTCGGAGAGCCACTTCAAGACGCTCAAGTACCAGCCGGGCTTTCCCGACCGGTTCTACTCCATCGAGGAGGCCCGTCGCTTCTGCCGGGAGTTCTTTACCTGGTACAACTGCGAACATCACCATGCCGGAATCGGACTCCTCACTCCGGAGACCGTTCACTACGGACGCGCCCCTCAGGTGATTGCCGCCCGCCAAAAGGTCCTCGGCCTGGCCGCAGCCCAACATCCCGAGCGGTTCGTCCGCCGGCCGCCCACGCCACCCGCTCTCCCACAAGCGGTGTGGATCAACCCGCCAGGAGCGGAACGCGCTGCCACCCTGGAGGTCACTAAATAGCGCGAGGAAAGTGTCTCAAAATCATTGACACGTTCCGGTTCGCAATGGGCCATCCTCCGTCTTAGTTCCAGGATCCATAATTGTTTCGGTTTCACCGGTAATCATGCGAAACAACTCAATCGGATCTCGGCCGGAAGCCTTGTTCACATCCATGAGTATGACGGCCCAACCCCAGGGCAAGGCGCAGGGGTTCCGCCTCCTAGCGGCAAAGAACACCTCAATAGCGCGCGTACCGCCGGGACAGCTCCGGAAACCCAAA
>JBKJZI010000075.1:0-5650 GCA_046715155.1 Chthonomonadales bacterium | reverse complement strand
ACGAAGGAGGGGGTTGGGGGAGGTTTGGGGTCTTAACCGGTGAGCCCCTACTTGAAGCGATTCCTCCGAATAGACTGGTAACTGTCAGCGGCTGCCTACATTCGCGAACATTGCAATTTGTTACTCGATGTTCACTGAGCGCTGCTACGTTATTTTGCGCGGGTCGATCACGGCGTGGCGTATCTTGTTTCGCCGCCATGTGAACGTGATGTGCACGCGCCCGTCAGGTTTCTGAATGACCGCCGGATAGGAGTATTCTCCGGGTTCCGTTACAAGGTCCAGGACCTTGGTCCAGCGGATTCCGTCGCGGCTGACGGCCACGCTCAAAGGGGTGCGGCCCTGGGGCGTGTCGTTGTAGACCAGCAGCGCGCGGCCGTCTTTCAACATCACTGCGTCGATTCCGGCGTTCGGGTTAATGAGTCCTGTTGCCGTCATCTTCCCCCAGGTCTTGCCTCCGTCTTGTGACCAGCATTCCGTGATCTTCTTCTGCCGGCTGCGGCATAGGATTTGAATCCGTCTGGGCGTCCAGGCCAGGATGGCCGGCTGGATGGCCCCAAATTCGTTCGGATCGTTGAGAGCCTTTGAAGCCTTCCAGCTCTTCCCTAGGTCGCGCGTAGTCTCCATGTGGACCTTCCAGCCGACATTTTCGGTGCTGGAACCGCAAAGCAGGTCCCCATTCGGCAGTCGAACCGGCTTGTTCTTTACCGGCCCGAGAATTCCTTTCGGGAGGCGGCGGGCGGCGGACCACGTGCTGCCACCATCTGCCGAACTTTTCATGACTCCCCACCAATCGCGTGGATTCGGTCCTACCTTGTAGAAAAGGAGCAAAGGCTTTCCCGGCGGCTCGTAGAGTACCGGATTCCAGCAGGGATGGCGCTCGGTCGGATCTATGAGTCCATTCGCAACTTCGACGGGCGCCGCCCAGCCACGCCCCTCGCTTTGGGAGAACCAGATTCCGACGTCCTTCTCGCCCTCGTCCGTACCGGCAAACCACGCGGCCTTCAAGCCGCTCCGCGTCCAGGCAATGGTGGATGCATGACAGCCCGAGAAAGGAGCTCTCTGAAAGATGAACTCCTGAAGAATCAGCGCTTGCCGGCTCATCGTGACCCTCCTCGCTCTCGTATTTCGGCGTACCGCGCATGAATCCCTCGCAGGAGGTCTCAGCCATCGTCGCGGCGAATCCGCCTCTGCCATTGCCTGCGGACGCTCCAGCCGGCAATTATCAAGTACCGGGGATTAAAATCCACGCTAAGTGAGAATCGTCCTCGCCCGTCCGACAGGACGGTTCACCCAGCCGTGCACTTTAATGCGCGGACTTTGATATCGAACATGACACCCGTCATCAATAACATCGAGAATACTCCTGCCGTTGCCACCGAATTCGCGGTAGTGCGCATGGGTGATAGACTACGGACAGCCAGTGAATGGCTGAGTACTCTTGCAGATTCGTCTTCGCGCGCTCGCCTCCTGGAACCGCTCTATTCGAATCCCGAAACCGCCTGCGCCAAAATCGACCGCCTGAGAAGCATGCTCGTTCGGTTCGTTGAACGTTTCGCAGACAAGCCGGTCGTGATCGCTCGAGCGCCGGGCCGGTTGAACATCATGGGTCGACATATCGACCATCAGGGCGGCCACGTCAATATGATCGCCCTGGATCGCGATACCTGGGTTGTCGCCGGCCTGGCGGCGGACACGACAGTAACCCTCACAAACCTGGATTCTCTCAGTTTCCCTGATCGACGAATTGATGTAAACGGCCTCCTTCCCGGATATCGGAATCAGCCGTGGCGGGAATACGTTGACGAACCGCAAATGATGGAGATCTCGAGGGTGGCTGCCGGAGACTGGTCCCAATACGTCAAGGCGCCTATCGCGCGGTTCCTTGCGAAATCTCCTCAACTGGAGCCGATCGGATTGAACCTTGTCGTGAGTGGCGACATCCCACCGGCGGCAGGTCTCAGCTCATCTTCCGCGCTCGTCGTCTCCACCATGGAAGCGCTTTGCGGGTTGAGCGGGGTCTATTTCCCGGATCAAGAGTTCGCGGAGCTATGCGGCGAGGCTGAGTGGTACGTCGGCACCCGCGGCGGTTCGGGCGATCATGCGGCAATGAAGTTCGCCCGTCGCGGCCAGGTCGTTCAAATCCGTTTCTTTCCCATGGAGGTCACCGATTCCGTCGACTTCCCTCCCCGTCACGTGGTGCTCGTCTGCAAATCCGGAATCGAGGCGCGCAAGTCGGCTGGAGTCAAGGATGTCTTCAATCATCGAGTCGCCTGCTACCATCTCGGCCGCGAGTTGTTCAAGCGGGCCTATCCCGATCTTTCGGAGGGATTCCGCTATCTGCGCGATATGCTTCCGTCAAACTTGGGGCTGTCACCGGGCGCACTGCTGGAACGCCTGGAAGCGCTCCCCGAATCGGCGACTCGTGAAGAACTGAGCGAATTACTCCCGCCGGAAACGCTAGCCCCGCTTTTTTCCAACCACAACGAAGAGCCGGGACCCTATCCCATTCGCCAGGTCGTGCGTTACGGAATAGCGGAATGCGAACGAAGCCGCCGCACGCCGGAGCTTCTTCGAAACGGGCGATTCCAGGAGTTTGGCGAATGGATGAACATCTCACACGATGGCGACCGGGCGATGCCAAAAGCGGAATCGATCGGGTACAGCGAAGACCTGGCGCTGATTCCAGGCTCTTATGCCTGCAGCCTACCGCAAATCGACCGGATGGCCGATACCGTCTTGAAAGTGGATGGCGTGCTGGGCGCTCAAATCTCCGGCGCGGGCCTTGGCGGCTGCCTGATGGTCCTTGCGCGTTCCGAATCGGTTGATTCCGTCAAAGCGGCTCTTGTCAAGGAATACTACGAGCCGGCCGGAATCGAGCCGGACGTTTTTCCATGTTCGCCGTCTGCAGGCAGTGGAGTGCTTAGTGTTTAAGAACTGTGAGGATGTGTGGGTGATGGGTGATGCCGCCACACCCACACACCCACACCCACACAGCTTTACCCGGAGCCATCACAACTCGGAATCCGTCCATTGAATCAGGAGGACAGGACATGAGTGCAAGATGCACCGTTTTCCTGGCCGCGATCCTGACCGCCTTTGCGCTCCCCCTCGGAATCGCCCAGACGCGGGAACAGTCACGTATCGCTTTCAAGTCAGGAAACACCCCGCTCTTCATCCGGCCCATCAAGCACGGCTCCGTGCTCATCGTCCATAAGGGCCGCCAGTACTACATCGATCCCGCGCAGCTTCCCGAAGACGAAACGTTTGAAAAGGCAGCCGCTATTCTCATAACCCACGAACACGGCGATCACTGCGACCCGGCCGCCATCGCCCGCCTCACGAAAGAGGACACGATTATCATCGGCAACGCCCGCGTGGTAGAGAAGCTCGGCAAGGGCGACGTCATGAAGAATGGCGACAGGCGCAAGGTTCTGGATGCCGAAGTGGAAGCGGTCCCCGCGTACAATATCGAGCGGACCCAGTACCACCCGAAAGGCCGCGACAATGGCTATGTTATCACCATCGCCGGTCGCCGAATCTACGTTGCAGGTGACACGGAAGCAACTCCCGAGATGAAGGCGCTCAAGGACATCGATGTAGCCTTCCTCCCCATCAACTTGCCATACACCATGACTCCGAAGGACGCCGCGGAAGCCGCGAAAGCATTCAAACCGCGGATTCTGGTCCCCTACCATCAAGGTACGAACAACGCCCAGGAAGTGGCCGCTACACTTGCGGACGTGAAGGGCATAGAAGTCCGCGTTCTGAACCTGCCCTAGCGCCCCGTTGGTCGAAGAGGTCGCGGTGGAGAAGTCCGGAGGAAGTTTGGCCGAAGGCCCGCTTAGTCGAGACGTTTACCGTCTCGTGTTGTCCAAACCGCAACAGGAGGCCACTCTAATATGACCGCCATACCAATCACCCGTCGTCAACTCATTGGGACCATATTCACCGCAATTGGGACTCCTACGGTCATTCCGGCGTCCGCTCTAGGACGCGGCGGGCAGAAAGCGCCCAGCGAGCGAATTACGGTCGGATTCATCGGCGTCGGAAAGATCGCGAATGACTACCACCTCCCCGAGCTGCTCGGATTCGCCGACGTTCAGGCGCTGGCCGTCTGCGACGTGGATACGAATCGGCGGAATCATGCTCGTAGGAAGGTCGAAGGCGCCTATGCCACCAGGGCGAGCAAGAGCTGCCACGCATACAACGACTTCCGCGAGCTGCTAGCGCGCAAAGACATCGACGCGGTCGTCATAGCCACGCCGGAGAACTGGCACTGCAACCAGATCGTCGACGCCTGTAAGGCAGGCAAGGACATCTACTGCGAGAAGCCGCTCACGCTGACGCTGGCTGAAGGAAAGGCCTGCATCGATGCGGTCCGCAAGCATAAGCGCGTTTTTCAAACCGGCAGCCAGCAGCGCTCGAACGTCTTCGGACAGTTCCGGGAGGCGGTGGAATTCATCCGCAGCGGCCGGCTTGGGCAGATCAGGTCAGTACAGGTCGGGGTTGGCGCACCGCCTGTCTTTTGCGACTTGCCGGAGGAGGCGATGGAGCCGGGCTTGGATTGGAGCATGTGGCTCGGTCCCGCGCCGATGCGGCCCTACAATTCCATCCTCAGCCCGCGCGGCGTGCACGACCACTTTCCCAACTGGAGAAACTACCGGGAGTACGCCGGCGGCCAGCACGCGGACATGGGCGCGCACCACTACGATATCGCTCAATGGGCGCTGGGCATGGACCGCACCGGCCCGATAGAAGTGATTCCGCCGACCGACCGTAACGCGACCAGCGGAGTCCGGTTCATCTACGCCAATGGAGTGGAGATCATCCACGGCGGCGCGAGCGGCTGCACCTTTACGGGTACGCGCGGCACCCTCCGAATCGACCGCGGCGTCCTCACCAGCGACCCGCCGGAGATCGTCAAGCAGCCGCTCGGGAGCTCTGAGGTCCGGCTCTTTCAATCGCCGGGACACCACCGCAACTGGCTGGATTGCATCCGCAGCCGCAAAGACCCGGTTGCCGACGTAGAGGCGGGCGCGCGAACCGTCGCCCTCACCCAGCTCGGCAACCTCGCCTACTGGAACGACACCCGCCTCCGCTGGGATCCAAAGAAATGGCGATTTACCGATCCCAAGCACAACGCCTGGCTGGACCGCGAGCGGCGGAATCCGTGGAAGCTGCCGAAAGTGTGAGAAGAGTGGAAGAGTGGAGGTATGGAAGTGTTGAAGCAACGACAGATTACGATTACGAGTCCGTTTCCTCCACACCTCCACACTTCGACTCTGAATCCGCTCACGAAGCTGGCAGGGATTGATGCGATTATCTCGAATTGCTTAACAGAATCTGACTAATCGCAGAGTCACTGCATTACTGCCCCCGTTATTTACCCGGAGAAAAGACATGAGCTACCAAGATTCCCGCGGAATTAGCCGCCGCCACTTTCTGGCGAAGTCCGGCGCCGCCGCGGCCGGACTGACCATCATCAGCAGAGCAAAGGCCGAACAGACTCCACCTCGAATCCTCGTCGGCTCCGGCGAGCACACGTACGAGGTCATCCACGACTGGATAACGCCTCCTACTCACATCCGATTTGGGTAAACCAACGGCGTGGCCAAGGACGCGAAGGGCAACATCTACATCGGACACACCG
>JBKJZI010000074.1:0-4508 GCA_046715155.1 Chthonomonadales bacterium | reverse complement strand
TAGCAGGGGATAACTAAACGACTCCGCCTCCTTCTGCAGCCTCTGATCCGATTGGTCGTCTCCATAGTAGCCCGGAACGACCGGCACGCCGGCAGCTTCCATGATACGCTTGGCGGCGATCTTATCCCCCAGCGACCGGATTACTTTAGATGGAGGCCCGATGAAGCGAAACTCGGCGTCCTCGCATGCTTTTGCGAAATCGGCGTTTTCAGAAAGGAACCCGTAGCCTGGATGGATGGCGTCGGCGCCCGCTCGGTTCGCCGCATCTAGAATGGAGTCCATGCACAGATAGCTTTCGCTAGCCGGAGGCGGTCCGATACAGTAGGCGGAATCCGCCATTGAAACGTAAAGAGATTGGCGGTCTGCCTCCGAGTACACGGCCACGGTGGATAATCCCATTTCCCGACAGGCCTGAATGACGCGGACGGCGATCTCGCCGCGGTTGGCGACGAGGACTTTGCGGATTTCGTCAGGCATTCACATTGCCGGACATCGTGGGTTGAAGAGAGCCGAGAGGGCGGATACCATGTACCATAATGCCCGCTCGGCCTAGCGACTGCCCGGCGATCTGAGGGTTGAGTGGATTCCGGTAGCCCACGCGAACGAGTCGCCGCCAGCGGTCCGTTCGGTTGATTTCCGAACCATGAACGGTGTAGATGCTGAAGGCCACTACATCGCCCGCTACTGCCGGGCAGGCAACCGCGTCCTCCAGACGATAATCATCCGTTGATAAGTGAGGCGAGCAGGAGGTTCCATCAGGCATCTGCAGTACGTGGTCCAGGTGTCCCTGCTTGTGCGAGCCCGGGAGGAATCGCAGACATCCATTCTCCAGCGTGGCGTCATCCACATGGACGAGGGCATCGACATAGTCGAATCCTTCATGGCGGTAGAACGGGGAGTCCTGGTGCATCGGAAACGGCATCCCGGTTTCCGGCGGCTTCAGATGAAGCGTCGTGTGGTGTAATTCGACGTTCGGCCCCAGCAGCTCGGCCATCGCCTCGGCCAGTCGCGGATTCATTACGCCTTGCGCCCAAGCTTCAGAGTAAAAGTGCAAATCATGCAAGTGCGTGAGCTGAGACTTACGCTCCGTCTCGGCGTCCATGTAAACTTGCCGCCAGGGCCCAGTCCATCCCAGATTCGTCACTGACCAATCCTGCACCAACAAATCCAGCTCGTCACTCATCCGCCGAACTTCATCCGGTGTGAACACCGACGGAATCCGTATGAAACCGTTTTCTTGGTAGAGCTCAATTAGTTTACGCGTCAGCATTTCTTAATTTTAATCTTAATCTCAATCTTAATCGCCGTTAGCACTCCCTCTTCACCGATGCCATAAATTGACTGCTCCTCTCTAACGATACCGTCTTGCAAGGGCACGGGACAAAGCCCAGTTAGCATTCGAACGATATTCAGCAGCATCTTTGCCTGCGCTAATGCGTTCCACGGTAGATACGCGCTTTGCTACTAATGCGTCTAAACACGTGTCTGATTCCACGGCAGAACGTCGAGCATCATCGAAGTACCTTGTCCGCAAACCCGGCTGCCGTTTCGCATTGCCTTCTGCTGTATTTAAGAGCGACGAAAGGCTCGACCTATCAAGTTGGTCGGTTACCTCCCGGACGCGCGGTGACTTGTTCTTGCGTACTTCGTCAAGAAGATCAGAGACCCAGGCTATAAACTGGAGCTCCAGCCGGTATACAGCTAATCGTTCATGGTCAAACATTGGGCCTCCAGAAACGGCGATTAAGATTAAGATTAAGATTAAGAATCGTCCGCGAAAGTGGGTTCGCGTTTCTCCAGGAAGGCGCGGACCCCCTCTTGTCCCTCGGCGCTTGCTCGCAATTCCGCGATGCACTCCACGGTCGCTTCGGCTGTATCCGCTTGAAACTTTGCCATCACTTCTTGAAGAAGGGATTTGGTTGCGGCGACAGCTTCGGGGCCGGATTGCAGCACGGAATCCACCACCCGCTGTACGGCGGAATCGAGGTCCTCGGGGGGGACTATGCGTTGGAGAAGGCCGATTCGCATTGCTTCCTCTGCCGGAATCCGGTCGCCGGTCAGAAACAACGCGCCCGCCGCCCCGAGACCGATTCTCCGCACGACATAGGGTGAGATGACCGCAGGAGCGAGGCCGAGGCGGACTTCCGTAAACCCGAGCTTCGCAGAATCGACGGCGACTGCAATGTCGCAGACCGCGACTAAGCCCGCGCCCCCGCCGAGCGCCGACCCGTTTACGCGCGCTATCGTGACTTTCGGTGATTCCGCGATTGCGGCGAACAGTCGCTGAAGTTTCCGCGCGTCGGCAAGGTTCTCGTCGCGGCTGTAGGCGGCCATCCGGCGCATCCAGTCCAGGTCCGCGCCTGCACAAAAAGAGGGCCCCGCGCCGGTGACTATGATCGCACGGATTCCGGAATCCGCGGAGAGCTCGGCCACAGCGTGCGTGAGCTCGGCGATCATTGCCTCGTCGAAGGCGTTATGGACCTCCGGCCGGTTTAGAGTGACCGTCGCCACCGGTCCGGCTCGGTCAACCAGAATCCGCTGGTACTCCATGTGGATTAACGCGCGGGTGGTGGAGGCGGCATGTGGAACTCGGAGTCGCCGAGGAGGAGCTGTATGAAGTTGATCTGCCCGCCGTGGTAGATCATATTCCGGTTGGGCAGATCGATGAGAACCTCGCCGGGCATGGGGCCGCGGGGGCCGGGAAACTCCTGGGTCAGGGCGGAATCAGGAAGTGCGCGCACGATGTCTGCAAACGCTTTCGCGCTGTCTATCAATTCACGCTGCGCCTGCTCCGAGGTCGCATGATACTCTTCCTCGCGCGGCGGCGGTTCTTTGCCCTGAAGCGCCGCGCTAAACCGCCGGTTGACCCAGATACATTCGCCAATTTGATTCAGTACTGACCGGGCGCACGATTCCGGACTCGTGGATGGGCACCAGGCCAACCTATCGTCTGGCGTAGTTGCCACAAAGTGCGCCACAACCTGCGCGTTGCGCTCGATCTTTCGCGCCTGGAACTCCTGAACGGTCAAGTCTATCACCTCATAGGTTCACTATCTGCATTTGATTCCGCGATGGAAAGCCTCAATCCTGCGGAAATCTCACCAGGAAAGCCAGCCGCCATCTACGGGCAGGATCGTACCGTGGACGTAAGTGGATGTGTCGGAGGCTAGGAACACTACCGCTCCGGCCAGGTCCGACGGCTCTCCCCACCGGCCGGCCGGAATCCGGCTGAGCGTGGCGTCACTGCGCGCCGGGTCGCCTCGCAGCTGGGCGGTCACGTCGGTGGCGAAGTAGCCCGGCGCGATTGCGTTCACGTTGATCCCCTGGCCCGCCATTTCGTTTGCGAGCGCCCGTGTTAATCCCGCGAGTCCGCTCTTCGCCGCGGCGTATGCCAAGACACGGTAGCCGCCCTGAAACGACAACATGGACGCAACGTTTATTATCTTGCCGCCGTCACCTCTCTCAACGAAATGCCGCGCCGCGGCCTGGGAAAGATAGAAGGCGGTGTCTAGATTCACCTGAAGCACGGAATGCCAGTCGTCTTCAGAGTACTCGAGCGCCGGGGCGCGGTGGATGATTCCGGCGTTGTTGACCAGGATGTCCAACCTACCGAGGCTGCGCGCGGAGTCCGAAATCAGTTCTTGCGCTGCTTCGGAACCGAGGACGCCAAGATCGAAGACAATGGAATGGCACTTGCGGCCATGACGGGTAACTTCGGAGGCGGTTTCCTCCGGCGGAATCCGATCGAGTAGGGCGATGTCAGCGCCGGCCTCAGCCAGGGCAATCGCCATGGATTGGCCGAGACCCCGCGCTGCTCCCGTAACGATCGCGGCGCGTCCGTCCAGTCGGAATGAATCCAACACCATTAGTAGCGAAGGTCCAATGGCTGGATTCCTTCCGTGCGGCAGTAATCCAGGTAGCGGTTTAGTTTGGTGAAAACGTCGTCCTGGCTGACGACCTGGTCGTTGTCGTCCAGATACTGGATCACGCCTTCCAGCAAGAATAGCGTGATCATCTCGTCATCGCTGTCCACCACGAGGGTGTGCACGTCGCCGGGCGGCTCGTAGATGAATGTGCCGGGCCGTGCGACCCATTCCCTTTCCGGATAGCGCAACTGCCCCTTGAGGCAGTACCCGAGGACCTGACTGCTGTGCCTGTGTCGGTTTACTTTGCCCTGACCGGCCACCTTCAGCAGGTTCACCCAACGGCCGTTTGACACGTCGAACCGCAGCGGCTTGAACCAGACCCGCTCCCCCTGCGGGACCCACGGGATCCGTTCGCTGTCCACTGCCTGATCGGAAAGACCGAACAAGGCGTCGGGAATCTTCATGCTATCACCGCCGGAATCGCGCGTCGCGCAATGCTCCAAGCTGATGTTGAGGGGGGCTTTATGGACGCCATACCTGCATTTTCGCGGCTGCCGACATTCTCCCTTCTTCGAAGCCGGGGACTTCGAGACCGAGATATACAAGAGTCGGCGGTCCGGCTGATGTCGAGATGCCCTGCCG
>JBKJZI010000073.1:0-28091 GCA_046715155.1 Chthonomonadales bacterium | reverse complement strand
AAAGTGCGGCGACGGATCAATACCTGCCTTCAAGGCTGTCAGGTAGATCGAGCCGAGCGCGACGAACGAGTCCCGATAGTCGAGCTTGAGATCTTCGAGGGAAGCGGCTGCCAGGCCAATATCGAGCCATCTTGGATGACTGGTCTCTGAGAGATGCAACTCGGATTCCGAGAGCACGCGCAGCAGTCTAGGGCTGACTGTATACGTGGATGCAACAAACTCGCGCATCACCCCCCGCTCCGAATCCGAACTCCTGAGATAGAGTGCGCAGGCTTCTTCGACCGCTGCTTTTATCCGTTCTGCTTCTTCGCCCCTGGGGGGCCAATCCGGGTTCGGGCGTAGCCGGACTGACAGGTACCTCTCTTCCGCCGCCTGAAGGGTAGCGCGGATGAAATCCCACTTTTCGTCAAAAGTCGGCATGGTGCGCTCACGATTTGATCAGAACAGATTCCTTCTGGAAGAGGCGGGTCGCGAATAGCAGCGCGAGGCCAGCGTAAACTACCGATGAAGCAACCGCGATTCCGAGGAAGAGCGGGTCGATACTGTTGGAGAGCGCCTGCTTGAGGACCATCGTCGCGTTGAGGATGGGGACTAGCGCCAGGACGCGGCCCGCGTCAGTACCGATCATGGTCGACATCATCGCCGGCAGCAGGACGGCCATCAGCAGCGGACCCTGGTAGGTCTGGGCCTCTTTCTGATTCCGGGCGAACGTGGAAACGGCCATCAGAATTCCGGCGAAGAGTACGGCGAGCGGGATCTGTACGAGCACGATGGCGGCGATGGCGGGACCGCTGAGAACCGCGCCCTTCCAATGTCCCGATTGCTGCGACCTTACCCTGATAGATGACTGCAATCCGGTCGCACATCGCTTCAACTTCGCTCATGATGTGAGTGGAGAAGATGACCGTGCGGCCCTCCACTTTGCACCGACGAATGAACCGCGTGACCGTCCGTGACGCCACCACGTCCAGTCCGCTGGTGGGCTCGTCGAAGAAAAGGACAGGCGGGCGATGGATAATGGCGCGGGCGATAGAAACGCGCTGCTTCTGCCCCGTGGAGAGCTTGTCAGCACGCGCATCGACGAATTCGCGCATATCGAGATCATCGATGATCTCTTCGCTCCGCTGCTTGATCTCCTCCGGAGTCAGCCCGTACAGCGCCCCGAAGTATCCGATACTCTCCCGCGCAGAAAGCCTCTCATAAAGGTTCGCTGTCCCCGTCAGATAACCAATGCTCTGTCGCACCTTTTCCGGTTCAGTGAGGATATGGAATCCGGCAACGGATCCCGTTCCGGATGTAGGTTTGAGGATCGTCGCGAGCATGCGTAATAGCGTAGTCTTCCCCGCGCCGTTGGGGCCGAGGATTCCGAATATCTCCCCAGGCTGCGCGGAGAGTGTTACGTGGTCGACGGCGTTGATGACGCCTCGCTTCTTGTCGTGGAAGGTTTTGCAGATCTCTTGGGTTTCGACCATGAGGCTCCCAGTTCGGTATGGATAGTTCCTTGAAGGGTATGGACGCGCGGATACTCCGGTTTCGTGCTGACTAATCCCCGTAGTTGTACCAGTCGACTCCCGGAATCCAGGGGTTTTCTCCAGATGAAGGGAAGAAAGCTAGCGCCCTTCGCGTCAAAGCAATGACGGAGGGACGCATGGAGTTATGTCTGGCAATGAATGACACCGCGGTTGACGGGCGAGTGATTACGGCGTGCCAGGAAGGCGACCGGGACGCGTTCCGACGCCTCTACGACGCCTATCAGTCCCAGGTTTACTCGACCGCGCTCTACTTCATGTCCGGCAACACGGCCGCCGCGGAGGACATCGCGCAAGACGTGTTCGTGAAGCTCTTCAGCCGAATCCGACAGTTCCGAAACGAGGCCGCCTTCTCGACCTGGCTGCACCGCATGGTGGTGAACACCTGCATGGACGAGCTGCGCAAGAAAAAGCGGCTGGTGGATTCGGAGGAGATCGAAAGCTTCGACACCGGGGACGGACAGCCGGACTTTGACCAGGAGCTTATGCGCTCGGAGACGATAGCGGAGGTGCAGCGGGCGCTTGACGGTATGAGCCCGAAGCTGCGGATGCCAATTCTAATGAAATACTTTCAGGACCTCTCTTACGACGATATGGCGAAGACGCTGGACTGCTCCATGGGCACCGTAGCGTCTCGCTTGAACCGCGGGCACAAGATCCTTGCGCGAAAGCTGGCGCACCTGCAAGACGCGCTGGTTCCGAGAGGATAGCCATGTTCTGGGGCCATGTTGACAGGCACATAACCGCCTACATTCACAAGGAGCTCAGCCCGGAATCCGCCGAGCGAGTTCAGCGCCACCTGGCGAGCTGTCCGCGCTGCCGGGAGCTCTATGAGCAGATGCGCTTCGCCGCCTCCGCCGTGAGACGGCTGCCGCATCGCTCTGCCCCCGATTCCGTCTGGGAGAGGATCGAAGCCCGCATTGTCGCGCAGAATCCGGAAGAAGCCGCCTCAAGGATGCCAACCGGATTGCGGTGGCAAGTCGTCGTGGGCGGGGCAGCGGTCTTGCTGATAGCCCTCCTCGTCGCCAGCCCACTTATCTTCAAAAGTACCGTGCCTCCGCTCGGTACCGAAGGTCGGCGTGTAGCCATCGTCCCAAAAGGGCGTGGTTCCTTCCAGGTCGCGGCGCTTAAGGGCGCGCCGATGATCGGCGGACGTGAGCTCAAAGGAAAAGGACGGATGGCGGCGGGCGAATGGCTGGAAACCAATTCAACCTCTCATGCCCGGGTAACCATCGCGAACATCGGTCAGGCGGACGTCAAGCCTAATTCCCGGCTATCGCTGGTTAACTCCGTACCGAACGAGCACAAACTTCACCTGGAGCGTGGCGAATTGCACGCGAAGGTAAACGCCCCTCCGAGGCTGTTCATGGTGGAAACGGCCTCCGCGACGGCGGTGGACCTTGGATGCGAGTACACGCTCAAGGCCCTTCCCGACGGCAGCAGCCTACTTCACGTGATCTCCGGGTGGGTCGCCATGGAGATAGCCGGGCGCGCTTCCCACGTGCCGGCGATGATGTCGTGTGTAACGAAGCCCGGAATCGCCCCCGGAACGCCGTATCACCAGAATGCGCATCCGCAGTTGGTGGATGCGCTCAAGAAGTTCGACTTCGCGGGCGGAGGCAGCGCCGAGATCGACACGGTACTGAACTTCGCCAGGACACGCGATTCGCTCACCTTGTGGCACCTGCTGCAGCGGGTCCAGCCGCAAGACAAGAAGCGCGTGTATCAAGCGCTTCACCGCCTCGTTCCGGCGCCGAAGACGGCCACGCTTGCCGTCATCGAAGCCGGAAACCAGAGCGCCCTGGATGACTGGAAGAACGATATCGAGCTCACAATCTATCCGGTCCAGGCGTTCAGTTTTGGAAATCTCGCAGTCAACGTCATGCGACTCAACAAAAACGTCGCTCAACCGAAGAACAAAGGAGTCAAGCAGTGAAAACCATGAAGTTCAAAATCGCCGCCCTTGCCGGCGCACTGGCCGTCTACGCGACCGCCGCCTACGCGGGCGGATTCAGCCTGTGGGTTGAAATGCCCAATCCGCGCGACGCGCGCATGAAGAACGCCGTCCTCGTCTTCCAGGCGGAAGGCTGCCATGGACCCGGTTCTTCGCTCTCGGGGACCGCCGAGGGGATCGTAAACGGGAAGCGCACGTCGATTCCGCTCAAGTTCAAAGCTCTGGGCAACGAATCGTTCACCATTACCCGGCAGTGGCCGAAGAATGGCCAGTGGGCCTTGGCGGTGACGGCAGCCGCCGTGCCGCAGACCCATAACGGCAAGTCCTATCAGGCAAAGGTCAGCGTGGTCGTCGAGCTGACGGATTCGGGGGCAGTGCTGGTCTCCGAGCCGAAGGGTAAAGCGGGCCGGAGCGAGATCGTCGTTCGCCGCCCGGAGCGCGAGACGCTGGACGAGCTGGTGGAGAAGACCCTCAAAGGCTATCAGACTCGCCGGGCTGCTCTCTAGTCTCGGAGTCGGCGGGGGGAGCCTGTTCTTCGGGCTCCCCCATTTCGTCGGCCCCTTCGGGCGGCTTACTGCGGAATCCGAGCTCGGTGCCGTTGCGAAGACGCTGAATGTTGCCGCGATGCTTGTAGATGGAAAAGATCCCTGCCACGACGCAGAACGTCAGCCGCGCCCAGTCGCCCGGATGAAATAGCCAGGTCAAAAACGGAAGTATCGCCGCTGCGACGATGGAGCCTAGTGAGACAAAGCCGGAGATTCCGACGACGAGCCCCCACACAGCCCACGCGGTCAGCCCCGCCTTCCACGCAATACCAAAAAGCACTCCGAGGCTGGTCGAGACACCCTTCCCGCCTTTGAATCCCAGAAACGGCGAGAAGTTATGCCCCATAATGGCTGCGAATCCGGCCCCCACGACCCACCAGGCGTTGAGCCCAAGAGAGGTAGCGACAACGGGAGGCACATAGCCCTTCATCACGTCCAACAGGAAGACCAGCGCGCCGGCCGGCTTACCGACTACCCTGTAAACGTTAGTTGCACCGATATTCCCTGAGCCGTGCTCCCTCACATCGATTCCAGCCCACCAACGAGCAATAAGCAGCCCGAATGGGAGGCTGCCGAGTATGTAACTGCCGATCAATATGAGGACAGGTGTCATGGCGGAAAACGAGTCGAAACCAGATTTTCTCCGAGTCTACGAAGGCAGACTCTGTGGGCTGGCGATTCTTATTCCTTCCCGGCGGGAGGGGGGACGCTGTAGAAAAGGCGGTCGATTAGCTGCCTTGTTTCCTTCATGCGAGTGGTGACCTCTGATCTAAGCGCACACTCCGCCTGAATTGTGCCGGAATCCGTGAATCCCAAACCGACGGCCACCGCTCGCAGCTCAGCAGGCTCCTCCGGCAGAACATCGGAAGCGGAAGAACCTCGCAGCGAAATCCGATTCCGTACACAGGCCAAGAACGCGTGACTGTCGGCGAGACGCGAAGCCTCAGGCCCGCGCAAAGCGCCTGACGCGCCGAGGGCGAGCAAGGCTTCTGCGGTCCCTGTCGCGCGGGCATCCGGATTTCGCCAGCCCTCTCGCATCTGATAAAGTTGGGCGGTGAATTCGATGTCGCTCAATCCGCCGTGGCCGAGCTTAAGGTCTGAATCAGCTTGCTCCGGCTTCAGCCGTTCGTTCTCTATCCGCCGCTTCATTTGCTGAATCTCTTGCTGCTCCTCATCGGAAAGCGATCCCAAGTAAATGGCGCCATTGACCCCCTCCTGGTAGGCGCGGCCCGTTCCCGCGTTGCCGGCGCAGAATCGGGCTTTGGTTAAGACCTGCTTCTCCCACGTAAGCGCCTCACCCCGGTAATGGGCCCCATACTCACCCACCGACCGGATGAGGGCCCCGAAACGGCCTTCCGCCCTCAATCGCGGATCGATCTCCACCTTAGCGCCTCGCGTGCGGAGGTCCTGGGCAGCATTCAGCATAAATTCGGCCAGGAGGTTAAGGGCAGGATAGACTTCGGAATTCGTATCTCCCTCGGAGATCGTATCGTCAAACACCAGCAGAATGTCCCAATCCGAGCCGTAGCCCAATTCCGCCCCGCCGAGCTTACCCAGTCCGATAACCGCAACCGATTCCAGAGTAGTCCTCACAGCCTCCGCCGGGTACCGCAGGAGCACGTGCGTAATTCCCCAATCCAGTAAGCTGTCGACTACCGCATCGGCAACCGCGGATAGCTCCTTGCCCACCGCCGCGCACGGAATCTCGCCCCATATGTCCCTTGCCGCGATCCGAAGACGCTCGCGCTGTAAGAAGAGTGCGATTGCATCCCATAAACGGCCGTCCCCGGAATCCGACTCCTTAATGCGACGCTTAGGAATTCGTTCCCTGAGTTCGGAAAGGACGGAATCCTTCCCCTTGGGCCCTGGCTCGATCATCTCCTCGCTTACAAGCAGGTCCATCCACTCGAGATGTCGCGCGAGGCTCTGAATCAGTGGCAGGCCGGAGGCTCCCAGGCGGCAGAGACGATCGAGCAGCTCGTCGCCCTCCAGGAGCGAACGATAGAGCTCGGCCCGGTTGGGAAACGCGAGAGCCAATGCGTCAATCGCCTCGAACGCCCGGTCCGGGTCGCCGGTTCTGGCGCACGCCGCCAATAGTGACGGCGCCATCTCTATGAAGAGGCCGCGTGCCTCCGGCCGAGCCCGCCCGTACTGCGTGCCGGTCACGTCGGCGAGCATGAGGCGGCGGATTCGGTCCGACTCGCGGAATCCCAGGGCGGCGAGCCGTGCTTCGATCTGTTCCGCGGCCTCGGCGGTCTCAGATGATTCAAGCAGAGTTCGCCACTCTTGCGCATCTCCCGTTTCCGGTTCCTGGCGTCCTCCATAGAAGATCTCTTCGAGATGCTCTCGTACCCGGGCCGTTCGTCGCCTGTACTCGGCGTTGAAGGACTCTGCGTCCGGAAATCCCATTCGCCGCGCGAGGAGACGCCGCTCCGCCGGATCGGTGGGCATTGTCTGCGTCTGAAGCTCATAGAGGATCTGGAGACGGTGCTCGATGTTGCGGAGGAACTGGTAGTCTTCGGTCAGCTCCGCCGCCTCATCCGCGGACAACGCGCCGGCATGGCGCAATCTTGATATCGCTTCCAGTGTGTTCGGGGTACGAACCAACGGATTCCGCCCGCCGAGTTGAAGCTGGAGGCTCTGAACTAGAAACTCGATATCGCGGATTCCGCCCACTCCGAGCTTGACGTTGGTTAAGGACTGATTCTGTATTTCCGCTTTCCGCTCGATACTGCGTTTGTTTCGGCGGATAGATTCCAGTACCTCGGATTCGATACTTCGGCGGTAGACATACGGGCCTACCATGGACATGAACGTCTCGCCAAGCCGCGGGTCCCCGGCCACGAACCTTGCCTTGATGAGCGCCTGCAGCTCCCAGGGCTCGGCCCAGCTTTCGTAGTAGGCTCGGTACGAAGCTGATGTCCGCACAAGCGCGCCAAACCGCCCTTCCGGGCGAAGGCGCATGTCGACGCGGAACAGATGGCCGTTCTGCAAATTGCGCGATAGACCGTTGACCACGAACTCGGCCAGCCTATGGGCGAACGCGGAATTGCCATCATCGTCCTCATCTCCCATCACGAAGATGAGGTCGATGTCGCTGGAGTAGTTAAGCTCCTGCCCTCCCAGCTTCCCCATTGCAATTACGGCAAACGACGGCTGAAATTCCGCGGCAGGAGCGATTTCGCGAAGGCCCAGTTCATAGCATTTTTGGACGCCGGCGTCCGCGAGGTTGGAGAATTCACGGGCAGTGGACGGCATATCCGACAGGCCGAGAATGTCTCGCGCCCCGATTCGCAGGATGTCTCGCTGCTTGAATCGTCGCATCGCTTCCAGCTTCAGCTCGGCGCGTACTACGGAGTCCACAAAGGACGAAAGGTCGCGATAGAGCACGGCGCCGGACTTCACACCGCCACGAACTCCCGGGTTTGCCAGAATCTCGAAGTACTCCGGATTCCGGATCAGAATGTCGGAAAAGAGCTGGCTCGTGCCGCACACCGTAAAGAAGATGTCGAGCGCGGCCGGATGACCTATCAAGTATTGGAAGTGGGTGTAGCGGCTGGTGACGGCATTGGACCAGCGGTCGAAGCTGATCAACGCACGGTCAGGGTCGGGCGAGCGGCCAAGCGCCTCAAGAAGGGAAGGCATAAGATCGGCCACCACATCGTCTGGTACGCCGCTTCCCGGTAAGGCTTTCAGAATCCGAAGAGCTCTCTCCGCGTCGGCAAATCCCAGCGCCTGCAATTCCTCAAGCGTGAGTGTGTCCGGCGGGCGCGGGTCGGCGGCGGGATTATCCACGGGGTAGCCCAGTCTATGCGGCGGAGCGTTCGACGTTCTCAGCTTTCCGAGCGCGGATGACGATGGGAGTGCCCTCCAGAGGGTACGAATTGCGAATCTGGTTCTCGAGGTAGCGCAGATAGGAGAAGTGCATGAGGTCGGGGTCGTTCACGAACATCAGCACGGTCGGCGGCTGTACACGGGGCATAGTGGAGTAATAGACCTTGAGCTGGCGGCCCCGTTGGGAGCGTGGGTGGTCTTCGACGGCATCACGAATGAGCCGGTTTAGCTCGCCGGTCGGAATCCGATGGGCGTGGCTGGCGGCCGCTTCCAGCGCGGTCTCTATCACTTCAGAGATGCTGAAGTTGAACTTGGCAGACGTGAAAATGATGGGTGCGTAGGACAAGAACGGCATCTCGTCGCGCAGTTCCTGGGTGAACTCCTCCATCCGTGGGCGGGTCGCCCGCCCTCCCTCCGCCACTTGTGGTTCCACCAGGTCCCATTTATTCACGACGATCACGGACGCGCGCCCCGCGTCGTTAGCCAATCCTGCCACACGCTTGTCCCCATCCATCAGTCCCGCCTCACCATCGATCACTATGACCGCCACGTGACAGCGGTCTATGGCGGACTTGGCGCGCAGGACCGTGTAGTACTCAACGCTGCCCTGCACCTTCCCGGCGCGGCGGATTCCGGCCGTATCGATGAGCAGTATCTTCTGTCCGTCGCGCTCGATCGGCGTGTCGATGGCATCCCTCGTGGTGCCGGGGATCGGGCTCACGATGGTGCGCTCCTCCCCGACCACGGCGTTCATGAGCGAGGACTTGCCGACATTCGGTCGGCCTATTATCGCGAGGTGGACTGTGTCCTCGTCTTCATCTGCGGTCGGAGACCTGGGGAGCACCTCGATCACCTTGTCCAGCAGATCGCCGACTCCGTGGCCGTGAACCGCCGAAACCGTGTTCACCTCGCCGATGCCGAGGGTGTAAAACTCAACCGCCTCCTGTACCTGCCGCGTGTTGTCCGCCTTATTGACGGCCAGGAAAACCGGCACCTTCGAACCCCGAAGCGAGTCCGCCAGGTCCCGGTCTGCAGCGGTAACCCCATCGGCAGCGTCGCAGACGAAGACGATGGCGTCCGCCTCCTCCATCGCGATTTCCGCCTGGGCGCGCACCTGATTCACGAGCGGGTCGTCGTGGTTGAGGATGATTCCGCCGGTGTCGATCACCGTGAAATGCCGCCCCCGCCACTCAACGGAAGCATAAAGCCGGTCGCGCGTAACCCCCGGCATATCATCGACGATCGCGATCCGCCGCCCCGCCAGGCGGTTAAAGATAGTTGACTTCCCGACATTCGGGCGTCCCACGACTGCTACCAGAGGAGTTGACATAATCGAATTTGGATTCTGTATTTTGGATAGTTGCTCTAGCAGATAGTATAGAACAGGCTCAAGGAAGTTAGCCCGCCCTTACACCCACACACCCACACATCCACACAGACTTACTGCCGGGCGTACCGCCTTTGCAGGGCATCGAGCACCGCGCCGAGGAAGATGATTCCGCCCTGAATGAGCTTTTTGTAACTGGGCTCGTTGATTCCGATGAGCGGCAGGCCATAGAAGATGAGGGAGAGCAGAAGCCAACCAAGCGCCGTTCCTACCAGCGTTCCTCGACCCCCTGCCAGGCTTGTTCCCCCAATCACGACGATGGCAATCGCGTTGAGCTCCAGATTGTCGCTGAGCGCAACCTTGGGGTCGGCGTTGCGGTTGATTCCGAGCTGCATCCAGGCGGCGATGAAGACGCAGAGCGCGAGAATCAGATAAGCCAGGAACTCCGTTCGGAGCACGTTGATTCCGCTAAGCCTCGCGGCCTCGCGGTTGGACCCCACGGCGTAAATGTGCCGGCCGAAGGCGCTCTTGGATAACACCAACGACCCAAGTATGAAGGCGGCGATAACCACGAGCATCATCAGCGGAAACGATTCCGCGCCAAAACTGGTGTTCCCGAGCCACGTCACCAGCTCCGGCAGATTCCCAATCGACTGATTCTGGCTGAGGATGAGCGTGACACCGTAGGCTGCCACCATCGCAGCAAGGGACGCGATAAATGCCGGAATCCTGAGATAGGCAACCGTCCCGCCGATCAACGAACCTGTCCCGACCGCGGCGACTGCCCCGATCCCGAGTGCCAACATAGGCGATAGGGCAGTATTATCCCGGATCGGCGCTGCGATGGCGAACATTACCAACATCATCACGAACCCGACTGACAGATCGATCCCGCCTGTCAGGATCACAAAGGTCATCCCCAGCGCCAGCATCGCCATCGGGCTGTAATACTTAAAGATCTGCGCAGCCGTCCCCGCCGAGAGGAAAAGCGACTGGCGTGAGGCAAGGTACGCCATCAACGCAATGATGATGACGGCGAGACCGACCTCCGCCATATGGTTGGAGAGCAAGCGTTTCATTCGGGGAATCGGATTAGATTATCCAGTACCGTAACGTCTTTGGACTGCGGCGGCTCGACACCGCTTTGTCTACCGAGACGGATTCCGGTGCGATAGACAAAGCGGTGTCGAGCCGCCGCAGTCCAAAATTGCGTCTTTACGGGATGCAATCAGGCGGAAGGATTCAGCGCGCGCCGCGGAGCTGGTCGGACCACAGTTGGCCCTGTTTGTCCTGAGCTTCCTTCTGGGTGATCAGCATGTGCGGAATCGGGACGTACTGCTTGTCCGGTTGGCCGCCATCCAGCACCTTTTTGACCTGCTGTACGCAGACCTTGCCCATCTCGATCGGCTGCTGGGACACAGTGGCCTCGATGTCGCCCTTGCGGATCGCCTCGATGGCCGGCTTGTTTCCATCCATCCCGACGATCAGAATCCGCTTCGGGTCGCCGGCCGCGCCGCGCGCCTTCTTCACATCCAGGATCGCGTTCAGAGCTCCGATGGCGTTGTCGTCATTGTGGTTGTAGACCAGCTCGATTCCCGGATTCGCTGTGAGCATCGGGCCGAGAATCTCCTGCGAGGTCTTGGCGTTGAAGTTGCCGACCGCCTTGAGCACCTTCACATTCGGCGTATTCGTCGCGTTGAAGACCTTCTCAAACCCCTTTGCACGATCTTGAGCCGAGCTGGCGGCTTCCAGTCCCCAATTGTGGACCACCGTCGTCTTCAGCGTCTTGACCTCATTCGGACTTCCAGGATTAAGCTTGCGTCGGTCGCACAGGAGCTTCAGCGCGTACTTAGCTGCTTCTTCTCCCATAGCCACATTGTCGGTCTCCACCGTACAGGTCACCTCTGCATTTCCAGTTGTGATACGGCGGTCGATGCAGAACACGGGGATATTCGCTTTGTTGGCCTCTTCCACAGCCGTAGCCGCCTGCTGAGCGTCCACCGGCACCATAACGATTGCGGCTACGCCCTTGCGGATGAAGGTATCGACCTGCTGCTGCTGGGTGGATGCGGAATCCTCCGCGACCATCGTGTCGGCGGTCAGATTCTGCGCCTTCAGCTCATCCGTCACGCCCTGCTCCATCCCCAGGAAAAAGTTGTGATTCCGCGAGGAGAGCGAAACTCCGACGACCTTACCACCAGTGCCGGTTTCTCCCGGATCCTTAGAGGAATCGGTAGTGCCGGATTCCTTCTTCGGACCGCATCCGACGAGCAGCGCGAGGCAGAGAAGAGCAGCGTACTTGTTCGAATCAATGCGCATGTCCTAACCCTTTCTCAGGTTGAGGCGTGCTGTAATAGTTCGTCCTCGATCTCGTGTTCGGCCGTTCGAACACGCGGACGATTCAGGCAGCGAAGACTTCCTCGAGCGCATTTCGCATCACGTCCACGGGCGCGTCCTTGCCGGTCCACATCTTGAACGCGATCGCTCCCTGGTAGACGAGCATCCCCAGTCCGTCTAGCGTTTTCGCGCCCTGGTCCCTCGCGCGTTTGAGGAACGGCGTATCGGGCGGATTCGGAATCACGTCGCAGACGAGCATGCTGCTGCGGATAGATGCATAGTTGACGGGCACAGCCTGGGCGACGTTCGGGAAGAGCCCGATGCTGGTGGCGTTCACCACGAGGTTGGTTTCCGGCGGAATGTCTATTTCGCCCTTCCACTCGTAGCTCGCACTCTCGATTCCGGTCCGAGTGATCACCTGCTGCGCCAGCTCCGACCCGCGGTGCGGGGTTCGATTCACAATAGTGATATGCCGCGCCCCCGCAATCGCCAACTCGGTGGAAATGGCCCGAGCCGCCCCGCCCGCGCCGAGAATAACCGCGTTGGTCCCGTTCAATTCCAGACCGGCCTCGCGAACTGATTCGATGAACCCCTTGCCGTCCGTGTTTTCCCCAAGCAGACGTCCATCAGCCAACCGAACGATCGTATTTACGGCGCCGATCTTAAGCGCTGTCTCCGTGAGCGTATCGAGCAGCGGAATCACCGCGACTTTATGTGGAATCGTGCAGTTTGCGCCCGCGAAGTTCATCGCCCGCATCCCGCTGACAGCGCCGTCCAACTTTTCGGCCGGAACGTCGAGCGTTATATATCGCCACTGCAAGCCGAGCGCCTCGAACGCCTTCTCGTGCATATACTGCGTGGGGTTCTCGGCGACGGGGTGCCCGAAAACGGCAACTATCTCAGAAAGGAACGAAGTGGGTACTGCCATGACGGCTCCTTCAGGGGATTGCTATGTTCGCGCAACCGAATTCTGACACTTCAGCCGCGTTTCCTGCTCGTAATCGTAATCGTACTCGTAATCGGCCGTTCCAAGACCAATTACGATTACGATTACGATTACGATGGACCATGAGGCAGGAAGGGCCATACTCACCGTCGAAGCCGAAGACAATTCGCGAGCGAGGAGACAGGGATGGTATTTGCGACGCAACGAGGATTCCGCACGGCGGCAATAGTCGCGGGCGTACTGCTATCTACCGCGGTGGCTATAGGCCAGGGGACGAGTTACCATGGCCGGCGCGCATGGACACTGCGCAATAATCGCATGTCCGTGGTCATCACCCCCGGCGGCGGGCACATCGCGAGCATGACGCTGAACTCCGGGCGCGGCGCGGGGCTGAATCCGTTCTGGCTGCCGCCCTGGCAGAGCGTGGAACCGGGCGTTTGGCAGCAGGACCCGGCCGCCTACGGCGGCAAACCGGCGGCGCAGCTCCTGTCCTGCATCCTCGGCCACAACATCTGCGTGGATTTCTTCGGCGCGCCATCCGCCCCGGAGACCGCCGCCGGAATGCCGGTCCACGGAGAGGCCCCCTGCGTCAACTGGCGAGCCACCAGCCGCAGCCGTTCTCACCTCGCCTACTCCACTCACCTGCCAATGGCGCGAATGAACGTGTCCCGGACGATCCGGATGCGCCCCGGTTCCTCAGCCATCTGGATCAATGAGAGCATCGAAAACCTGGACGGAATCGACCGGCCCATCGGCTGGCAGCAGCACCCCTCCTTCGGCCCTCCCTTCCTCGAGGCCGGCGCCACCTTCTTCGACATGCCTGGTAAAGACAGCTCCGTCTACCCGAAAGAGTTCAGCAAAGGTGAACGGCTGAAACGAGGGGCGAATTTTCAGTGGCCCAATGCGCCTCTCAAGAGTGGCGGCGACGTAGATCTGCGCGAATACCCAAAGGGCGGAAAGAACAGCGATTATACGGCCACTGTCCTGGACCCGAAGGAAAAATGGGGATGGGTCACGGCCGTAAACGTCAAGCGCGGCCTCCTTGCCGGGTACGTATGGCCCCGCGCCGACTGGCCGTGGGTCGGCAACTGGGAGGAGAACCACTTCCGCAGCGGCAAGCCCTGGCTGGGCCGCGCCGTGGTGCGCGGAATGGAATTCGGCACCACGCCCTATCCGGATTCCCGCCGCGACGCCGTCAAAATGGGCTCCATGTTCCGCACCCCCACCTACCGCTGGATCTCGGCAAAGGGAAAGCAAACCATCGGCTACGGCGCCTTCCTGGCTTCCATTCCGCCGGGTACTACCGGTGTCCGCGACGTCGAAGTGGAGGGCAATAACATCCGCGTAACCCTCGCAGGCGTCAGTCGCACTATCACGTTGTCGGTAACCCGATAATCCGATGACCAACGAATGCGTGACTGACGATCCGTTCATTCGCGCTCGAGCGGCTAGCCGGATTTCAGATTCCGCGGCAGGCCGACGCGCATGAAGTATCGCGCAAATGCCTGAGCCACGTGTTCGCGGTACGGAGGAAGGAGACGAGCGCGTGGTCCGCGATCTTGAGCGATCGCAAGTAGGTAGTCTTTAGGAAGTCCGTAAACGGTCCGGAAGTCGAGAACTCTCTGACTAAATTGTGATACGCGAAGATCGCATTCCTCGATCATATGTAGGGCGACGTAGCGATCCTTTGCGATCTCCGAACGGCGGTCCCGGCTGTATGCAGATGCATCCTGGTGCGCGCATACCAGAACCTGCGTGCAATCCGGTCGCGCGAGATCACACGACTGGCTCATCACTACGATGTCCGCTGTAGCAATAAGCAGCTCGGTCGTAACGTTGACGAGATCGTTTGCTTGCTTAGCGGCCAGAATGGCAAGATAGACCGCGGAATCCGGCAGCGGAACGGGGCAATTGAAGAACAAGTCGCCTTGTTGGAGGTTGTCGAATTCTCCGGCAACGTACCAGGGATATTCCGGCATGCCGTCAGGCAATGTCGTCGGCCAGATCAGGCTCTCCGATGTTGGGAAAAGCGAGACGCCCGGCCCGCGTTTTATGAACAGCAATCTTTGCCTGTATCTGTGGCCTGATTGCTGGCAGATCGTCCAGGTATTCCGCCTCTGAGAGCGTCGAGCGGTGAGCCAGCCCGGCGATCATCCTTTGGAGTAGCTGCGCAACGGACAGGCCCGCCTCGTTGGCGCGAGCCACCAATCGGGCTTCTTCTTGCGAATTCAAATCCAATTTCACCGTCATTGCATTGCGCCTCTCGAACTCATTCTACCATAGCCAGCTCATCGCTATCTCAATTCCCGCCAAACCGATTCCTCCTTCCATTCCGTTGCCTGTTGTATAATGTTCAATTGATACTCCGTTCCACTTCAGGAGACTGCTTCATGTTTTTGACGGACCGCAGCGCCCGATTCCGCTTCGTTTTCCTCGCGTTGGTCGCGCTATCCGGCTCGGCGCTCGTGGGCGGCGCCGCCGTGGTCAGCAAACCATTTCAGAAGCCCTCTCGTCCTGTCGTCACCCTTCCTCCCATAAAAGTCAAGCAGGAGGCGAAGGTGGAATCCGGCACGATTGCGCTATCCGACATCTGGAAAACTACCTACGCGCTCAAGCAGGGCGAGACGGTCGAGATCAGTGTTGGATTGGCCCGCCATGCGTCCCTGCCGCCGAACGGGCGGATAGCAGCCGAATGGACCCTGGCCCATTCGGACGGAATCCTAATCCGGGACGGGGCGCGGAAGGCGGACGCTTTTGGAATCTACACGCTGCCTACTGCAAACTGGCGGAAAGTACTCCACGCGCTGGACCCCGACGTCTATCTGATCTACCGCGCTCCGAAGACTGGCAAGTACGTCTTACAGCTCACGCCCGTAACGGACGAGCCGCCCGTCGGCGACGGCCCGCGGTGGCGCGAGAAGGGCGGCGCGCCGCAGATGGCCTCCGTTCCGAAGTCCACACCGTGGCCCAAGGGGACCGTTGCGCCCGTTCGCGTTAGCGTCAAACCCATAAATGTGGGCACGGACTCCGAGCAGGCCAAACTCGGCACGGTAATCGAATGCGAACCGAACGACACCCCCGAGCAAGCCCAGAACCTCCCGCTCTCCTCAACACTCAACACTCAACACTCAACACTCATCGAAGTCACCGGCGGCGCCGACGATGTGGAGTTCTTCGACAACGGAAAGGTCGGCCGCTCCGGCGATGACTGGTTCCGCATCGAGTATAGGGGCAAAGAGCCCCGCCTCCTCACCGCCCAGCTTTCCATGCCCGGCCAGGTACTCGCCGCCCGGATTCGAGCATATTCGCTGGAACCATCCCCCCGATCAGACCGATCTGTCGGATCATCCCTCCAACCACTTTCCGAGTATTTCGGCAAGGAGCCGCGCAAGTTTTTTAACGAGAACAAGCCGGTGGATGGTCACGTAGGTCGAGACCCGAACGAGCGCGTCCACCAGCAAGACGAAGAGCATCGGGCGAACATCACGCGCATGCTCTATCCGGGCGAGACTTACTTTCTCCGCGTGGAAGCCAACGCGCCCGGCTACCAGCTCCAGGTTCGCCTCGTGCCGCCTCCCCCCTATACGGACCCGCAAATGGCGATCCGTCAGGGGATGTACACCCACATCGGGCAGGTGGATGCGTGGCTGACAAACCGCCCTCGCGGGGCCAGCATCGAGCGCCGAATCCGCGACTCCGGAAACATGATGGGCACGAACTGCATGAGCTGCCACACGCAGTCCGGAGTATGGGGGCCCGCCGTTCCTATCGCCGCCGGCTACCGGCCGCAGAACATCCAGAACTACTGGCACCTCCAAACCGTGATGTACGAGTGCCTCCGCCCCACGAACGTGTTGAAAGAAGCGGCTAACAATACGAGCCTCGCCCCGCTGGACGTCGGCGACGGCCCGGCCGGAACACGAGCCGCCGGATTCAACATCGTCAATGCGGAACGGGTCGCGAAACCCCGCGCGCTCCACTCCGTGATGCAGATTCGCACCGCCAACTACGTCCTGCAGACGGCCGACCCAGGTGGAATTAACGCGGCGGACAAGGGCTCCAACGTTGGCAGGGTGGTCGTCTACCTCTTCGCCACCGAGATTCTGAAGACCGCCTGGCAAAAGACGGGCGATCCGGTCTACTTCCGTTCGATGGAACAGAAGGCCCGCGAGGTGTTGAAGGTAGACCCGCGCTACACGGATGATATCGCCCTCCGCCTGGATTTCTTCAACCGCGTTTTTCCGATTGAGCAGTACGTAACCTGGGCGGAGAAAGCACGCATCCAGACCGCCGAGGTCGCTCCCCGCACGCCGGAAGTAAAAAAGCTGCCGGTCTACACGGCCGAGCAGGTGAAAGAATTCGCGGGCCAGGTCCGCTCGACGCTGCTAACCGACGAGCGTCGCCTCCGCGCTATTCAGAACGACGATGGCTCCTGGGGCTTCAACCCGGGCTACCAAACCGAAGGCGTTGGCAACTGGACCCGAAACGAGCGCGACCGGGATTTCGATCCCTCTCCAACCGCCCTCGGAATCACCGCCTTGACGGCTGCCGGTTACGGAATGAACGATCCGGCGGTCTCGAAGGCTGTGAAGTCGCTCCTCGCCATGCAGGAACCGAGCGGCCGCTGGAACCGGGCGGCAATCACCGGATTTGTGACGACTTCATACGCCCTTCACGCACTAGCTCGTCTGTTCCCGGTCAAGGAACGGATTCCCACACGAGTCGACTTCGCACCAAAGCCTGGTGAAAGCCTGCTAGCAACGGTAGCTCGTGTTCGCTCCCTGGCTTTGAACGCGGACCCGAAGCATACGGACCTGATGGTGAAAGCAGCGAAGGACGCCAGCCCGCTCGTGCGCTACTGGGCCTACGTCGGCCTCGGCGCCACACACACGGCATCCGCCGTGCCTTCGATAATGGTCGGAATCCGCGATACTGCCAAGCCGGTACGTGATGCCGCCACCTGGGCCCTGCGGATGACTCTGCTGGACGATAAGGGCTGGCAGCCCGCTCTCATCGCGCTCGAGAAGGGCGACGATTTCTCGCGCGCTCACGCCGCGATGGCATTGAACATGCGCGCCGACGCCGTGATGCCCGAGCCTCGGGTCGACTTCGCCCGCCTCGGCCGGCTATTCGACCGGGCAATGAACCAGGACGCGCATCCGGCGGTTCGCGCCTGGTCGGCCAAGGCAGCCTGGCAGTGGTGGGTGTGGAATCCGCCAATCCGCTCGTCCGTGAATGCCGCCTGGGTTAAGATGCTGACACGGCCGGAATCAAACGCCCTAGTGGAGAACAGCAACCGCTATTCAAGCCAGGCCCTCTTCATCGTCAACGGCCACAAAGCGAACGGCTCCAAAGAGCATCAGTACAAAGAGCTGGCGACCCTCTTCGAGACGCTAATCAAGAAGCTGGATTCCCCGGATTCCGCCTCCAGAACGCTCCTGGCGAGACGGCTCGTAGCTGTCGGCGGCACGTTCTTCACTATGGCAGGCAGCGACGGCGGTCCAGGGCAGATGGGCTACATTACTCCCAGCTCCGGCGAGCTGATCGGTAAAGCCGCGTTGATTTATCTGCAGACTGCGACCAAAGATGGAAATCTGGATCGCGTGAAGATTGGACTAGAAGGCGGGACATCGGTACCCTACCAGCCGCTCACCGCGTTCCTGGTCGACTACTCCCTGAAAGGACCGGACGACCTGCGGCAGCTTGCCGCCAGCGCCGTCAGCGACCCGCGCACGGTCAGCCTTGCCGGAGTGCCCGAGTTGGTGCAGCCGCAGCTAGAGCAGGTGAAGCGGGGCGCGATGGAGCCCCCGCGGCGCAATGCGGTCTCCGACCCCATCATAAACCTTTGGGCGCAGGTGAATTGGGCGATTCCGCAGACTGAGGAGCAGCAGCGCGCATTCTTCGACCTCATCATCCCGAAACTCGACAATTACGTCTCACCGGCAAAGATCGCCGAGATCGCCGACCCGGCGGAGCGCCAGCGCGTCACCCGGGAGATGGACGCCGCCTGGTACCTGGCCGACCGCCTGGGCGAAGTAATGCAGAAGAATCCGGACCTCCACAAGGAAATCGTCTTCCGCCACTACTTCCCGCCGAAGTTCCGGAATCCGCTCGAAGAACACTACTGGATCCGCAGCGTAGAATGGCTCCTCATCTTCAACCCGGCGATGGTGGGGCTAATAAAGACGACGGACGACCGACGACCGACGACCGTTCTGGTGTCGCAGAACAAGCAGGACGAGCAGAAGCCGGACGAGGCTCTGACGATCAAAGACCGCGCATTACAGCTCTACCTGGACGCGTTAAAGCCCACAGCTAAAGCGCAGACGCGGGCCATCGCCATCCAGATGTCCAATCAAACTGCGCTGCGCACGAATCCGGAAGTATTGCGGGCCTTGACCGAGGTCCTCACGTTCGAGAAGGATGCCGAGCTGCGGAAAGTCATCGAAAACGTCCTGAAGCAGAGCAACGAGAAGTTCATGCCGGACTTGTTAAACGCAATCAAGTCCGAGAAACATGCGTCCGTACCTTTGAACGCCTCAGGCGATCCGCAGCCCACCAAGCCGCAGATCGACGACATCGTCTACTTCCGCGATTACGTCATGCCGGAATTGAGCCGCCAAAAGCGTACCGATCAGCAGTCCTGCGTCGGCTGCCATGGGGTCCGCGGACGGGTGCCGACTTTCTACCTCGAACCACCCGACAAATTCGGCTACGTCGCTGTGAAAGATCTGCTGATCAACTACCGCACCGTTCAGAGCAAGGTGCTGTTGAGCGATATCGAGAAGAGCAAGATCCTCCGCAAGCCCCTGAACATCCAGGACGGCCAGGAAGACGGCCATCAAGGCGGCCGCCGCTACGCCCCCAACGATCCTGAGTACCTTTTGCTCCGAAAATGGGTAGAAAACCAGCCGAAGGTACAGAAGCCGTCAACTACGACAACCGCCTCGACGTCGGATCATGCTCCGACTTGGAGTGCGGCGGCTCGACGCCGTTTTGTCCACCGCGTCGGATCCACTGGCGGATTACGGTGACAGTGGGCGTGTGCTAGTACTTGACGTCATTCTGAACGCATAACGAGGCTTGACCTGCCGTTTCGGGAACGCAACTCGTCAAGCCGTCATCCTGTAAGGACCTGCTTTCCCGCCGTTGATTTCGTAGGAGGCACGAATTCCGGCGCTCGCCTGCCCTGACGAGAAGCGGCCGGATTCTTCGTGCCTCAGGATTACGTCAAGAACCCTCTTACCGACTTCCCAGGAACCGCTGCGCCAGCTTCGCCAGAATCCCCTGGACTACCGGATTCCCAAGCTGCTTGATGAACCAGGGTTTATCGGCAACGGCCTGACCGAGCGCATCAGGCTGATTCTTCTGGGTCCAGCCCAAAAGCCGAGACAGGTCGTTCGCCCCCATTTGCTGCGGCGACGTAGAGCCCAATCCGATCATCCCGGCAAGTTGGCCGAGGTCTATTCCGTGACTCTTGAGCGCCCCCAGCAGCCCGCCGGCGACCTCTTCTCGTTCCCTCGGAGGGAGCTGCTCGGCCGCGTGTTGGGCCTGTCGTTGAAAGTCCTCCGGCGGAATCTGCGCTAGATATTCACACTGCGGACCCTGGCAGTAGGGCTGTCGCGCGAAGCGGTCGTAATACCCCTGCGCTTCCTGCTCGGTGAAATCGGGCTGTCCCAAGCGGCCCTGAAACTCCTCAAATGCGGGGTCTCCGTAGGGGTCCTCGCTCGCCGGTCTCACGTCCATGCCCGCTGGAATCTGGTCCGCCGGATCACCGAGTGGGTCCTGGCTGGCGGGAAGGATCCCCTCTTCCTGGTCGGCGGGATCGCCAAGGGGGTCTTCGGATGCCGGCCTTATGTTTTGGTAGTTTGGTAAAGCCATAACCGTGTGCCTTCTCAGCGAGCGCCCGAATAGATTCGTTCTAAGCCGGACTGACGGGCCCCCTCGCGATACCTTTCCGCCTCATGCTCCGGGACCATAATCCCTTGTGCTGGAGGGGTGACCCAGATGGCCGTGCCCTTCGAGTCGCGGTAGTAAATGCGACCGTTCTTTGAGCGGTAGTACTGCCCCTGCGGACCGGCGCCGGGCTTATTCTTATGCTTTTGATAAAGGTAGTACACCGCAGCGGCGCCCGCCAGCAGCGCCAATTTCTGCTTGGTGCTCATGCCAGGCCGATTCTGTTGAGGAGCCGGCACGCTGCCGTAGTCCTGCGGCGGAGCGGCGCCCACCGTGTTGTCAGGCCGCCCGCAGCCCAACAACGGACTGACCAAAGATAGAGCCACGAGCCCGGCCAACGTCCTCGCCGCCGGGCGAGTCAGATTCTGCATCGACATTTTCCTTTCGTGCTGACCATTCGAGGAAACGCACTCATCGCGGAAGCTAGACGGCTGCGCATGCCCGTCTGTTCCCACGGACGAGTTGAAGCGATGGAATCAGAGGTCGGAGAGGAACGTGAAGATTTCGTCGGCCGCGCCGGGCAGGCTCTCATGGCCAAAGTCGGGGTATAGCAGCAGGCGCTTTCGAGAACGAATCTTGTTGTAGGCGGCGAACTGCGTGGAGGGCGGACAGATGGTATCCATGAGCCCTGTTGCCATCAGCACGTCGGCCTGAATCCAGGGCGCGAGGTGTTGTGCGTCGATGTATCCCAGGTGAGTAAAGACCTCGGTTTCACGCTCGTGACGAGGGTCAAAGGACCGAAAGTACCGCCGCAGCTCCTCGTAGGCCCCCACCGCCAGATCCATCTCCCACACACGCTGATAGTCACAGAGAAACGGATAGATCGGTGCGGCCTTCTTAAGCCGTGGTTCGAGCGCCGCGCAAGCAAGGGTTAACGCTCCGCCCTGGGAAGCGCCAGTTGCGCTGACTCGCTCGGAATCCACTTCCGGCATCTCCATCACCACGCGCGCGAGCTGCGCCGTATCGAGGTAGATTCCGCGATAGAGCAGCTTTTCGGGCGAGTCATCCAGGCCGCGAATGAAGTGTCCGGTGTGAGTCGTCCCCTTCACTCCTCCTATATCTTCCGATAGTCCACCCTGGCCGCGACAATCCATGGCCGCCACGACAAACCCCTCCGAGACGTACGCGAGCTTGTCCGTCCAATCACCGCTGTTCCCGCTATACCCGTGAAACATCAGCGCCGCCGGATGCGGCCCGGGCGTTTTGGGCCTTAGAAGTTTCGCGTAGATTCTCGCCCCTCCCACCCCCGTAAAGTAAAGATGGAAACACTCCGCAGCCTTGCTTGCAATATCGTGCGGAATCAGCTCCGGCCGGGGATCCGTCTCACGCATTTCCTGGAGCCCACGCTCCCAGTACGCGTCGAAATCATCAGGCCGCGGATTCCGTCCGGTATAAGTTCGCAATTGATCCAGCGGCAGCTCAAATACAGGCATTGCTTCTCCCAGTCGTCGGTCGTCCGCCGTCGGTCGTCAGCTTCGCCAACCGGATGCGTATTCCTGCGGACAGGTAAGCTATTGGACGGACATGCGGAATCTCGCTGAAAACATGACGAGCGCGATGCGAGCGCTGAGGGAGAGCTGGCTGCGTTCGGCGCTCACCATGCTCGGAATTGTCATCGGCGTCGGCTCCGTGGTGCTGCTCGTCGCCATCGGACAGGGCGTCAAGGCGGACATCACCAACCAGATGGAATCGCTGGGCACCAACGTACTGTTCATCCTGCCCGGAAAGCTCGACCCCTCCGGTCAGCCCAACATGATGGCCACCCTCGGAATCTCGACGCTGACCGAGAAAGACGTCTCCGACCTCGCGCGGATTCCGGGCGTCACGCGCGCCATGCCGCTGATGTTTGTCTTCGGCACGGTTGAACGGCTCGAAGGCAAAACGCCGCGCGGCTATTCCGCCATCGTCCTCGCCTCCAGCGCGCGCATCTACGACATCCGGCGTCGCAAGCTCATAGAAGGGTCGTTCTTCACCACCGGACAAGAGAGTGACAAGGTCTGTGTGCTCGCCATGGTGCCGAAAAAGCAAATGTTTGGCGAGAAGCGGTCTGTAGGTGAGAAGATTAGAATCCGCGGGGTCGACTTTACCGTCATCGGAGTCCTCGAACCGGAAGAAGAATCCCTATTTGGCATGGGGTTCTTTACGAACTCCATCTATATCCCTTATCCCGCGGCAAAGGCTGCGTTCAAGGCCGGGCAGATCAATCGTATCATTATCGAGACCGATTTCCGCGTCGCCCCCAAACCGGTGCTCGCCGCCGTCAAAGCGAAGCTGATGGCGAACCACGAAGGCCAGGAGGATTTTGCCCTTCTAACCCAGGAACAGCTCCTCGGCGCGATCTTCCGGGTCTTCAACATCGCCACCGCGCTCGTAGCCGCCATCAGCGGAATCTCTCTCGTCGTCGCCGGCATCGGAATCATGAACATCATGATGGTCACGGTCACCGAGCGCACCCGCGAGATCGGAATCCGCAAAGCCGCCGGCGCGGCGCAGCGCGACATCTTCTGGCAGTTCATGACCGAGGCGATCATCCTGGCCACCGTAGGCGGAATCATCGGCACTTTCGCGGCGTGGGGCATTTGCTTCATAGTCGCGGCCTACACGGCGCTGAATCCGCTCGTCACCATCGGCGCTATAGGGATGGCATTCGGCGTCTGCTTCGCCGTCGGTGTCATCTTCGGCGTAGCCCCCGCCATGCGCGCCGCCCGCATGGACCCCATCGAAGCCCTCCGCCACGAGTAACGAATTGGGAGGATAAAGCGCCTTTGTGACGAACAGAAAGCGTAGCAGGCGTACTAGAGTCTGGAGTATTGAAACATGCGAGCTGTACGACTTGCGGTCCTGGTCGGATTCGTTCTCACCTCGGGTTCGTTGGCCGCCATCAATGGTAAGCCGCAGACTTCTGCGCGCGTTCTTGTGGAGCTATTAGAGAACATCCCGGCTGGAAAAGAGCTTTCAGCAGAGTCAAGTCTGCGGACGGAAGCCTACAACGAGCCCGCATTCGCCTTTGTCCGAACGCCTACAAAGTATTCGCCGCATGCGCTTGCCTTGGACCGCTCAACGCCGTTCGTCCTCCGCGCTTCCCTCACTCGCACCTTGCCGCCGGGTGAATATGACTTCCGCCTTCGAGCTCGAAACGCAGCCTGGCTGCTTATCGACGGTAAGGTCGTCGCCGCAACGGACCCGCAGAAGCCGAACAAAGAGAGCCACGACCCGATGCCGGAGCCCGCACTCGTGGATATCCTCGGAATCCGCCCGCTCCATTACCCGCATCAGCAGAAGGTCGCTCGGTTCTCAATAGACGAAAAGCCGCATACCTACGAGCTGGTCGCGGTAATCGGCGGGAAGGGCCTTACTCCTTTCCCTGGAGAGCTATCGGTCAGCTATGGAAAGCCGGGGCAGATTCCGCGACTTCTGGGAGGCAATTCCGCGCCCCTGCTCACCGACGCCGCGTGGGAATCCTATTCGGAAAAATCATTCAGGAGTCACGTCCACGGGGACATTGTCCGCCGTCGGAATCTCAGCCGCGACGTGGCCGCCGCCTGGAACGAGCGCCATCAGCTCGTCCGCGCATGGATGAAGGAGCGCTCTCCGCAGGATTTGACGAAGTCCTCTGCGCCAGGTGATACGGTAGTCGATCGACTTCTTGCCGTCAAACAGAAAGCGGCCGGAATCGTCGCGAATCCGGTCATTTCCGACTTGGCGTTCCTTCGCCGCGTCTCGTTGGACACGATCGGGATGATCCCGACTGCCGATGAGGTTCGCGCGTATCTGGCCGATCCGCCGAACCAGCGCCGCTACCGCGCCATCGAGCGGCTGCTGAATCACCCCGGCTGGGCCGATCACTGGGTGAGCTACTGGCAGGACGTCCTCGCCGAGAATCCCGGAATCTTGAAACCTGACCTGAACAACACCGGCCCCTTCCGCTGGTGGCTCCACCAATCCTTCCGGGATGACATTCCGCTCGACCGCATGGTCACCGAGTTGATCGAGATGGAAGGCAGCGCGGTACAGGGCGCTCCCGCCGCATTCGCGCAGGCGACCCTGAACGATTCTCCGATGGCCGCCAAGGCGACGATCATTTCCCAGGCGTTCCTCGGACAGAACATGGCCTGCGCCCGCTGCCATGACGCTCCCAACCACCCGTTCAGCCAGAAGGACCTGTACAGCCTCGCGGCGATGCTCTCCGGCAAGCCGATCGGAATCCCGGAAACAAGCACCGTGAAGCTGGTCGACGGATTCCGCACGCCGAACATCAAGATCAGCCTCAAAGCCGGCGAGAAGATCGAGCCCGCCTGGCCCTTTGTAGATCTGGTGAAGCCATCGGAACCGCTCCGAACCGCCTCGCTGTCACCGAACGCACTACCGGAAATACCTCTCTTCGGATATGAAGCGCCAACCACCACGAGAGTGGCGACACGGCGTCAGCTTGCCGCGTTGGTCGTCTCGCCGGAGAACGAGCGATTCGCCCAGGTGATGGTCAACCGAGTCTGGAAGCGCTACATGGGCCGCGGCCTTGTGGAGCCTGCTGATGATTGGAGCAGCGCGAAGTCCGAGCATCCCGAGCTGCTGCAATACCTGTCTCGCGAGCTGCTGCGCGGCGGCTACAGCCTCAAACACCTCGCTCGACTCATCCTTCACTCTAGAGCTTATCGGCGCAAGCCCGTGATAGACGATAAGGCCGCAGCGCAGTTCGCCGGTCCGACGCGCCGCCGAATGACGGCTGAGCAGCTCGTGGATTCCCTCCACCGTGGAGTCGGCAAACAGCTCGGGAGTGAAGACTTGAACCTCAGCCCCGTGGGCGACCGCCCGCTCGAACAGTTCCTCAATCTCGGAACTCCGTGCCGTGCATGGGAATTCACCGCCATCTCTAACGAGCGGGACCGGCCGTCACTCGCCCTGCCGATGGCGCAATCCATCGTAGACGTCCTCACGACCTTCGGCTGGCGGCAGTCCCGGCAGAATCCGGTCACCGTTCGCGAGGACCAGCCCTCCCCCATGCAGACGCTGATCCTGGCGAATGGAATCATGGGCACGCGCATCACACGCCTCTCAGACGACAGCGCCTTCACGGAGCTCTGCTTGCAGGAACGCCCCCTACCGGAAATTGTGCGCGAGACCTTCCTCCGGATTCTCTCCCGCCAGCCGAACGAAAAAGAGAGCAAGCTCATCCAGGACCACCTGCGACCTGCTTTCGGGAACCGGAGGATTCCGGGAGCAGCAAAGGGCACGGGCAAGCTCCGGCCCGATCCCCGCGTATCGTGGGCGAACCATTTCAGCCCGGAATCGACCCACATCCGCATGCAGGAAGAACGGCGGCTGCGAACGGGTGATGAGCCGACCAAACGCCTCACCAAAGCCTTCCGCGAGCGCTTCGAGGATGTGCTCTGGTCCCTCGTCAACTCCCCCGAATTCGTGGTGGTACCATGAGCAGGACGACTGATTCGACATTCACTCGGCGGGGATTTCTCCAGACGGCGGCAGCCGCGCTGGCTTCTCCGCTGACCCTGTACCCTGAACCCCGTACCCTGAACCCTGTCTCCGGCAAGGCGGAGTCTTGCATTTTCATCTGGCTCGGAGGCGGGGCTTCGCATGTCGACACGTTCGATCCGAAGGGCCGCGGCGACGGCAAGAAAACGCCCGGCTGCTACTACGAGACGATTGATACGGCAGTCCCCGGAATCCGCGTTTCGGAGCACCTGGCCCTTACCGCAAAGGTAATGGATCGCTGCATCCTTCTCCGAACCATTACGCACGGCATTAACGAGGAGCACGCCGCCGCCGCCAACCTGATGCACACCGGCCGTCGACCCAGCGAGACCATCGTCTATCCATCCCTCGGCTCCATCATCACTCATGAGCTCGGCCCGCGCACGCCGGAGGTCCCGCCATACGTAGTCATGGGCTATCCGAACGGAATGCGCGACCCCGGATTCCTCGGCCCGAAATATGGCTACGTTTACCTGACACAGCTCGATACCGGCCCCAACGGACTCGTCCGCGCCCCGGATGTGGATTCCGCCCGTCAGAAGCGACGTGAATCGCTGCTTGGAAGCCTGAGAGATGAGTATGTGCAGCGGAATCCGCGAGACCCGGTCATCGCCGGCCAGGCCGCCGTCAGCGCGCAGGGATTCCGCATCGCCGGTCCCCGGTTTCTGAACGTCTTCGACCTCACCCGCGAATCGTCTACACGCCGACAATCCTACGGCGGCGAGTTCGGCCAGCGCTGCCTGGCGGCGCGTCGCATCGTGCAAGCCGGCGCGCGCTTCGTGGAGGTTTCGTTCAACCTCAACTTCCTCAACGGAACCGGCTGGGACACCCATAACGATGGCCAGCTCAAGCAGCACCTGCTTATCCGCGACCTGGACCAGGCCCTCGCCGCGCTGATCCTCGACCTCGAGCGAAATCGGCTGCTCGACAAAACGCTGGTGGTGGTAGCCACCGAGTTCGGGCGTCCTCCCGAGTTCGATTCCGGCGGAGGACGTGGGCACCAATCCGCCGCCTTTAGCTGCCTCCTGGCGGGAGGAGGGCTCCGCACCGGCCGTGCCGTCGGCGTTACGGATGAACTGTCACGCAAAGCCGTGGAACGCCCGGTTACCGTTCCCGACTTCCACGCCACCATTCACGCCGCCCTCGGAATCGACCCGTCGAAAAACCTCTTCGCCGGCGCCCGCCCCGTCCCCATCACCGACTACGGCCGCCCGATCAGCGAAATATTGCGTTAGGGTCTCGGGTTTCGGGTAAATGCGAAACCACTTTACATTACCAAACTGAATCCGATACCCGATACCCGAGACCCGAACGGTTTCCTCGCCCGCTGGAACCTCCCTGTATCATTACCGCGTCCTACTACTGGTCGCTACGGCCGGAAAACGCGATCTATTAGGAAGGAAAGCCCATGATTCCAAGGTATCTTGCGCTCGCTATTATATTGTTCACTCTCCCCCTGGCCGCCTATTCGGACGAGTTGGTCTGGGCAACCGGAAAGGTCGTCGGTGCGGATGGCAAGCCGCTTAAGGGCGCGGTCGTCGTGGTTTATGATGACAAAGAGAAGATCGTGGACTACGCCCACACGGATGAGAAGGGCGAATACGCCCTCGCGATTCCGGAAGACGTATTGAATCTCGAAACCAAGAAGGGCGGCGGATTCATTGCGAGCACCGTCGGAAAAATGAAGCGGTTCGTGACCGCCAATGTCACCGGACTCGCTCAGGGCGCCAAGACCACGATTCTGGCGCTGACCGCCACGCAGTCGATGGGGCTCACCGCGCCACTCGCCAAAGCCGCGCTGGACACGGGCACCAGGGTGGCCGACAAGGTGGGGAAGCAGCTCACGCCGAAAGTTGTCGCCGAGCAGCAAGAGAAAGCCGTCAAAGCCGAGCTCAAGCGCCCGGGCGTTCTCTATCTGAAGGCTTCTGCCCCCAATCACACAGACTACGCGGGATTGGCCGAGCTTTATTGGGTGCAGCGCGAGACTGTGAAGGACGACGGTAAGGAGAAGGTAGTTTACGCCGCCTGGCTGGACCAGATCAATTTTACGGCGGGCAATTCAGGCAAACCTTCCACGGCCGGCTCGGATTTCCTCAAGATCACCGCCGCAAAAGGGGAACCCAGCCTCGTTCCTCCGGGCGGCAAGTTCAAACTCACCGCGACGATCCCGGCG